>SFMP01000062.1 GCA_004554395.1 Myxococcales bacterium | reverse complement strand
TCTCCCTGCGCCCTGAGTGCGCAGGTGTGGGAGGGGATGCGGAGCCAGGGCGTTGCGGGCGCGGCGACTGAGCGCCCGCAGAGGGGGGAGCGGTGTATTGCCCGTAGGGCAATAGCCGCGTGGGGGGAGGCTTCCCCCCGTGCATCAAAGAAAAGAGAAATGGGAAAGGGTTTGAAATGATTTGAAATCGTTTGAAAACGTAGGGTGGAGTATGAAAGTGCAGGTTGAAGTATGAAAGTGCGGGGCTGAAGTATGAAAGTGCGGGGCTAAAGTATGAAAGTGCGGGACTGAAGTATGAAAGTGCGGGGCTGAAGTATGAAAGTGCGGGGCTGAAGTATGAAAGTGTGTGGTGAAGTATGAAAGTGTGTGGTGAAGTATGAAAGTGCAGAAAGAAGTTTGAAAATGGAGGGGCGGGGTGTGAGTGGCGTTTGTTGTTATGGTGGTGGAATGGTGGGGAGAGTGACGGTGGCTAGTGCGCCGGTTTCGGGGGCTGGGCGGTTGGTGAGTGTGATGCTGCCGTGGTGTTCTTCGACGATTTTTCGGACGATGGAGAGTCCGAGGCCTGTGCCGTCGGCTTTTGTGGTGAAGTATGGCATGAAGAGTTTTGATTTTTGTTCGTCGGTTAGGCCTGGGCCGTTGTCGGCGATGGAGACGGCGATGGCGTGCTGGTTTGAGAGGGCTGTTTCGGTGAAGGAAATGCAGATTTTTGGGTTGATGTTTGCATTTTGTGCGGCTTCGATGCCGTTTCGTATGAGATTGATGAAGACGCGTCGCATGAGTTCGAGGTCGATGTCGACGTAGGCGTCGGCGATGGGTTTTGGGGGCGTGCAGACGTCGATGTTGGCGGCTTCGGTGAATTGAATGTTTTGTGCGACGATTTGTTGTACGAATTCGTAGAGATTTGCGGATTTCGTTTCGGGGATTGGCATGCGAGCGAATTCGCTGAAGTTTTTGACGAGTTTTCGGAGAGTTTTCGTTTCGTCGTTGACGATTTCTACGACGTCGTCGAGTAATTTACGATATTTCTGAGGTTTATCGATGTAATCGTCGAATTTTCTGTCGAGTTGTTGGACGGAGAGGACGATGGGAGTGAGGGGGTTTTTGATTTCGTGAGCGAGTCTTCGAGCGACTTCTTGCCATGCTTGCATTCGTTCGATGTATGCTTTTGATTCTTGTGCTTTTCGAACGTCGTCGACCATGTCGTTGAATTGGGACATGAGGCATGCGAGTTGGTCGTTTCCGCGGACGATGACTTTGGCGTTGAGGTTGCCGTTTGCGACGTCTTGTGTGACGCGAGCGAGTTGTGAGAGTCGTCGCGTCATTGGGAGTGAGATGCCGATGGCGAGTCCGGCGCAGAGTAGGAAGACGAAGATGGCGACGTAGAGGTAGAATTTTTTGTAGAAATCGGTGATGTTTGCATCTTGGTCGGCTTCGAGTGTGGAGATGGAGCCGTGAATGTATCGTTTTTCGCCGAGTCGTTCGTATAGTTTAGCTTGGGCTTTTTCGACGCCGATGAGGATGAGGAGTTGTATATCGACTTTTTGTGAGGCGATTTTTTTGAGCGTTTCGTCGTCGATTTTTTCGGTCGAATTGTCGTTTTGTGAGGGTAGGTAGTCGTCGTTGGATTCGATGGGGAAGTGGTCGGGCGTTTTGACGTCGTCGAACTCGGTCTGATCGGGTTCGTCTTCGTCGTCGGGCGGGGGGGCGACGAGGTGAGTTTCGACGATCATCATGGCGTCGTCGGCGTCGTTTGACGATGGGAGTGGTGGTTGGGCCGTCGATAGGTTGTTGTCGAGGATGCGAATGGGTGTGGCGGCGGCGTGGAAGGCGTAGGAAGTGCTATCGATGTGATCGCTCGTCGCTTTGACGATGGGGAGGCGATTGACGGTGAGCCGGATGTCGAAGAAGTTTCGGTTTTCGGCGATGGCATCGTCGAAGATGGCTTGGATATTGCGTTGTAGTTTTTCGTTATAGAGTAGGTCGCGGAGAGAGGTTGCGTGATTGGCGTGCCAAGCGTGTTCGATTTCGAGCGAGATGTTTCGTTGTAGGAGTAGGATTCTCTCGGACTCGTTTCGCATGTAAGATTTGTAGATCTCGGAGACGCCGTCGATGCTGTCGACGGCTTCTTTTTGGAGCTTCTGGTTGAAGTCGGAGATCTGCTCGAAGATGAAAAAAGAGACGCCTACTGGCACGATGGCGACGATGAGGAGTGCCAGTAGGAATTTGAAAGAGAAAGAAGGGATTATCTTTTTTCTGTTATTCTTGATTTTGAGTTTGTGCGTCGTCATTTTGGCTCGCCTGATTTTGGGCTTGCTGTTGTGCATCGCGATCGGCTTGTTCTTGTTCTTCGCGAGCTTTAGCCTCTTTGGCGTAGACGATTTCATACCATTTACAGCTACACGACGAAAGATCATTGTTGAGTTGTTCGAGATCATCGAGGGAGAGTTGTTCGTCGGCGAGTGTGGCGTCGGCGCGTTCGAGAATGGCTTTTGATTGTGCTTTGAGTTCGTCGGATGCGTCGTTTTCGTTTTCGCGCGTCATGCGAGCGATGCTGAAGATGAACGATTGAGCTTTGTTTTTTGCGACGAGTAATTCTTTTCTCTTTTCGTCTTCTTGTCGAGCGGCTTCTGCGTCGGCGATGGCGCTTCTGATTTCGTCGTCGGTGAGTCCGCCGGCGCCCATGAGGACGAGTGATTCGGCTTTATTGGTTTTTTTATTGGTGGCACTGACGCGCAAGACGCCGTTTGCATCGATATCGAAGCAGACTTCGATTTGAGGGACAGCGCGGGGTGCGGGTTCGATATCGGCGAGTTCGAATTGTCCGAGGAATCTGTTTTCGGCGGCGAATTGTCGTTCGCCTTGGTAGACGTTGATGGTGACGCTTGATTGGTTGTCGACAGTGGTGCTGAAGAGTTTTGTCTTTTTGGTGGGAATGGTGGTGTTTCTATCGATGAGGGAGACCATGAGTCCGCCATTAGCTTCGACGCCAAGAGTGAGAGGAGTGACGTCGAGTAGAACGATGTCGTGGACGTCGCCGGCGAGAACGCCGCCTTGAATGGCGGCTCCGATGGCGACGACTTCGTCGGGGTTTAGGCTATGGTTTGGGGTTTTCCCGAAATAGCGTTCGACTTCGCGTTGGACGAGAGGAATGCGGGTGGAACCGCCGACGAGTAGGACTTCAGCGATGTCGCTTTGTTTGAGTCCTGCGTCTTCGAAAGCGCGTTTGCAGCATTCGAGGCTTCGTTCGACGAGAGGCATCATCATGGCGTCGAGTTGTGCGCGAGATAATTGAGCGCGGAGGTGTTTTGGTCCCGATTGGTCGGCGGTGAGGAATGGTAGGTAGATTTCGGTTTGAACCATCGAGGAGAGTTCCATTTTTGCCTTTTCGGCGGCTTCTCTGAGTCGCTGAAGGATGAGGGCATCGCCACGGATGTCCATGTTATTTTCGCGTTCGAATTGTTGTGCGAGGTAATCGACGATGGCTTGGTCGATATCGTCGCCGCCCAAGTGTGCGTCGCCGTTTGTGGAGAGAACTTCGATGACGCCCTCGGCGATTTCGAGGATGGAGATGTCGAAAGTGCCGCCGCCGAAGTCGTAGATGGCGACTTTTTCGTCTTTGTCTTTGTCGACGCCATAGGCGAGGGCAGCGGCCGTAGGTTCGTTGATGATGCGTCGAACTTTGAGTCCGGCGATTTCGCCCGCGACTTGTGTGGCTCGTCGTTGAGCATCGTTGAAGTATGCGGGTACGGTGATGACGGCTTCATCGACGGGGTGTCCCAAATATTGTTCGGCTTGTGTTTTGAATTTCGACAGAACCTGCGCGGAGATTTCGCTAGGGCTGTATATTCTGCCATCGATTCGCACGCCGAGGTCGCCATTGAGTTGGTCGCAAGTGTCGTAAGCGACAGTTTTTCGGTCGTTTTCGGGGACTTCGTCGTATCGTTTTCCCATGAAACGCTTGATGGAATAGATAGTGCCTTTTGGATTGACGAGGCTTTGTCGTCGCGCCATTTCGCCGACGAGAATGCCTTCTTTTTCGGTGTATGCGACGACGCTTGGCGTCGTTCTGCTTCCTTCGGCGTTGGCGATGACGACGGCGTGCCCGCCTTCAAAGATGCTCAAAACAGAATTGGTGGTGCCTAGGTCTATACCAACGATCGATGACATGGTGATTATCCTTCGTGAGAATGGGAATGGATTGGGGAGCGTTAAAGAGCTCGCCGCTATATGAGGGATGAAGATCGGCGCGAGAATGAATAAATCAATAGGTATGGGTCGATTTTTTTGGATTGAGTGGGGAGAGCTGCGCGTTTGGACACGTTTTTTGGGCAGTTTGGGTGAATTTTCTTTTTTGCGTGTGTTTATGTGTGTTAGAATGAGGCGTTAGATTGCGCTAGAACGCTAGAAGGAATCGCGACGAAGGACAAATCGCGCCGATGTGCAGGATTGAGCATGGCGTCAAAGAACGGAGGACACACGTAGATGTCGAAGAAGTTATTCGTGGGTGGTCTCGCTTGGGCGACGACAGATGCCAGTCTTTATGGGGCATTTTCGCCGTTTGGTAAGATTATCGAAGCGACTGTGATACGCGAGCGCGACACAGGGCGGTCGCGAGGATTTGGATTTGTGACGTTTGAGAACGAATCGGATGCTTTGCGAGCGGAGGCGGCGCTTCACAGTACGATGCTCGATGGTCGAACGATTCGGATCGATTCGACGGAACGGACGAATCGCTGGGGAACGGAGCGCAAGTCGAAGGGTGGTAGGCGTCGAGTGCATACGAGCGATGCGCGTGGCTCACAAGGGGAGCATGGTGAGCGTGGAGATGGGGACGATAGGGCGTGAGGCTTTGATTATGTTTGCGTGGGGAGGGAGGCGATGAGCGGTCGGATCGTACCGATGTCGTCGTGTAGCCAAGTTGGTGGTGGGTCTTGCATGTTTCCGAAGGTGCAAAAGTAGTTGAAACCGGCGTTTCGGAGGGGGATTTGCTCGTTTGTGGAGAGGGGTGAGCGCGTGGCGAGAGCTTGGCCGCGGGGTGCGAGGGCGAGAGCGGCATTGAGCGCGGAGTTGGTGCAATAGATTTGTAGTAGTCGTTGGTGTAGCAGGGGTTCGAATGGTGCGCCGGGCGGGTAGACGGCGATGGCGTCGCCGTGAATGGAACGGGCGATGAAAGCGCCATCGAGTGATGCCATGAGGAGGTCACTGTTTTTTGCGGCAGAGGCGTTGATATCGGGGGGGATGGGGGGAATTTGCGAACCAAAAGCGGAGAGTGCTTTAGACAATTTCGTGGCGAAGTTGCATGCGTCGTCGAAATTGGCTTCGACGAAGGCGAATTTAGGGGATAGGCATCCGGTTTGGTCCCAGACCGAGGCATCAATGGCGAGGTGATTGAAATCGTCGTCGTCGAGGCGTTGGAAGGCGGGGGCATCGATGCAAATGGCGGAGATTTTGTGTCCGTGAGCGACGATATGTGGGCGTAGGGAAGGATCGAGATTCGCGCATAGTGTGCGGTAGTGTGCGATGGTGGCATCGCTGCCCGAAATGACGATGGCATGGTGTGAGCGGCATAGTTGGCGCGTATCGTCGTCGTCGTGAGACGGTTGAGCGATGGCGAGTCGAGCGCCGAAAGCGGGCATGTATTGGTTGATGTGGTGTTTCCACGTCGTGTAGAGGTCGATGTGCGCGCGTGGTGGGCGCAGCGTGAGGGCGACGGGCAGGATGAGGATTTGGCAGATATCTTGGAAAACGGCGCTAGGGACGGTCGAGGCCGGGACGAGGACAATGCGCTGATATATGCGTTTGTTTTTTCCCAATGTATTTGCCCAGATTTGAGCGCGATCTTCGTCGGGGAGATCGGCATTGCAGAGGGCTTTGGCGTGGGTGGGGGAGAGGGCAGGGATTTCGCCGCGCAGAAAATCGATCCAAGTGGTGGGTGCCCAATGGGCGAACATGTGATCGAATCCCCAGGCAATCATTTGTCTTGAATAGCCTAGGGATTGGGCACACTCAGAGGCATCGTCGGTGATTTTCGAGGCGAAGACGGGATTGAGAGCGTCTAATCGCATCGCGTTTAGGTGCCGCTAAAGGCGACATCGTCGAATCGCAACGATGGGATTTGGTGTGTAGCGTCGCGCTTTGGATCGTTTCCGACTTCGGAGAGTCGTAGCATGATATCGGTGAAATTTCCTGTGATATTCATTTCTGAGACGTGTTGCGTGAGCTGACCGTTTTCGATGGCGACGCCGACGATTCCGTATGAGAAATCGCCGCGGACGGGGTCCATGTTTCCGCCCAAGAACCCGATGACGTAGATGCCGTCATTGACGTCTTTGATCATCGCGGCGAGGTCGCGCGAACCGGGCGTGAGAACGAGTTGTGATGGTGCGGCAGTCGTAGCGTCGAGTTCGAGTTTTCGAGCGGAGTAGTTATCGAGGAAGAATTGTCGTAGCGTTCCTTTATCGAAGACGGGTGCTTTTTGGGCAGACATGCCTTCGGCGTCGAAGAGTTGTGAACCGAGTCCGCGAATGCGCAATGGATCGTCGTGTAGGTCGAAGAGGTCGGAGGCGAGTTTTTGTCCGATTTTTTGATCGAAATAGGATTGTTTTCGAATGAGCGCGCTGCCGGAAATCGGGCTGATGTATCGCGTGACGAAGCTGGAGGCGGTTCGTCGGTCGAGGATGAGAGTTCGGTTTGCGGAGGGCAATTTTTTTTGCCCGATTCGGAGCGAGGCAAAGTAGGCGGCTTCGGAGGCGATGTCGTCGATAGAAGCGAGGTCTTCGATGTGGCGGGCGGAAGTATAGGCGTAGTCGGAAGGTTTTTTGTCGCCATCGGCGACGACGATCGAGGCGAAGACTTGTGCGCTCGTCGTCTTTCGGGAGCCTTCGAATCCGTTGGAAGTGGCGCTATAGCGCTCGGAAGTGCCGATGCCGACGGAAGTCGTGGCGTCGGTGATTGGAATTTCTTTGTGTGTCAGGACGGCATCTTCGAGTTTTTTGCAGATATCGGTGGCATTTTCTGGAGATAATTCGGCAACTTTTGGGTCGAAGAGTTGTAGGTCGACGTTGGAACGATTTTCGTATCGCTTTGGATCGGCGAGTCCGCGGGCGGGATCGGGGTCGAGAAGTCGCGTCATGGCGATGTTTTTTTCGAGGAATGCAGAGACGCTTTCTCGTCGGAGATCGGAAGTGGAATAGGCGCCATATCGCCCGTCGACGTAGAGTTCGATGCCGAGGGCAGATTGTCCGGCGGAGGCAAGAGTTTCGATTTTTGCTTTACGCCATGAGAGTTCGAGTTCACGAGCGTGTATAGCGGAGCAGGAGGCGTCTTGAGCGCCCAGTTGTTTAGCTTTATCGATAGTATAAGCGACGAGTTGTTTTAGGTTATCCATGATTAAACACCTCCTACGGTAATGGACGAGACGCGGACGGAGGGCATGCCGAGGGAGACGGGGACGCTTTGTCCGGCTTTACCGCACGTCCATCCGCCGTCGTGTCGGACGAAGTCGTTTCCGACCATGGTGATTTTGGAGAGCGTATCGGGACCGTTTCCGATGATGTTGACGTCTTTGATGGGGGCGGTGAGTTTTCCGTTTTCGATGAGGAATCCGTTTTTGACGTAGAACGTGTAATCGCCGGCGCCGATGAGTACTTGTCCGTTCATGAATTTTCGGCAGTAGACGCCGTATTCGACATCTTTGATGAGTTCTTCGAAATCGTGCGAGCCGTTATCCATGCATGTGACGCGCATTCGAGGGACTGGGTAGAATTTGTAGGATTCGCGTCGTCCGTTGCCAGTGGGCGCTACGCCGTAGTGACGTGCGCTGATTTTGTCGTGCAAGTAGCTGGTGAGAATGCCGTTTTGAACGAGAACGGTGTGTTGACCGATGGTGCCTTCGTCGTCGACGTCGAGAGCGCCGCGAGAATTGTCGAAGCATCCGGAGTCGTAGATGGTGACTTCGGGAGAGGCGACTTTTTGATTGAGTTTGGTGGCGAATATGCTTTGTTCTTTTCGGTTAAAGTCGGCTTCGAGTCCGTGTCCGATGGCTTCGTGTAGCAGGATTCCGCTGGCGCCGGCGCCGAGAACGACGGGCAATTCTCCGCCTTTTGGCTTGACGGATTGAAATAAGATTTTTGTGTCGGCGACGGCTTCGTCGATGAGTGCATCGATTTTGGCGTCGGTGAGAGCGTCGAAGCTATCGAGGGCGGCGGTGTTTGCGCCATTTGATTGCGTTTCGTCGCCGTGTTTCATGACGATGTTGAGTCGTAGGGAGAAGTAGGGTTGATTATCGGAAGCGTTGACGCCATCGGATGTATTGATCATGATGGCGCGTTGGTTCCAAGTGAGCCCGACGGTGACTTGTACGATTTCGTCGTCTTTAGCGCGTGTTTTTTTATCGATATTTTGTAGTAGAGCGACAGCGCGAGCAACTTCGAGGGCATCCCAATCGATATCTTGGTCGTAGTATCGTTTGAGTTGGAGTTGTTTTCGTTCGGAAATTTTCGTGGCGTTGACGCCTGGAGCGATAGCGGCGGCGGCATCGGCAGCGGCGAGCATGTCTTCGGGGAGGAATGATTCGGAGTAGGCGTAGCCGACTTGGTCGTCGACGACGCAGCGGATACCGACGCCGAGTTCGACGCTGGCATAGGCTTGTGAGACTTTGCCGTCGAGCAAAGACACGCTTCCGCGTCGAGCGTGTTCGAAGAAGAGCTCGCCCCATTGCCCGCCGCGCGACATGGCACGGGCTAGCGTTTGATCGATGAGGGCACGCGTGATGCCGAATTTATCGTAAAAATAATCCATAGGAACTTCTCCCAAAGGGACTGGGGATTGTATGGAGGGTTGAGTTGTAGGCGATTTTGGCGCTGTAGCGCAACCTACTAGCGATAACCCAGCGGCGGCCATCGCACTCGTCTGAATAAAAGATCGTCGTGTCCAGGTCATAGATATCTCACAAATAGGATGGGGCTCGTTGAAAAAAGGAGCGTAGCGTATTGAGCGTTAGCGAAATAGCGGAGCTGGCGGTGCGTATGCGCGCAACGTAGTGAGCACATAGCACCGCGGCGTAGGCGTATGTGCGCAACGAAGTGAGCACATAGCACCGCGGCGTAGGCGTATGTGCGCAACGAAGTGAGCACATAGCCGGAGCGTCGAGAGGGGGAAAAAGGGAAAAAAGGAAAAAAAAAGGAAAAAAGCGGAATTGGGTGGAATGATGGAAAATAGGAGGAGTTGGGCGGAAATAAGGTAGATAGGGGGAAATGGGCGGAAATAGGGGGTGTAGGGCGGAAATGGCGGATTAGAGTCCGTTTTTGATTTTCCATGCGTCGTTTTCGCGGACGATGGTCATGCGGTTGGTGTCGTTTTTGGATTGCCAGTAGGATTGTCCGGCGACTTCGTAGCGGTAATTCCAGATGTATTGGAAATCGACGTGGTATTGTAGGCCTTCTTGGGAGAGGGCTTTGACTTCGATGATGAATCGGATGTCTTTGACGGATTGTGCGAGGTAGTCGTTGAGTATTTCTTCGATACGCTCGTTTCCGTAGTCGTCGGAGAGGTCGTCGGTGGTGGAGGCGTTTTCGTAGTAGTCGGAGGAGACCATGTCGCGCAGGGTGGCGACGTCTTTGTTTGCGATGGCGTCGCGGTATTTTTGGACGGTTTGTAGGATTTGGAAGTTTTCGTCGGTGTCGGGGATTTTTGCTTCTGGGTCGACGGCGAAATAGTAGGGTTGTTTGAAGTCGGCGGTTTGCAGGATACCGGCGCCACAGGCGGGTAGAGCGAGCATGATGAGAGTGATGAGTGTGATTTTTTTGATGTGATGTATCATTGAGCTTCCAAAACAGTGTGGGACGACAATGCGAGAGTGCTGTCCGGGCGCAAGTTAAAATGCGACGCCACCGTGTGCAAGTATTTTACGTAAAAAACTGCGCAACTATTCCAAAAATCGGCAAACGGCGTCGTGTTGGGGAATGGATGGGGGGAATGGGGGTGGGCAGTGGGGAATTAGCAATTAGCAATTAGCAATTAGCAATTGGGGAATTGGAGGTAATTGGGGATGGGCAGTGGGGAATTAGCAATTAGCAATTAGCAATTAGCAATTGGGGAATTGGAGGTGATTGGGGGTGGGCGAGTGGCGATGGCGGGCAGAAAAAAGCCCTTCTTCGCGCAGAGGCGAGAAGGGCTTGGAATTTGAGATTGTGGGGGGGGGTTATGCGATGGCGTGGACGGGGATGGCGTCGAGCGTTGCGACCATCGATTCGGCTTGGTGTAGCATCATATCGTCGTCGACGTCTTGCCATTGGAGTTCGCCGATGTCTTGGACGGCCATGGTGCCGGATTTCATGAGAGTGGCGATGCCTTCGGAGAGCGAGCAGTCGTCGTTTTGGGATTTGGCACGGGCGTTATCGAGTGCGGAGAAGAGGGATTTTGTGCAGATGAAGAGGCCTGTATCGACGGCATTGTAGTTGGGGATTTTTTTGCCGATGTTGGCGACTTTTCCGTTTTGCACGAGGACTTTTGTGGCGTCGTCCATGTCGAAGACTTCGTCGAGTTTGTAGTCGACGCAGAGGATGGCGCCGTTTTTTGGTGGTATGGTGGATGCGGCGTGTTCGAGCATTTCGGGGTCGAAGATGTGGTCGGCCATGGTGAGGATGAAGTTGCCGCGGATAGCTTTTTTAGCGGCTAAGACGCTGATACCGTTTGATTTTCGGAATTCGGGATTGAAGACGAAAGTGAGTTTGACGGGGATGTCTTTGCAATCGCGACGGAGCGAGCGTTCGAGGATATCGGCGTGGTATCCGGTGACGATGACGACTTCTTCGATGCCGCAATCGGCGAGGTGTTGGATATTTCGTTGAATGAGGCTCATGCCACCGACGAGTTTAAGGGGTTTGATATCGTCGCTCGTTTTAGCGAGTCGGCTGCCGAGCCCGGCCGCGAGAATGACGGCTTGTTTGGGTGCAGACATGGCGTCTTGGATTTTTCTGTATTGTGTGGCGGTGAGTTCTAACATGGCGACTCTCTTTGGCACTTGGAACGATGTCTTTGTGCGTTGCGTCAAAAGCTGACGCGATATGCGATAAAAGCGAGGAAAAGTCAATAAATAGGGGCGTTCTCGGGGGGGAGGCTTCTAGAGCGACCCGTGGGAGCGACGCACCTTATTCATAAACTGTGCCATTTTAGCAATTAGCAATTAGCAATTGGGGAATTGGAGGTGATTGGGGATGGGCAGTGGGGAATTAGCAATTAGCAATTAGCAATTAGCAATTGGGGAATTGGAGGTGATTGGGAATGGGCAGTGGGGAATTAGCAATTAGCAATTAGCAATTAGCAATTG
>SFMP01000061.1 GCA_004554395.1 Myxococcales bacterium | reverse complement strand
TCACACACGAACAGTGCTTAGTTCAAGTCGGCAACGAACGCACCAACGACGCCAAAAAGTATCCCCTCTGTTCCGACGCACTCGACGACCTCAATCGATGCCTTATAAAATTGGATTGCCACGACCGCATCGATTACAAAACCGGGAATAGTGGCATGTATTGTGCTCCGGAGCGATTTAGCATCAACGAATGTAAGGAAAAAAATTACGGCGAGATTTAACGCACTTCGACGATAAAAAAATTTGACAGCGGGGAGGCTAGGGATTACTTATAAGCACACCAACTTGGTAGGTTGGTTGGTTTTTAAGAACCTGCGCTTCACCGTCGTCTCGATGGGCGCACGATTCCGAGCTAGAGAAATTAGGAGAAGAGATCATGTCGCGTATTTTTAAGAGTGCCGATGAATTGATAGGTCACACGCCGTTGATGGAACTGACGCATATCGAGGGAGAATACGGTCTGAAGGCGAGGATTTTGGCGAAGATCGAGTATTTTAACCCGGCGGGATCGGTGAAAGACCGCATTGCGAAGGCGATGATCGACGACGCCGAGTCGCGCGGCGTTTTGGGCAAAGGATCGGTCATCATCGAACCGACATCGGGGAATACGGGAATTGGTCTGGCATCGGTTGCCGCTGCGCGCGGTTATCGCATTATCATCGTCATGCCCGAAACGATGTCGGTTGAACGACGCCAAATCATGAAAGCATACGGTGCAGAACTCGTCTTGACCGATGGTGCCAAGGGCATGAAGGGGGCTATCGAAAAAGCCGACGAACTCGCCAAAGAGATTCCCAACAGCTTTATCCCTGGTCAATTCGTCAATACCGCCAACCCCAAGGCGCATTTTGAGCACACGGGGCCCGAGATCTTCGAAGATACCGATGGCGATGTCGACATCTTTGTCGCTGGCGTTGGCACGGGTGGCACGGTGACGGGCGTCGGGCGATATTTGAAATCGAAAAAACCGAGCGTCAAAGTCGTCGCCGTCGAGCCTGCGTCGTCGGCTGTGCTCTCGACGGGCGTTGCGGGAGCGCACAAGATCCAAGGGATTGGCGCGGGCTTTGTGCCGAGCGTTCTCGATACGAAGATTTATGACGAAATCATCACCGTTTCGAACGACGACGCCTTTGCCACGGGCAAACTCATGGGCAAAAAAGAAGGCGTACTCGTCGGCATATCGTCGGGGGCCGCGCTTTGGGCAGCGATTGAACTCGCCAAACGCCCCGAAAACGCAGGCAAAACGATAGTCGTCCTCTTACCCGATACGGGCGATCGATATTTATCGACGCCACTTTTTGCGGATTAGAAGACGAAACGATTGCCGAGAACTGCAGAGGGGAAAAGACATGATGATATCTACGCGCGGACGCTATGCGCTTCGCGTCTTAATCGACCTAGCCGAACACAACACGGGAGAGTTTATCCCGCTCAAAGAAGTCGCCGCGCGGCAAGAAATCTCGCTCAAATACATCGAAAAGATCATGCCTCTGCTCTCGAAGGCGGGCTACGTGATATGTATGCATGGAAAGCGAGGTGGATATCGATTGCTCAAAGATCCGGCCGACTATTCGGTAGGCGATATTTTGCGGCTCACCGAGGGCGATTTGGCTCCCGTGTCGTGTCTCATGCCCGACGCTCCTCCTTGCAAACGCGCAGCGCATTGCAAAACGCTGCGCATGTGGCGCGATTACTTCAAGATGACAAACGATTACTTCGACAACATCAAGATCACCGATCTGGCAAATATCCAAAACATGCCCGATTTCGTCATTTAAACGCGGCGTGCGCATTTTTCTACGAATGCAAGCGCATTGCAGATATAATGCGAGCGATTTCGACAACTACGAACAAAAGGAGTTCGCCATGTATTATCGTTCGCTATCGATTGTCGCCGTTGTAGGGTTATCGTTCGGATTATGTGCATGTAGCCCAAAGGCGACGCAAAACGACTTAAATGCCCAAAACAGTGCATTGACCGATTCTGCCAATGCACCATCACCGAGCACCGAGAGCGCCAAAACAAGCGATTCGGCGCAAGCCGACGTTGCCCCCACCGAGCCCAAAGGCATATTGTGCGAAGAAGACTCGTGTGCTTGTGGCAAGATAACTTGCGGACGAAATAGCCGTTGCGACGATGGCTTTTGCACTTGCGGTAGCGAACGCTATGCGTTTTCGACCGATTTGTATGTCTGCGAAGACGGGCAATTCAAATGCATTGGCACGGGCGGTTTCGATTCTTGCGACTGCGGATCGACTGTTTGCTCGGTTGGCACGCATTGCGTCGGCGGCAACACATGCACTTGTCGGGGCAAAAAGCCGACCGATGAAGTGGCCAAATCGCCGCAGAGCTGGCGTTGCATCGGCGACACGTGGCAATGCTATGCCGGAAGCCTGACCAATCAACAAGGTTGCGAATGCGGTGGCGTTCCGAACAAATGCGGCGCGAAGACGACGTGCATCAATGGCAAATGCATGTGTGGCGATGAGGTCTTCGATCTCAATGCCGCCGAATACGGTTGCGAAGATGGCAAAATCACGTGTGGAAAGTCGGAAGGATGCCAATGTGGCAAAGGGAAATGCGGTCAGGGCGGCACATGTCGCGACGGCAAATGCACATGCGGCGATAGCCCTTGGAAATTCGCCACGGGCACGTATTGCGACGGTGGCAAGATCGCTCGCTGGTAGTCCATAGGATTTGCTCTCATGCCTCATATACCCCAAGACGATATTGCCGCGCGCAAGCGCGAGCATCTCGATCTAGCCCTAAACGAAGCCGTTCGCACGCACGATGCCGGCTTCGAAGCGATTACCCTACCCTACGATGCTCTTTTCGAAGTCTCGGATTCGGCGCTCGATACGCATACATCGATGGCAGGTCATGAGCTCTCATTCCCCCTCATGATCGGCGCGATGACGGGCGGATCGCCGTATTCGACGCAAATCAATACCGATTTGCGAGCACTCACGCGCGAACTCGGGATCGCCCTTTGCCTCGGTTCGATTCGCGCCTACCTCGCCGATAATACTTGCCGATCGACTTATGGTGCCGATTTAGGCGGAATCGCATTTGCCAATATCGGCATAGCCGAATTGACGACGTATTCGCCCCAAGCTATCGAAGAAGCTTGTTTAGCACTCGGAACAAAGGGAATCTTCGTCCATCTCAATTATCTCCAAGAAGCGATTCAACACGGTGGCAATCGCAAAAGCGGCAATGGGTTTGCCGTCCTCGAGTCGTTTTGTCGCCATTTTTCGCTCCCCGTCTTCGTCAAAGAAGTCGGATCGGGCATTGGTGGAGCCTGCGCCAAGCGACTCGCAGAGCTCCCCATCGCTGGCATAGAAACGGCTGGGCGCGGTGGAACGTCGTGGGTATTGGTCGAGGCGCTTCGGCACAATCCTCCATTGCCCAAAGAATGCATCGAGGCGCTCAAAGACGTCGGCTATCATACGCCCGACTGCATACGCGCCGTGCGCCAAGCCCTGCCCACGCGCTACGTCATCGCCTCGGGCGGTATCGAAACGCCTCTCGATGCCATCAAAGCCCTAGCCATTGGCGCCGATGCCGTCGCCATCGCCCAACCGATATTGCGCACCTATACCGATACGGGGCGATCGGGGCTCACGCATTGGCTCTCGCAATTCATCGAAACATCGCGTCTCATCTGGCGCAGCACTGGGGCGCGTCATATCGATGAATTGAAAAAAAACTGAAAATAAAACGTCACATTTTTTTTTTCTCGCCATTATTGGAATGAGGGCGGTGCGCAGCACTGCATTTCGACGACTCGAAAGACGGAGGCAATGATGGCGAACTTGTGGCTTCAGTATGGAAAGGCATTTTGCATTGCATTGGGCATTGGGGTTTGCGGGTGCTATTCAGACGGCACAGTGCCCTATGAATCGTCGTGTTTGTGCGATCTACCGATGCAAAAGATACCGGCGACAGCCGCGCTCCCACAAGCGTGTTTTTGGACGCATCGAGGCGACGGGTACGACGGCACGGGATCTTGGCACATCGCACAAGACGATCGGGCAAGCGCCATAGTCGAGCGCGAAGAAACGGCGCTAGCCGTAGAAAAACCAAGCCCCAAACCCAAACGCCAATCGGCGAATTCGGCTAAAGAAAAACGCATCGTCGCCATGGCAATCGCGCCGAAGCGTCCAAATCGAGATGATGAATCCATCGGGCAAGCGCACGAAAACGCCGAGGCATGTATCGACATCAATGTAGCCGATGCCGAGGCACTGACGCGCTTGCCGGGGATCGGGAAAACGCGCGCCGAAGCGATTATTGCGACGCGTACGAAGCGCCCATTTCGGAAGCCCTCGAGCATCGTGCGCGTCAAAGGCATTGGACCAAAGGCGTATCAAAAAATGGCGCCGCATATTTGTCCATTTTAATGCGACGCCAGTGTGGAGCCCTAGGGAACTTCGACTTTGCTCAATATGGCTTCGATGATGTCGACCGAACGGATGCCGTCGGCTTCGGCCTCGTAGGTGAGTGCGATGCGGTGACGCAAGACGTCGGTGGCAACTTTTTGGACGTCGTCGGGCAAGACGAAAGCTCGCATGTTCATGAAAGCGATAGCGCGTGCGGCATTGGCGAGCGAAATCGTGGCTCGTGGGCTAGCGCCGCGCAAAATACATCGCGAAACTTTGGGCAGGCCGTATTTTTCTGGGTGTCGCGTCGCTTGCACGATATTGACGATGTAATCTTGGACGCGTTCATCGGCATAGATGCGCTCGACATTCGACGCCATGGTGAGGACATTTGCCGCCGAGATGACGCTATTGGCCGTCGGGTGTTGGGGCGAAATCATCCGAGCGAGCATTCGCTTTTCTTCGTCGATATTGGGATAATCGACGACGACTTTGAGCATGAATCGGTCGATCTGCGCCTCGGGCAAGGGGTAAGTTCCCTCTTGATCGATGGGGTTTTGCGTTGCCACGACGAGAAATGGGCGCGGTAGCGGATACGTTGTATCGCCGATAGTCACCTGTTTTTCTTGCATCGCCTCGAGCAAAGCCGATTGGACTTTGGCTGGCGCACGGTTGATTTCGTCGGCGAGGATGAGGTTGGCGAAGATAGGCCCTTTTTTGGCGTAGAACGAACCGTTATCTTGTCGATAGGCGAGCGATCCGATGAGGTCGGCGGGCAAGAGATCGGGGGTGAACTGAATGCGTCGGAACTGGCAATCGACGACGCGAGCGAGCGTATTGCAAAGCAGCGTTTTGGCGAGCCCAGGCACGCCTTCTAAGAGGATATGCCCGCCCGTGATGAGGGCGATAATCGCCGCATCGACCATGTGTTCTTGCCCGACGACGATGCGACCGATTTCGGATTTCAGACTCGGCACGACGCACGCCGATTGGCGAATCGTACTACTTAATTCGGCAATAGATCGTTCCACACTTCCTCCGCATGGGTGTTGGCGATACGACAAAACCGCCCCACTTCGTATCGTCTATAGAAGAAAAAAGCCGGCAACGAACTGCCGGCTTACAATTCAATGCGTAGCCGCGAAGATCTTATAGGTCATCCCAGCTCGTGGCGTTTTGCATCGTCGTTGCACCGCCAGCATTGTTGTATTGCGTATCGTACGAGCCCGTTTGCGCAGGCGCTTTGCCCATTTTTGCTTTCAAAGCGGCGAGGGCATCGCTGTTGACTGCAGGTTTGAGCTCGCTGATTTGCTTGTCGAGCGTGTCGCCCGTCGAGAAATCCATCGCCAAATCTTCGCTCGCTTGCGCCTCGGCTTCGAGCGTTTCGACTTTTTCTGCCATGCGATCGAACGTCGAGAATGCGGCGCCTTCGTCCATACCTGCGAGCGTTTTGTGAATCGTCTTGCTCGCTTCAGCACGTTTGGCCTGGGCCACGAGAAGCGATTTTTTGCGTTTCGCTTCTTCGATCTTGTTGTTCATCGCTTTGAGTTTTTCTTTGATTTGATCGCAACCCTTCTTTTGGGCTTCCCATTGGACGCGGAATTGGGCGGCTTCTTTTTCGGCCTCTTCTTTGCGGCTGAGCGCTTCGACCGCGAGGTCGTCGCGACCGGCATTGACAGCCTGCATCGCCTTGCCTTCCCATTCTTTGGCGCGTTCTACGGCTTTATCGTATTGAATTTTGAGACGTTTTTCGTATGCAATGCTCTCGGCAACTTGCGTCTTTGCCGAATTGAGTTGCTCTTGCATGTCGCGGATCGTCTGATTTAATACCTTCTCAGGATCTTCCATCTTGTCGATAGCGGCATTCGCTTCGGCTTTAAAAAGCGTCGAAATTCGTGAAAATATACCCATAACTCTTACCTCCTCAATCGTCGGATACTCTTAAATTCCCATCGTATATTTTTCGGGCGCATTTGCCCGCTATCGCTATTGAGCGGTCATCTTCTTGAGCATCGGATAATGCTCGTTGATCGCCATGGCGAGCGATTCGATCGAAGCCAAAAACTCGTTGTAGTCCAAGTTTTCGAGCTGAAGCGTGTCGGTGATCATGACGTCGTTGCCATCGATACCATAAGCGCCAGCCACGAGTGCCGTCGCATTGAGCTCGAGCAATTTGCGATAAAATGCTTCGATGTTATGGGTAGGAACCTTCATCAAACGAACGCTAAAGATGACCAACGGTCCCGTTACGTGAACGAAAATATCTTCGACATCTTGGACGTCATCGATGAGGCGATATAAACCCTCGTCGACGACTTCATAGTCCGTGTCAAGATCTATCAAATACTGCTCTACATCTTCTTTCGTACGCATGAAGTACCTCCAGGAACGCGTTTTGAGATAGGATTGCGCGCAAGCGCTAGAAAACGTCACGTAGTTTAACATGCCTTTTTAAACGTGCATACGCCTATTTTTATTTCTTTGCGAAATCTCATCGATGAATTTTCCTATACGAACACGTAGACGACGCCTGCCAATGTCACGACGAAGACAAACGACAACATCACGCCAAGACCTTGCATAAACGTGCAATTCGTCGCCGAACGAACCGCCGTCGATATGTTGATGATCATCAAGCCGAGCGCCACATAATAGACGAAGGGCGCGTTAAACCACGTCGCAAATGCCGCTAAACCAAACGGAATGATGCTAAAATTGACGAGTGCACTCGCTTGCGACCACGACAGGCGCTTGCGCGTAAATATGCGCAACGCCGCAAAAAGACACGCATCGAGAACGAGGATTTGGAACAGCGGCGCAAATACCGCCGCCGCATACATCACCGCAGGATTCTCGGCTTGCATCGATTGCAACATCTGCAAATTCTCAAGCACGCGTTCGACATCGGCGTTTTGCGTCGCCTGATATTCGGACGCATAGCGCACGACGATATCGTCGAGTTTGACGACGTAGGTGATGAATGCATTGGGAAGAAGCGCCAAAAAAGCCACTGGGAACGTAATCCAATACGGCGTCTTATAAGCACCTCGAAAAAAGATATCGCTATCTTTGAGCATGTTGAGCAACGCCGAGGGAACCTCAGACCACTTCTGCGGACCATCGTAATCGACGACCGTCGCCACTTTGCCGATCTGCAACTGCCGGCTAATCATGTATTGGAAGTCTTGGATGAGGTTGTTGTCGGACAAAAGACACGATTCGCAGTAACGACGCGTTCCAACGACGAAACTACAGTCTTCACACAACATCAAGCCACATTTAGCACACATACAAAACGCCTCTTTATGCGGGTGATTCGTGCACAAATACGGACGCTTCGATTGGAGATTCTTTTGATCGAGCCCTGTCTCGGCTCCCTTTGACGGATAAAAGACCTTCGACGGATTCGGTAATGGCAATTTGAACATAAAAAAATATTTTGCCGACGTAAAAATGGGGTAAAAAATCGACGTCGCAACGCAACGCGTTGCCCATACACCCAAACGCCAGTCTAGACAATCTTAAGTGCCAAATGAACGGCAAAAAGGAGAATTCACCATATTGTCGACAATGATTGACCGATTATTGCAGGCTTTTCGGGCAAAAACACATCCGCAAATCGTCGCACCAAAACCGATAAACGACGTGGCTACGAGAACACCCATCGCCTTGACACCAAAACCCATCGCCTTGACACCAAAACCCATCGCCTTGACACCAAAACCCATCGCCTTGACACCAAAACCCATCGCCTTGACACCAAAATCGATAAACGGCATGG
>SFMP01000006.1 GCA_004554395.1 Myxococcales bacterium | reverse complement strand
TGGGTCGGTCTTCGGCTCTGCCTTGGGCGTAGCCGATTGCGCTACGGGGCGCTTTGCTGGCACTGGGTCGGTCTTCGGCTCTGCCTTGGGCGCAGCCGATTGTGGCTGTTCATGGCGTGTTACAGTTCGAGCATTCGAAATACTGCGACGACTAGATGATAAAAGAGGTGGCGATGATGGCTGAATATATACATCATCTCTTTTTTCTTTAGTATTTAAACAATCTATGTCGAAAACGATGGGGTCATCTTCCTCTACGGTAGCTGAATCATTACAACATAACTGCTCGCTTGTGATAGCATGTTTTACATCTTGTATAAGGTCAAAATCGTTAAATGCATTATTAAAATCAATATCAGAGCTCAATTCAGATGAATCTATATTCTCATCATACTCGGGTTCAATGGCATCAACTTCGTCAAATATGCAAGCCATATCTGAATCACTTTGTGACTTGACATCATCTTTCTTTTTATCTTTCTTTCCAATCCTCCAAAATATTACAATAAATATGATAATGAATCCCCAAAAGAGATAAATATCCTCTGACAGAGTCCATATAAAAGCGCCATTCTCAATCACAGAAGCGAACATATCATTATAAGAATGTGGCTCACAGTGGATATAGAATGTTCTCATATAATTCAACATTCCACTCAAACCTCTCGTTCATGCAATCGTGTGCCTTTTCATGCCGTATTTATTGATATGCTTTTCGCATGGCGCAAACAATTCGTGCAAGCCGCACGAATTATCGTAATAAGCTCGAATCGTCTGTGCGACAATGGTCTTGACACATCGTCGCGCTCGGTTCACGCACACACAGATAATCCGCCTAATACTACCATTACCTAGATTGAGAAATCCACCCATTCTAGCCTCCTCGGTCATCGTGGTAGGCTGGCGAGCACCGTCTACCAACAATGGCACCACTATAGCGCATTACGGACGCAATGGCGAGTTGGAGAATTAAGACCGCCACATGACACCGGTAAAACTGAGTGTTTTAAGACCTCAAGAATTGCCGTGTTCATCATAAATGGTTGCACGACATCACGTTTAGACTATTTGCGTTTACACATAAGAAGCATAGGCTTGGACTATGATTCTTGAGCTTAGTCAATAGGATAAATGAGCGCCCTGAAAGGGCGCAAGAACACAGCCTGAGGTAAGCGCGAAGCACGCAACCCCAGGAAATGGCGGCGTATGCGCGCAGTGAAACGAGCACATAGCCGCCAAAGCGTAGCGTATTGCCCCCCTAGGGGCAATAGCGTAGCCAGAGCCCGTAGTGAGCCCAGCCGGGCGAACTAGGGCGATTCCAGAGCCCGTATTGCCGCAGGCAATAGGGCGAAGCCGACGCCGTATGCCAAAGGCATAGGCGGCGTGACAAAACAAGCGGCTTCGACCGCGGTGATTTACGCCTCGGCGTTGGATGTTTTAGAATCGACAGTTTCGGTGGATTCGCTGGTTGTGTCGCTGGCCTTGGATTCGCTGGCTGTGTCGCTGGATTCGCTGGCTGTATCGCTGGCCTTGGAATCGGTGGCAGAGTCGCTGGAATCGCTGGTTGTGTCGGATGGCTTAGATTCTGTGGCGGCGGGAGTGGCTGGTGTTTCGGGGATTTGGTAGGCGGTGTTGAACTGGAGGACGTTTTGTTTCTTCCAGGGGCCCCAGAGGCTGATGGCGACGCCGACGAGTCCGATGATGAAGAAGGGGATGCTTAGGATTTGGCCTTCGCGTAGGCCGCCGACGTTGGCTTCGACTTGGTATTCTTTGAAGAATTCGACGCAGAAGCGCATGCCGAAGTAGAGCACGAGGATGAGGGATGTCGAGAGTCCGAGCGGGCGTGGTTTGTTGCGCTTTTTGTAATAGAAGTACATGCCGAACATGACGGCGCCGGCGATGATGCCCATGCCGACTTCGAAGAGTTGGGAGGGGTAGCGCGGGATGCCGTCGTAGCGGGTGAATATGAAGGCTAGTGGGGAGTTGGGGTCGCATGGAGCGCCGACGATTTCGGAGTTAAAGAAGTTGCCGAGTCGGACGCAAATCATAGCGAATGGGATGCAAAAGGCGAGTCGGTCGAGTGTGACGCGCAGTGGCATGTGTCGCCAAAAACGGTCGTATGCGATGCAGACGAGCATCATGCCGGCGGCGGCGCCGTGGCTAGCGAGTCCGCCCTTCCAGAAGTAGAGGATTTCGACGGGGTTGCTGAGGTAGCGTTGTGGCTCGTAGAAGAGGCAATGGACGAGTCGCGCGCCGATGACGACGGCGGCGATGAGTGCGTAGGTGAGGTTTGTGGCGCTTTCGGGGTCTTCGCGCTCGTCTTTGTAGCGCCATCGTAACGTATAGTAGCCGACGGCAAGTGCGAGGGCGAAGAAGACGCCGTAATATCGCAATTGAATATCGCCGATGCGAAGGAGAACGGGGTCCATGTCCCAGGTGATGAGACCGAGACTGGAGAGCAAATCGATCATAGAACCTCCTAAGCTGCGCGTTGCAGCTTATGTGGCGCACGTATTGTGCGCGGATTTGTGTAATGTGGCGACCTCAGCGAGCGCGCGTGATGAGCCAACTATTGGGTTGGGTGCGGCTTGGTGGGTCGGCTGTCGGGGCGTCGGGAGCGTCTTGTTTGCGTCGCTCGATATAGACGGCACCGTAATAAGCTGTATTGGTGCGGTTTTCGACGGGGATGGACTGCGCGATGGGAGAGTAAGACTTGAGAAATTCATCGATGTCGCGCTGGCATGCGCCCGTTTCATCGTCGTAGAGAGATGGGAAGAACTCGATCGTAGCGAGTTTATCGCGCCGGAAATTGAGGACGATATCGCCTTTTGACGAGGTCCACGATTCGACGCCGAAATCGCTTGCTTGCGATGGGCTGGGGGCAAATGCCGCGAGTTCGACGTCGGATTTTTGGGTTCCGAGGGCGTATTGAGCGAGCGATCTGCCGGGGCGGAAACACGTGTACGCGTAGGGTTTTTGTGCTTCGGCTTTTTTTTCGCGGTCTTGAACGTAGAACCAGCCATAGATGATGGCACAAAAGATCGTGACGATGAGAATCGTCTTCCATTCGTTGCGTAGGAAATCGTGCATAGAGAGCGTCCGTCGAGTGTATTCCTTAGAGATAAAGCTTGCGCAATGGCCACCTGCCGCGCAAGGCAAGCGAGATTAGCACATAATTGCTCTTCTGACACGTCTTAGACGCCAACGGCGAATTGCGCAAATAATTCGCCGTCGTGGGCGCTTTTTGTTCGATTTGGAACGACGCCGCACGACACAATCGCCGTAGTGTTAAAACTACGAATTTCGCAGGTATTTGACGGCGTGCAAACCGGCTTTGGCGCCGTCGCAGACGGCTTTGGCGATTTGGAGCACGCCGCCGACGCAATCGCCGCATGCATAGAGCCCGGGGATCGTCGTTGCGCAATCGTCGTCGACGACGATGCGCACGCCATTCGTTTCGGCGCCGACTTTTTTGGCGAAATCGGCGCTCCCTGCAATGCCGACGGCTAAGAAAACGCCGCTGATGGGCATCGTCGATTGGTCGTCGAATTCGACCGATTCGACCGATTCGGCGCCTGTGATGGCGACGAGTTTCCGCTTATCGACGACGATATTGCCATCTTTGGGCACTTCGAACTCGGGTTCTTTGCCCATCGTGACGATCGTGACCGACCGAGAACCGACGGCGAGTTCTTTCGCTTCGTGGAGGGCATACTCGCCATTGCCGACGACGATGACGTCTTTTCCGCGATAGAAAAAGGCATCGCAAACGGCGCAATAGCTCACGCCACAGCCTTCGAATTCTTTGAGCCCCTTGATTTTTGGGGCGATTCGCGCCGCCCCTGTTGCCAAGACGACGACATCGCCTTCGTATGTTTTTTCTTTCGTCATAACGGCGAGTTTTTCGGTATACCCGACGCCAACGACTTCGTCGTTGACGATTTCGACGCCCAAATTTTTGGCTTGGGCTAGGCCGCGTTCGAAGAGATCGACGCCCGAAATGATATCGGGGAATCCGTAGTAGTTTTCGATGTGTTCGGTCTTTCCAAGAGCCCCTTTATCGCGGTAAATGAGCGTGACGGCGACGCCACCTCGAACGAGATAGATGGCTGCCGAAACACCAGCAGGACCTGCACCGACGACGATTGCGTTTTTCATATTTTATCTCCTTTCGCGTAATCGATGAGTGAATGATTGCGTTTTTTCATCTACAAAACCGCCACCATTTGGCGATGATAGGCACATTGAGAGAGAAGGCAAAGTTTAATGACGACGGAAACACAGCGCATCAGGGAATTCGAAGTACGCATCAACGAAGAGGGGATTCGACTCGATGAGTTTTTGGCGATTCGAATCGGTCGCATGTCGCGTTCGCAAGCGAATGCCTGCATCAAGAGCGGATCTGTAGGCATCGAGCCATTTCGGAATCTCAAGCCATCGATGAAAGTCCACGTCGGCGATAAGATATCGATAACGCAACGTTTATCGGGCGATGTTCCGATGTACGACGCACTCGTATTGCTCGACGAAACCGAAGATTTTTGGGTATTCGACAAGCCCGCGGGGATGGCGGTGCATCCGACGGCCAATATCTATCACAATACGGTGACGCGATATATCGAGACGCAGCTCAAGGCACAGCCATACGTCGTGCACCGGCTCGATAAAGATACATCGGGAGTTTTGCTCGTCGCCAAGAATGCCGACGTCGTCGGAGAACTGGGAGCGCTATTTCTATCACACGACGTCGAAAAAGAGTACGAAGCCGTTTGCATCAACCCGCGCGGCAATTTTTATCCGGGTTCTCGGATCGATATCGATATTCCGCTCGGCTTTGCCGGCATCGTCTTGCCGCGCATTACGATGGGGCCTGGGTCGCTCAATGCGCTCACGCACATCGAATGCACCGATATCCACGACGATTTAGCGTGGCTTCGCGTCAAAATCGATACAGGGCGACAACATCAAATCCGAGTCCACCTCGCCATGAACGGCACGCCTATCGTCGGCGATAAGCTCTACTTTTTTGGGGAATCATTTTACAAAGATTTCCTCGACGGCGAGCCGACACCGCAGTTTGCCCCAGTAAGGCATCTCTTACACGCCGCGAGCCTGGGTCTTCGTTGGCAAGGGCGCGATTATCGCTGGCATGCGCCGATACCCGAAATCATGACATCGGTATTTCGAAGCAATACGGCTACGACGTGGTTTCCGACGGATTACGCGCGCCTATATATGGGGGATTGAGGGGGGGGGCAAGGGGGCGTACCCCCGTACGTTCCCGCCGCCTGAATGGCGACGCCAACGCAGAAGACGCGCAAAATGGCAAAAAAAAAGCCGGCGATTATCTACTCTCCCACATAGCCTCCCATGCAGTACCATCGACGCAAAAGAGCTTGACTTCCGAGTTCGGGATGGGATCGGGTATGGCCTCTTCGCTATTATCACCGG
>SFMP01000005.1 GCA_004554395.1 Myxococcales bacterium | reverse complement strand
TTTTATGCATGGCGAGGGGAAAGTGACGCCCGCGGTGCGGGCGTTTTATGCATGGCGAGGGGAAAGTGACGCCCGCGGTGCGGGCGTTTTATGCATGGCGATGGGAAAGTGACGCCCGCGGTGCGGGCGTTTTATGCATGGCGAGGGGAAAGTGACGCCCGCGGTGCGGGCGTTTTATGCATGGCGAGGGGGAATGGACATCTGCCTACGGCAGATGTGAAAAAGATGTGAGGGGGAATGGACATCTGCCTACGGCAGATGTGAAAAAGATGCGAGGGGGAATGGACATCTGCCTACGGCAGATGTGAAAAAGATGCGAGTGGGGGATGGACTGCGATCCCGAAAAGCGCGGTGTATGCGCGCAACGCAGTGAGCACATAGCCGCGCAAGTTGCGCGTATTGGCAAAGCCAATAGCGCAACGGCGAAGGCGTATTGCCCGCAGGGCAATAGCCGAGCGCACCGAAGGTATGTTGCGCGTATTGGCAAAGCCAATAGCGCAACGGCGAAGGCGTATTGCCCGCAGGGCAATAGCCGCGCCATCAAAAGAGAGCGCTAACCGTTGATAATGCTCGGTTTCATGGCGAGTCCGGCGTGGAAACGCAAAGCGAGGTAGTCATCGGAGAGTGCGAATTTGACGAGTGGTGTGAGGCGTTTGGAATGTTTGTAGCGGGCGGCGAGGTAGTCTTGGTCGGTGTTTTCGGGGTTCCAGCCTTCGGCGAGTAGGATGGCGGGGAGAGAGGCGCCGAGGCTGCCCGAGAAGAGTAGGCCTGCGCGGTCGGCGGTAGCCCAGATGCCGTCGAGCCATAGTGGAGCGGCGGTGATGGGGATGTTTTCTGTGCCGATTTCGTCGATCATGGTGGCGACGGCTTTTCGCGTGCCGCGTTCGAAGATGGTGTCGATGCGTTCGGCGGCTTCTTTTGTGTAGGCGTCGCGCACGACGATGCCGTTGCCGGTGGCGAGGTAGTAGATGCCGTCGAGGCAGCGCCAGATTTTTTGCGGATCGGAGTAGAGTAGTCGCGAAATGCCGGTCCAGAGCATGCCGCAGGCGTAGCCCGCCCAGTGTCGTTGGAGCTCTTGTGGGAGCGTCGCCCATGTGTCGGCATAAATCCAGTAGGCGGGTGGATCGTCGAGGACGGTGGGGATGGGGCTCGTGTCGTGGCCTAGGAAGCCTTTGATGCCGTGGATGCCGAAGGCTTGTGCGCACATGTCGAAGAGGCCTGTGATTTTTGGGTCTTTGACTTTGTCGCCGCCGAGGTTTGTCTTGCGGGGCACGTCGTCGCGCAGGGCGCGCGACAAGATGGGCATGGCCTCGTGGAGCATGATTTGGGCGGTTTGGAGGGGGCGTGGCGAGAGGTGTTTGAGCAAGACTTCGTCGCTGAGTGGGCGGGAATCCATCATTTTTGGGCGCAACGAAGTGGCGTCGAGGTGGAGTCCGGCGTCGGGGATGAAGACTTGTGCGAGTTGTTTGAGGATGCGTTCGCGGTCGGTGGCGCGGTTTCGTTTGCAGATGTCGAAAGCGGCGCGATAGATGTCGACTTGGAAGGGATCGTCGGTGAGGAGTTGGCAGAATTCTTCGTAGGCGCAACGGGCTTCGCCGGGGACTCGGCAACGGGCGTAGGCGCGGTTTTTGACGAGGTCGGCCGAGGGCTCGCTCGAGACTTCGAGCGCACGCGTGAATAGGTCTTGGGCTTCTTTCCAAATGCCGAGTTCTTGCCCTAAGATATTGGCGCAGAAACCGAGATATTTGCGCACGAGGGCGTGATTTGAGCGAATGGCATCGCTCTGATTGACGCTTTGTTCGAGGTTGGCGACGAAGAGTTTTCGTTCGGCGGGCGTCGTATAGAGCGCATTGAGGCGCGTAAATATCGATTCGCGTTCGGGGAACATTTGGAAGAGTTTCCAGAGGAGTTCTTCACCTTGTTTGGGTTCGTCGAGTTTGTCGAGGTAGAGGTCGGCTAAGAGGCACCAGAGGTCGAGGTCTTCGTCGGCGATATTGGCGTCGACGACGCTGAGAATGAGCTGTGCGGCTCGCGCTGGATCGCCCGCCATCGCATGGGCTTTGGCGAGGTAGATTCGGCAATCGCGAGCGTCGACCGATTTTTGTAGCAAATCGTCGAAATACGCAATGATGCGGAGCGGGTCGCCGCCGGGCTTGTAGAAGTGGAGTTCGAGGAGCCTGGGTTGGAGTTTGAGTTGTTCGTCGAGCGATGGGGCATGGTAGCGTATATAATCGTCGAGCGCTCGGCGTGCGATATCGAATTCGCCGATTTTTTCGGCGGTCTCGGAAATGCGGCAAAGCACATCGCCTTGAGAATTATCGCATTGATAGGCTTGATTGAGGCATTTGAGCGATTCCTCGAGATTGTTCATGCCATTGGAATAGATATCGGCAAGGCGTCGCCAGAGTTCGCTCTGGATTTGCCGATCTTTTTCTTCGATGATGTGGAGTCGGATTTGTTCGGCTAAGAAATCCCAATCGGCGCTCCGTTCGAGGTATTGATAGAGTTTGAATCGCAAATCGTCGTCGTACGACGTTTCGCGGCACGCTTGGCGAACGCAGACGAGGGCATTTTCGTGTTGTTTGACTTTTTCCAAGACCCAGGCGCGTTGCAAGATGACTTGGATGTATTCTTGTTCGTTGCAGGCGTTTTTCTCTTGGACCATGAGGACTTCGAGGAGCTTATTCCACTGCTCGAATTTTTCGAAATACGCCGATAGGAGTTCGAGATCGGGGCGATACGACAAGGCTTCGTCGCGGCAATCGGGGAGTAGATCGTCGGTCGGATCGTCGACGATTCCGTTGAGCAGTCGCGATAAGACGCGCCAGCGGCGCAGATCTTGGGCTTGGCTCGAGGGATCGTCGAGGAGAGCCAAATCGAGTCGTCTGAAATCGGGGCGTTTATTGGGCGGCAGAGCGCACCAGAGCCGGCGTGCGATGGCGCCATCGCCGATGGCGCACAACACGTCGTGGGCTTGATCTCGCACGGCATCGGGCATGTTGAGCACGATAGACGCCAAGAGCGCATGGAATTTCATTTCTTTCGTTTGGCGCGGCAAGAGGGCTAGCGATAAGCGCGAGAGCCAGCGACCGTGCGCCGAATCGTTGGCGACGAGCGCCATCGATACGAAGCGCGATCCACAACTCTTATATCGCGTGAGTATGTCTTTGCGATCGATAAAATGTTCGAGTGAACGCATATCGCGCGTTTCTTCGAGCGTGAGATCGGCGATGGCCATTTCGACGTCGATGCGAGCTTGTTCATCGCTGATTTGTGGCAACCACGATTCGAGCTTTTGCTTGGCAATGTCGGCGTGACCGAGGCGACGAGCTTGCAAGAGCCACATGCGCATGAGTCCGATGTGGTCGAGGTTTAGTTCGACGGCACGGGCTAGCGTTTCGAGGGCGTTTTCTTCTCGATTGAGGCGATAGAGTTCGACGCGCGATTTCCAATACAGCGTGAGCCAAGGCATGCCCATCGTGCCACCGGCTTCGTATTCGACGTCGAGAATGCGGATGAATTCTTCCCAATTATCGAGTCGCCGATAGTAGCGCAATAGATACGATCGCGCGATGTAGTCGCGGCAATTGAGTTGCAGGCACGTTTCGTAGACGGCGACGGCTTCTTCTTCGCTATCGAGTTCGATTTCGAGAGTATCGGCCATCTTGCGCAGATACGCGCCTTTGACCATGACATCGGACGTGAGCGATACGGCGCTTTTGTAGAGATCGACGAGTTTTTCCCAGGCTTTTTGATGCGTGTAGAGCGATTCGAGGGCAAACATCGCCTCCCGATTGGCTTTCGACGCTTGGCGGGCTTTTTCGTAATACAAAATCGCCTGCGGAATATTCGACAAATGGCGTTCGGAGATTTCGCCATTTTTGCACAAAAGCGTCGCTTTGTATTCGGAATCGTTGACCGTGGCGATTTCTTCGTCGGTGAGGGCGATGAGGGCATCCCATTTTTCGAGCTTGAGGTAGAGTCTGGCTAGGGCGGCGAGCGACGAAGAGAAGTTGGGATCGATGGCGCGGAGCGCTTCGAGCGCGGTACAAGCCGTATCGGCATCGTTGAGATAGACATCGGCGATTTGCGCAATGCGCTCGAGCAAATAGCTATGTTCGCGCGTATCTTGCGTGCACCCCTCGGCCGTCGCATAGAGTTGTAATAGCTCGGTCCAGTTGCCACCGCACTGCGCCATGCGGCTGGCGCCCTTGAGCGCGGCAATGTCGTCGGGTTTTATCGCCAAAACGGCTTTATAATGGTTAAAGGCGTTGAGCGCGAAGCCCAATTGCTCGTAGATTTGCGCCAAACGCGCATGGCGAATGGCAAAGAGTTCGGGCGTGTATTCGGGGAGCTGGTGCTCAATGGCATAGCTCAATTCGAGTTCGTAGAGCTGTGCCAAGTTTTCCCATTCGGCACGTCGCGTGTAGATCTCTGCGAGTGCTTCGACGGTTGGCGCATGGGACGGATATGTATCGATAGCTTCTCGCAAAACGTCGAATGCGGCGTCTTCGTTTTCGATTTCGTCGCGCATGATGCACGCAATTGCATAGAGCTGTTCAGCTTTTTGCTGAGGCGATCCGAGGCTTTCGAGGCATCGCACGACGATGCTCAACATATCTTCGACGCGGTCGCCGTCGCTCAATAACTCGATGAGCGGGTGCAACAAAAACAAATCGCTCGTCGACGACAATTCGCTCAAAACGTCGATGGCGTGGTCGGGGTCGTCGAAGTCGAAAGCCGCGACATCGGCTAATAATGCGCGATAGAAGTCGGCTCGCGGCGATCCAACCAACCGCTCCACGGCCTTCGTCAAAATGTCGACGCGCTCATCCTTACTCGCTTCGTTGACCGCCCGCATCAAGGCATCGTCGACGAGTTCGTCGTCGAGCGGTTGGTGGCACATGAGGTGGTGACTCAAAAGTGCCGCCTGCTGGGCATCGGGCATGAGATACCGATAGAGAAGCCACAAGCGCTCTTCGATATGTTGCGTCATCATGCCCGTTTCGGACTGCTGTTTGAGCGCCTCGCGCAGCTTGCCCACATAGCGATCCCAAGCACCTGTCGCCAAAAGCGCATCTTCCCAAAGCAGAAAGACTTCTGGGTCAAACGTCTCCGTCTCCGATGTATACGTCGACGCCTCGCCCGCGTCGCCCTCTAGCATCTCTAAAATGGCAATCGTCTTTTCGGCATCGCATTCGCAATACAGATAGGTACGCGCCAACTCGAGTTGCAGAGCGCGCCGGTTTTCGGAGCGCGTCGCCCCTTGCAACTCGCACTCTAGCGACGCCAAAACGGCGCCATAATCGCCCTCGACGCGGCTGAGCCGCCGCAATCCCATATTGGCGATATGGCTCTGCGGGAACAGTTCCTGCGCCTTGCGGTAATCCGATTCGACTTGCGCACTGTCGTTTTCGATGAGCCCTTCGTGCAACTCGCCCAAAGCGCAATAGACTTCCGAGGCGGCAGGCGGATCGAGGTGATCCGTCGCAATATCGAGCCGCTCGGCATATCGCTCCACGACCGATCGACCCTGCGCAATGCGGCGCGCCGTCACGGCATCGCTCTCGCCTCCGCGCGGCATCTCCAGAACTTCTGCTTCCCTATTCATGTCTACACGAAACTAAATATCGAGGATTTCTTTTTCTTTTTCGGCGACGATTTCGTCGATCTTCTTCGTCACATCGTCGGTCAATTCCTGGACTTTTGTCAACCCCTTCTTGAGCTCATCTTCGGTGATATCGCCGTCTTTCTGCGTCGATTTGAGCATGTCATTCATATCGCGTCGCTGATTCCGGATGGCGATCTTCGTCTTTTCGCCGATTTCCTTGACCTGTTTCGTAAACTCACGGCGTCGTTCACCGGTGAGCGCCGGCACGGGCAAACGGATAATCGTGCCATCATTCGACGGATTGAGCCCCAAATCCGACGTCAAAATCGCCTTTTCAATGGCGTTTATCATCGTGCGTTCATAGGGCTGAATCGTGATCATGCGAGCATCGGCAACTTTGACCGCCGAAATCTGCATCACGGGCGTCGGCGTGCCATAATAATCGACCCGCAAACCCTCCAAAATATTCGGATTCGCTCGCCCCGTGCGGATCTTCGCCACCTCGCGGCGCAATGACACAACCGCTTGTTCATAGCCCGATTTCAATTCCGTCAAAAATTCCTCAACCATGTCAATCTCCACTGTACTCAAATGATTGCGTTGATTCGCAAAAACGCGCGTTAAATACATGACGAACGCAAACTTGGCAAGAAACCGTATTGGTGGGCCGCTTTTTTTCGCTCTTGAGTCGCGTTTTGTCGCCCTATTGCCGGCTGGCAATACGGGCTCCTGTACGCCCTATTTCGCCCTCTCGGGCTCAATACGGGCTCCTGTACGCCCTATTTCGCCCTCTCGGGCTCAATACGGGCTCCTGTACGCCCTATTTCGCCCTCTCGGGCTCAATACGGGCTCTGGCTCCGGCTATTGCCCGTTGGGCAATACGCCTACGCTGGGCGGCTATTGGCGCAAGGCCAATACGCCGCCCTTAGCTCAACCATCGAGTGCAAAGAACGCGTCGAACGTCGCTATTGTAGTGGCAAGCTTTGAACTTGGTCGAGCGATAGTCCCGTCGCCTTTGCGACGATATCGTCAGATAACTTCATGGCACGCATATTTTTAGCGATATCGAGAGCCTTATCTCGTGCGCCTTTTTCTACGCCCCGTTTTTCCCCACGTTCTTCACCGCGCATTTCACCGCGCATTTCACCGCGCATTTCACCGCGCATTTCACCACTCATTTCCCCGCGTCTAAAGACTTCTTGCATAAAACTGTCCATTTTATCTTTCCTCACCGAGTGCAAAGAGCGCGTCGAGCGTCGCTATTGTAGTGGCAAGCTTTGAACTTGGTCGAGCGGTAGTCCCGTCGCCTTT
>SFMP01000060.1 GCA_004554395.1 Myxococcales bacterium | reverse complement strand
CCCGAACTCGGAAGTCAAGCTCTTTTGCGTCGATGGTACTGCATGGGAGGCTATGTGGGAGAGTAGATCGTCACCGGCTTTTTTTGTTTTTGTGCTTGGCTGGCGCACCTACTGCGTCAGCTGCGCTACTCATGTGGTGGGAACGTACGTGTGTACGCCCCCACGCACATTCGAGCTTGCTTCCTTGTATCTGCATCCAGCCAAGCACAAAAAAGTATTTTTGCTTCGTATTGATACCCATCCACAAAAGCCCGTAGGGCAATGCTGCGAGTAGCAGACGGCAACGCCGTGGCTAAACGGGACCTCACCCCCGACCTGTCGGCCCCCCCTCTCCATAAATGTCGATGGGGAATAGCCATCTGCCTACGGCAGATGTGACAAATTTGTCGATGGGGAATAGCCATCTGCCTACGGAATTGGCGATTGGGAAGTTTGATCTCGTTTCCTTAAAAAATCCCGTAGGGCAACGCTGCGAGTAGCCACGGCAATGCTGTGGGAAAGACCGGGCAACGCTATGGGTAATCGGCATGCGACCACAAAATGAGCCCCTGTAGGGATTTCGAATAAACATCATAAAAATATGTTTTTCGTCATATTCTACACCGAATGATTAGTTTCTGTGTTGTTCTTCCTAGTTCTGTATATACGAATGGAATGAAAATCGACAAATGTATGACTTAGGCCATTGAGTTTTCACTCGCCATTTTTCAGCATTTCCCTACGCAAGATAGGCGCAGGGGCGTATGACTTGATAATTGGGGATATGATTTGAATTATAGTTTTCTTATGTATTGTTGATTGAAATGTATGATTTGTAAATTATAATTATCAGAATGTAACACATGTCTCACCGGTGTTGATGCTGGCGTAGTGTTTGTGGGGTGATGTAGGTGAAAGTGGTGATATATATGTGTGTATAAGTGATATGGTTTTGTGTGTGATTATGTGGGTAATGCTAGGATAGATGTATGCTTGATAATCGAAAAAAAAGTCAATGGTAGCGATTACGGTATTGTCAAACCCATTGTGGGGGTGTTACAAGGACGCGACTGGACAACAAATCGCGATGATGGGTTTTCGCGTGGTGTAGAAAATGTTTGAAATCGCAAGGACAGGAGATGAAAGGATATGGCGTTCAATCCCTTTGAAATGGCACAGCAGCAGTTTGATGGCGTCGCTGAGAAGTTGGGTCTAAGCGAGAGCATTCGATCGTTGCTTCGCGTTCCGATGCGCGAGTATGTCGTGAGTTTACCGATCCGGATGGACGATGGTTCGATGCGGGTATTTCGTGGTTATCGCGTGCAACACAACGACGGTCGCGGGCCTTGCAAAGGCGGAATTCGGTTTTTCCCAGGCGAAACAGTCGATACGGTACGAGCATTGGCCACGTGGATGACGTGGAAGTGTTCTGTCGTCGATATCCCGTTGGGCGGTGGCAAAGGTGGTATCGATTGCGATCCGCATGAATTGTCGATGACGGAGCAAGAACGCCTTTGCCGTGCATGGGTTCGAGCACTTTCGACCGAAGTCGGACCGTTTTTAGACGTTCCAGCGCCCGATATGATGACGAATGGCCAACACATGCTTTGGATGCTCGATGAATACGAAACGCTTCATCATGGGCGGTATCCGGGGTTTATTACGGGCAAACCCGTCGGGAGCGGCGGATCGCTAGGTCGCACCGAGGCTACGGGTTATGGCGTCATTTGTACGTTGCACGAAGCGCTCAAGATGCTTGGCATCGACATTGCGAAGACGACGGCATCGATTCAAGGTTTTGGCAATGTGGCGTATTATGCGTGCGAACGCTATACGAAATTGGGCGGCAAGATCATTTGCGTTTCGTGTTGGGACAACACCGATAAGCAGTCGCATGCGTTTAAGCGAGCCAGTGGCGTCGATATCGTAGAATTGAAGGGGATTTCGGACAGATTCGGTTCGATCGATCGCGAAAAGGCGCGAGAGCTCGGTTATGAAGTTCTCGATGGCGATGCTTGGATCGAGCAAGACGTCGACATTTTGATTCCAGCGGCGCTCGAAAATCAGATCAATGGCGACAATGTGTCGAAGATTTCGTCGCATGTCAAAGTCATTGCCGAGGGAGCGAATGGTCCGACGACGCCCGAGGCGGATGTCGAGATTCAAAAACGCGACATCTTCGTCATTCCCGATTTCTTGTGCAATGCCGGCGGCGTGACGTGTTCGTATTTCGAGCAGGTCCAGTGCAACATGAATTACTTCTGGGAAAAAGAAGAAGTCCTCGAAAAACTCGATATGAAAATGGCATCGGCGTTCCGCAAAGTTTGCGAAATGGCCAAAGACAAAGGCGTTTATATGCGCGATGCTGCCTATATGATCGCCATCGACCGAGTTGCGAATGCTTGCGTCGGACGCGGTTGGGCTGTGAAATAGGGCTACAAAACCGATTTTTTGTCGGTTTGATGCAGATACAAGGAAGCTAGCCCGAGGGCAAGGGGTCGTACTAAGGTACGTTCCCGCCGCCAGCGGGGCGACGCTGACGCAGTAGATGTGCAAACTGGCAAAAAAAAGAGAGCGCGTATTGAGCGCAGCGAAATAGCGCGACAAGAGCCCGTATTGAGCCCAACGGGCGAGATAGGGCGATAAAAGCGCGTATTGCCAAAGGCAATAGCGCGACAAGAGCCCGTATTGAGCGTAGCGAAATAGGGCGAAACGCGTAGCGCTTTGCCGCCCCAGCGGCAAGGCGCGAGCACAAGAGCGCGTATTGCCAAGGGCAATAGCGCGACAAAAATAAATCATCGTCGCGGTTGCGAGGGCTGGGGGGCTTGTAGGCAAGGCGAATGCGGCGCGTGTGGCGGGTTAGAGTAGGTGGATGCCTGCATTTTTGCACGTTTTGCGCATCGATTCGGGCCAGAAGCTGGCTTGGACTTCGCCGATGTGGGCTTTTTTGAGGAGTACGAGGCAGAGGCGTGATTGGCCGATGCCGCCGCCGATGGTTTGTGGGAGTTGGTCGTCGCGTAGTTTTCGGTGGAAGGGGAGGCGGGCGCGTTCGGTGCAGTGGGCGGCTTGGAGTTGGCGCATGAGCGTTGTCGGGTCGACGCGGATGCCCATGCTCGAGAGTTCGATGGCGCATTGGAGTGGGGCGTACCAGACGAGTATGTCGCCGTTGAGTTCCCAGTCGTCGTAGTCGGGGGCGCGACCGTCGTGTTTTGTGCCGTCGGAGAGCGTTTTGCCGATTTGTGCGATGAAGATGGCGCCTTTTTCGCGAGCGATGGCGTTTTCGCGCTGTTTCGGTGCGAGTGTGGGGTAGCGGTCGAGGAGTTCTTGCGATGTGATGAAGGCGATTTCGTTGGGGAGTTCGGGTTTGATTTCGGGGAAGCGGTTACAGAGGAGCCATTCGACGGATTTGATCGACGACCAGATGCGTTGGACGATGGTGTGTAGCGTTTCGGTGGTGCGTTCGGTGGGGGAAATGACGCGTTCCCAGTCCCATTGATCGACGTAGATGGAGTGGAGATTGTCGGGAGTTTCGTCGCGGCGGATGGCGTTCATGTCGGTGTAGATGCCCTCTCCGGCGGTGTAGCCGTATTCTGCGAGTGCTTGTCGCTTCCATTTGGCGAGTGAGTGGACGATTTCGAGCGTTTCGTCGCTGTTGGCGACGTCGAATTGGACGGGGCGTTCGACGCCGTTGAGGTTGTCGTTGAGACCCGAGTTGGGGTGGACGAAGAGGGGGGCGCTGACGCGGTCGAGGTGTAGGGCTTTGGCGAGTTCGCGTTCGAAAGAGTCTTTGAGGAATTTGATCGCCTGTTGGGTGCGCTTTCGATCGAGTATGGCTGTGTAGTTTTGCGGGAGGATGAGTGTTTCGCTCATGGTGTTCCTTGTGTTTGAGGGAATGGCGTCGCCACCACGGGTGACTTGGAGTGCAATTTATAGCAATTAATTGCGAAATATGGCACCATAATTGCGAATAGGTGGCGGAATGCGGGCTGGCAAATCGTCGTCGTGTGCAGACGATAGACCCGCGTTTCGCATGGTTTGAAAAGGAGTTGTTATGTGTGAAAAGAAGTCGTTTGGGATTGGAAAGAGCTTTGTATTGGGCTTGTTATTGGGTGTGGCACTCGTCGCATCGGCGTATATCCTGGCCGGTGGATTTGGCAAGATAGCCAACAATTTTGGGGCAATCGCCAAGCCCGATCGCGTCGTGTCGGTGCGAGGATTGGCCGAGCGCGAAGTCGATGCGAATTTGGCTGTATGGCCGATGACGTTTAGCATTGGCGGGAATAACCTCCAAGATTTGCAGAAAGACATCGTCGATAAAATTGCCATTAGCAAAGCATATCTCGTCAAGCATGGTTTGAACGAAGCCGATTATACGGTTCAAGCGCCGTCGATTAACGACACAGCGCTCAATTATTACGGCGGCGAAAAGCCCAAATTCGCCTATATTGCCCGCCAAACGATATTGGTTCGTTCGAGCAATGTGGCGGCCGTGATGGCGGCACAGAGCAATGTGCTCGATTTGATGGGGCAAGATATCGCCGTTTTGCAAGATTACGATAGCCAGATTCGATACGAATACACGTCGCTCAATAGCATTAAACCCGAGATGATAGGCGAGGCGACGAAAAATGCACGCGCGGCAGCCGAGCAATTCGCCAACGATTCGGGCTCGAAAGTCGGCAAGATTCGAACGGCAACACAAGGTTGGTTTTCGATAAACGATGCTACCGTAGGTCTTGAACAGAAAAAGAACGTGCGCGTTGTGACGACGGTTGAGTTCATTTTGACAGATTAATCAGTCGTTTTGCACTGCTAGACGTCGGGATTTGCGTGTGCACTTGGCGTCTAGTTGGGGGAGAGGGGCGCACGAATGGGGAGGGGAAAACGCGATATGGTGTGATCGATTTGGCAAGGGGGGCACAAAACTTTGCCACCCTCGCCAATGCTTCAACAATGCGTTATAATGACGTCCACTACTGTCTGGCGGGTGTCGTAGCCCGACACGATGACCGAGGAGAGCGAGATGGGCATTTTTTTGAATCCGGGAAATGTGGGCTTTAAGCAGATTATAAAACCCAAAACATACGTCGATAAGACGGGAATTATCGGATATCTCAACGAGTGGATCGACACCGATAGTAGGTATGTATGCGTAAGTCGGGCGCGGCGTTTTGGCAAGACCGTGGCAGCGCAAACGATCCAAGCATACTACGACAACTCGTGCGATTCGCGCGAATTGTTTGCCCCCTATGAAATCGCTCGCGATCCGTCGTTTGCAGCGCATATCAACAAGTACGATGTGATTGGATTGGATTTGCTGTCGTTCTTTTTGCATGGTGAAGATCCAAAGGCATTTATTGAACGCATAAAAGCAGAAGTGCTCGAAGAAATATGTGAAAAATGGTCCGACATCGATGGATTGAAGGACATCGGGCTTGTGAGGGCTTTACGCAAAGTAAATGAGAAGACTGGAGCGAAGTTCGTGTTCGTCATCGACGAATGGGATGCCGTATTCCGCTATTATCCTAAAGATGAATCATTGCAAACGGAGTGGATTCATTTCCTACGCGACCTGTTTAAACAGGCAAATATGGATAAGTGCGTTGCGCTCGTCTATATGACGGGTATCTTGCCCGTCAAGAAGTATAGCACGCAATCGTCGTTGAATCAGTTTCGTGAATTTTCGATGATTCGTCCATTAGTCTTGGAACGATATATTGGCTTCTTGCCCCACGAGGTCGATGCACTATGCGAAAAGTTTGACATGGATCGCGCCGAGGCTACAGCATGGTACGACGGTTATATGCTCCCTCACGAGCATCATGTATATAATCCGTGTTCTG
>SFMP01000059.1 GCA_004554395.1 Myxococcales bacterium | reverse complement strand
TCTGCTCAAAACCAATACCCGAGAATCCTGTCGACTATTTGAACGCTCTTGCAATCTTTGACCCTTCAAAATACAAAACAACCGTACTAGAATCAAAGAGTTTAATATCTAACCTATCCGTACTAAATGATGGAATCTCCTCATCCGATTATTACTCATCAAGCTCCTGTTTTAAAAAAGTAGACTACGCATTCATCGATGAGTATGAATATTGGAGTAAATTATCAAATTTCCGCTTCTATAAAGACTTGAACAGATACGGTTCTACCTATTATTACATTGATGATACACCATCTACATTCTACAAACGATCCGGATACGATTGCATACCGCAGAAAGGATTTAAACTCGTCCATGTTTCTAGAGCAAAGAACTCCGACGGATATACATCGAATGATCTCAGTAACTTAAATGAGAAGATTACCCTATATTGTAAATCCATGTGCAAATCATACGATAATGAAGGAACGATGAATCACTGGCAACGCGTCCCACTCCCCTACGGCAATCCAATTTCACTCAGTGGTATTCCCGACACGCCTTTCTAATATCATTTCAATACCATGTGCTGCTCTTTCTTTGGGGCACAAGTGACGCCCCTGCGCCCAAGCTAGGCGCGGGGCTCAAAGATTATCCCTGCAACGCACAGAGTTGCACTTATTCTGCCGAAACATGCTCTCGGGTAATGGTTGGTTCGACAATTCTACCACGCGATATTTGAACGCCATTCTGAGCGAGGATGGTATTGATTCGTTCAATGAGATCTTTTGCTAAACCATTTGCCTCGAGGAGATTGCGGAAGCGCTGGATAACCACCTCATTCCCCGCGACCGCCATCGTAGCGGGCGACGACATCTAACACTATACATAGCTGAGCGCAAGCCGATCGACTTCTTCGATCGACAACCCCGTTGCCTCTGCGACCTCGGGCTTCGCCATGCGCATCGACAACAAATTGCGAGCGATCTCAATAGAGTAGCCCAATGTTGACCTCTCCCCTAGCCCCCTCTCCATAAATGGCGCGGGAAATGAACGCTGGGGGAAAATGGTACCCCGTTCAGAGTGTCCTTAACCGACGGCGGATAAAACGTAGCGCCAAACGCAAAGCATTGATTTCATTATCTTTTCTATGCAAGCTAAAAAAAGTTCGAAAAAAAACCGTCACATTTTTTATTTTTCGCCATGATTGAGTAGACGGCGATCTACTCGTTATCGTTTCGCTGCCGTCTGATGCACACCCCGTTGCCACACTGTGGCAACATTGCCGAGGAGTAACAGATGGAATTGCGCTATCCACTCACCAAACGAGCCCTTTATTATTGCAGTCGATTGATTTCGTCGCAAAAGGGGCGCAATTTCAAGCACGACCATTACGACGACATCCAAAAAGTCTACTCGATATGGATTTGCACTAATCCCAAACGCAAAAACTGCGGGACGATCCAGAGGTACAGCATTGCGAAAGAAGATCTCTTTGGCAACGTCGATGTTCCAAAACGAGAGTACGATCTGATGGTTTTCATGATCGTAAACGTTGGTAACTCAAAAAGTCCCAACTATAATGGACTATTGAAGATGCTCTCGTTGCTGTTTTGCAATCAGGACGAGCACGTCGATGCATCGCAAATTCTCGAAAAAGAATATGGTTATCCAAAAGCGTATTTTGAACCGGAGGTTTTTATGAAGAGCTGGGCACACGAAATTGTCGTTGAAGCAGAAGAAAAGGGGCTTAAAAAAGGTCTTAGAAGAGGACGAAAGGAAGGACACGAGAAAGGTCGAAAAGAAGGTAGAATTGAAGGCATCAAAGAAGGCATCGAAAAAGGCAAAATTGCAGGAGGTCTTGAACAGATACTCGTCATGACGAAGCGCGTCATGTCGAGTCTCAGCAAGACGCTTGACGATGCGATGGCGATCTTAGAGCTTACCGAAGAGGAAAAAGCATACGTGCGGCGCTGTTTAGCGACATAGGGCGTTACCCATGTACCCATAGCTATGCCCGCGGTATTGGGTTGCAAAACACGGGCGGAGTATTGGCCATGCGCCAATAGCCGCCGCGCGGGTGTATGCGCGCAAGGGCGCCAGCCCGAGCACATAGCCGCGCCAGCACGGTGTATGCGCGCAAGGGCGCCAGCCCGAGCACATAGCCGTGCCAAGCCGTGCGTATTGCCAACGGCAATAGCACGGCAGCGCGGGCGTATTGCCAACGGCAATAGCCGCGCCACACAATAAAAATATCACATAGATTGACGCCAAACACGTGGGGTGGGTGGCGATTCCGTCGTGCGTTATGTTTGGATGCTCATTGCCAGATTTGCATTTGAGCGAGGGATTGGCCTGTAGCATTGGCGACATCGAGGCTGGGCATTTCGGCGAAGATGCGCTTGTGGACTAAAACGAAGTCATGTTTGGGAGGAGCCAACCGAAACTGAAGATGACGATGATGACGATTAAAATTTGGAAATCTAGCTTTTGCATCACAAACCTCACTGCGAACGAAGGCGCTTTTGTTGCGCTCCGGTGCGTTGAACGGTGTAAGTGAAAAATGTGTGCCATGTGTGTGTTGTTAAAAATATTCAATGAAATCAATAACTTGCGAGTGATTGCATTTTACAATGGGCGGTGATGTGCGACATTTGGATCAGGGCATGGATCGTCGTTTATCCATGGTTGGCGTGTTTGTGTGATGCGTTTGGGGGAGTGAGCAACGTATGGTTAGAAGGGCGTTCTGGTGGGGGCGCAGGGGGCGTTAGAATGTGAGAATCGAGCGGGCTGTGGCGGTGGCGATCACGGGTTGAACGAAGATCGCACTTTTCGCCTGCAATTTGGGGCGAATCGTGCCATAAACGCGGGTTTTGTTGCATGCGGCTGATGGCGAGCTGCGAGGCAAAAAGAGATGGAACGCGCTCATGGCAGGGAGACAAAAGACAAAGGAGAAGGCGGCATCGCAACCGAGCGTAGCATGGTGGATGCGGTGGACGAACACAGCGCTTGTGACGCTTCTGCCGCCGTTTTGTCTCGTCGGGACTGTTTATTTGTTGCTGTTTTTCATCCTCAACAGTTCGTATGGCCCGAAGATATTGCACGGGCAGTTGGGTTGTTTTTTGCGAGGCGATTATTTTGCCGAGACGATGCGAACCGATGCGTTGTTGCGCGATTTGACGATGACGAATGTACGGCTCAGCGAGGCGGGGAAGTCGGAGGCAGTGGTATTTGCGCCGGTGGTGGTGGCGAAGATACCGATGGAGGAGTTGTTTGACCTCGTCACGGATTTGACGTTGCGAGTGGGGCGGATACATGCGTATGACGCCGAAGTCACGCTCGATTTTTCGCATGGCGAATTGAACATTCTCAAAGTCGTGTTGCCGTATTTCAGCGAGGCGGAGCCGCCCGAGCCGCCAGGGAATTTCATCACGTTTTTGGAGGATCTCAACGTCAGCAATACGAAAGTGCACCTCATCTTCGACGGTTTTCGGATCGATTTGAGCGGCGTAGAAGTCGATCATTATGGGATACGCACGGGAGGCGGGAATCTCGTCATGACGTCGCCTAAGGCCGTCGACAATGGAGGCTTGCGTGCGATTCGCGTGGCGACGACGGTGCTCGAATTCGACCCGTTGCTGTTTGGGTTCCCGCTGGCATCGGTGGGGCCGCAGAGCGAAGGGCTCGTGCTGAGCGGTGCGAGTGGACAAGCGGGAAAGATGGGCTTTGCCTATCGAGAAAGCGCAAAAGTTCTGGCGCAAGCTTTCGATCGCTCGGTGAGCGATCGAAATGGAGATAGCATTAGTAGAAACCTAGATGACGGCGATGAATATGGAAAAGGTAGCAGGGGAAATTTAGATGATAGCGATGAATATGGAGATGGCACGAGTAGAGATTTAGATGGTGGCGATGGAAAAGATAATTCGGAGCGTCGTTATGGGGGTGATGCTCGACGCGTGGCGTTAGAAGTGTTGGCGCAGCTAGGGATTTCGGAAGGCGAAGTCTTTGCGTCGTTATCGGAGGATAGTGCACGAGGCCATTTTATCATTCCGTTGAAAGATACGTTTGTCGATGGGTTCAATTGGCAGGGCGACACGATGTATATTCCAGCGATGGATTCGTCGTTGGGCGAAGATGGTTCGATATCGTTGCGCAATGGCATGATGAATACGTCGCCGAAACAGTCGGATATCGATCGCATGACGTCGGAGACGGGTCATCGTCCGTCGGGGTTGTTGCCCGAGGAGAGCATATTGTGGTCGGCGAGCATCGACATGCGTTTGGGCGTGGAAGATCCGATATTGGAATATTTTTTTGGATCGGTACTTCATGGCGAGGAGGCGTTCCGCCTGATGGCGAGCATGCGCGGGGATTTGGCGCGCGTATCGGGGGATATATCGCTCGACATGCCGGAGTTTGAGACGTTTGACATCGACATCGTGCGCGCGTCGTTGAAAGCGCGAATGGATGGTCAGCGTGTCGATTTGCATGCGTTGGAAATCGATACGGATTTTGGTGGCGTTGGCGTATCGGGATTTTACGAGATATTTGACGGCAACTTTGCGGCAGATGTCTGGCTTGGAATGGCGCCCGAGGCGGGTGTATTTGACTATATCGATGATGCGTTTGAAGAGCGTCTGAGCGAGGGATTGGCGCCATTGGAATTTTTGCCCGATGGGGCGATAAAGCGGCTCAATGGGTTGCTTCGTGCGCATTTGCGAGCGGAATCGAACGAAGGCGCGATCGAAGTGAGCCTGCCGAGTGCGCTATCTTATCGTCTCGACGAGCCCGTTTTAGACATATCGGCGGTAACGATAACGCCAGTGTCGAAGAAGACGAACGTCGTCTTTAAGTATGCGGATGGCTTGTTGGCGTCGCCGGCGGGTTTGAACGTCGATTTGGGGACGGATTACGTGCGCGTGGCGCCGAAATTGTCGATAGATTTGGAGCGATTGCTGTCATCTTCGGCGGGCGTTGTGGCACATATCGAGCGGCCACGCCTCTATGCCCAGTATTTGGGGATCGACGACCTCGAGAGCGGTCCGATCGACGTCGACGTCTCGTATGGGACTTGTGGGTCAAAGGCTTGTGGTCACGTCGTCGCCAAGACGAACGACGTGTCGTATTTTGGCATCGACATTCCGAAGATCGACATCGATTTGCAGATCGAACAGTCGATTCTCAAAACGCGGAAATTCCGGATCGATACGGAAATTGGGACGGTGAGTGCGGAATTTGGGGCAAAAATCGTCGACGATATCGTCGACGATCCGACGAAGGTGCCGTTTAATGCGCTGGTGCGGTTTGAGGGCATCGATTTTGGAGCGATTCCGTTCGACAAGGTGCAATCGCTCGGGATCGAAGGACGCGGACGAGGTGTCGTTCGCGTGACGGGTCCCGTCGACGATATTGCGGCAAATCTCCATTTTTCGGTCGATCATGCATCGGTTTATGACGTCGATATGTCGCGAATCAGTTTGCATGCGATATACGAGAAGGGGCAAGCGCTCATTCCGAGTTTGAATATATGGTTTAGAGACCTCGATAAATACGACAAATCGGAAGATGTCATCAAGGGAGCCGATCGCGGAATTGAATTGCGCGATGCGGCAGACTTGCGCCAAGCGCGCCAAGCGCGCGTTGGCATGGAATCGGGCGATGCATCGGTGCCATCGGGCGAACAGGCAGGGAACGAGACTTCGAGCGGAAAGCGGGATTTGACGGGGAATCGGCGTTTGACGATGGCCATGGGTCGCCCCGATCGCGACCCCGATTTTGCGTTGACGGCGTTGACTTATGATATTGCGAAGAATTCCGTCGTATTCAATGTTGCGCTCAACCCCGTATCGCCTAATGATTTCAAGCCATTCCGAGAGCTAGGATTGCCGTTGACGGGGAAAGTCGGTTTCGATTTGGCGGCAAATATCGATTTCGATCAGGTATTGACGTTGATGGCGGGAAAGCCGCTTTCGGCGAAGCAAACGAAATCGGCCGACGAGGCGACGTGGATCGAGGGTGGAATCGATTTGATCGGCGTCGAATACGACGGAATGCATTTGGGGAATACGCAGATCGAGTTTTCGCGATCGTCGCAGTATGCCTTATTGCGCGGCAATATCATCGATATGCTCGATTTATCGGGATTTGTACGCACGTCGCCGCGCCTGTCGGCGTCGATATCGCTCAATTTTCCCGATCTCGACGTATTCGATGCACTCGAACGGCTTGGGATCGACATATCGGGATTGAAGAAATCGTTTAACATGCGCCAGGGGCGGGTCTCGGGTTCGATAGGCTTGTGCATGCGTAGCCTCGACGAGATCCAGGTTTCTGTATTGCTCGACGATATTGCCATGTCGGTCTATGGTTATCCGCTATCGTTGACGCAGCCGGCGTTTATTCGTGCCGATCTCAAGACGATGGAGCTAAAAGTCAATCAGCTCGAGCTCAAATATCGCGATTCGGTGCTCAAATTGAGCGGTAGCGGCGATGTAAATGGCAATGTCGACGTCGATATCAATGGCGAAATCGATGCCGCCGTTGCGCGATCGGTTATCGATGCGATCGAGGCGTCGAGTGGTCTATTGGGGATCAATTTATCGGCGCATGGCAATATATTTGATGGCGATAAGATTAGCCTCAATCGAATGAAGATCGATGGGTATTTGGGCGTGCGCGACCCGATCCAACTCAAGACGAGTTTGTCGACGTCGCCGTTTGAAATATCGAAGGGATTTTTCTTAATCGGCAACGATCATGCACTTTGTGGTCATCGAGAGATTTGCATCTATACGCCCGAGAACCAGCCGTTTACGTTTGGCATCAACGATCAATGGCTCGAATTATCGCTATTTGCGGGGGCATTGGGCTATGCGAATGTCCAATTAGACGGCAAAATCGATATGGCGGTGGCGCAACTCTTCGTCAAAGACATAGCCTCGGCGCAAGGACGAGTCGATTTCAATGCGCAAGTATCGGGGCGTTTTCTCGATAAGCGCGGCAATTTGAGCGTCGATGCGAATCAATTCAACATCGAAGGTCACGTCGGCGTCGAGTCTCCGATTGCGCTCGAATTGCGTTCGCTCAACGATCCGATTATCGTCAACGATGGGATTTTGAAGATAACGGAGGGCGAGGCTTGCCCGAGCCATAAACAGTGCATCGTCATCCCCGAAGATCGCGCCTTTAGCGGTAGCGTGATGGGCGGAAATTACCGGATTACAGGTGAAATCGTGCGCGATGTCGTCGTGCCAAAGAGCGGTTATGTATCGTTGACGGCGACGAATATCGGCTTCCGGATGAAAGACGAGCTGTCGCTAACGCTATCGCCCGATTTGATGGTGACGGTGAAAGATTTTGCGGATTTCGAGACGGTCAAAGTCTCGGGCGATATCGACGTTGCCGATGCGACGTATCGCAAGAATTTCGACGATGGATCGTCGAATTTCATCAAAGAGCAGATATTGTCGATGTTTGTCGATTCGCGCCGTCGCGTCGCGACGTATTCGCCATCGTTTTTGCGCAAGATGCCAGAATTAGGGAAAATTCAATTCGACGTGGGTGTGAATGCAGAAAATTCGATATCGGTCGATGTTCGCATTGCGGGCGCAACGGTGAATTTGGAACTCGGGACACAAGCTCGCATTGGCGGCACGATAACCGATATCGCGCCGACGGGGATATTCTCGATAAACTCGGGTGTCTTTAGCATGAAGGGGAACGATTTCGATTTCCAAAATGGTAGCCAAATCGCCTTTAGTGGTTCGCTCGATGGAAAGATCGACATCACGGCATCGGCCGATATCAATACGGAATCGAATGCGTTTAGTGCCGTCACGGGCAATACCGATCTCGATAGGCGCAAGCGAATATCGTCGACGTCGTCGAGTGCATCGAGCGATTTATATTCGATAACACTATCGGTCGGTGGATCGCTATTCCAGCCGACGTGGAGCTTCGAATCGAGTCCTTATTTATCGGATACGAATATCTATGCGCTCATTTTGACGGGAAAGACGATCGACGACTTCTCGGGCAACGATATCGCCATGGAATCGTTGCTATCGCCGATATTCTCGTCGCAGCTCGATACGTTTATCTCGGCCGATCAGTTCAAGTTCTTGTTTAGCGAAGGAGCGGCGCAGTTCGTCTATGTGAAACAGATAACGAAAGCGCTGCGTATTGCGGCGGGTGTCTCGATTCGCGGTAGCGAAGGGAATGAACAGGCGCTTTCGGCAGAATACTATTTTAACGACAGATGGTTTGTCGACTTGACGGGTCAAAATACGTCGGATGAAGAGGGCAAAGCGCCGACGTTTAAGCTCGGGGCGCGTTTGCACTGGCATCTCGTACTCGATTAGGATTTGGCGCTTATCGAGACGATGGCAGGAGTTTTCGCAAGTTTCTGTCGTCGTCGTTTTTTTGGTATTTGGCGCGTTCTTTGGCGATCGAATTGGCTCGCGCTTCGTCGTTTTGCCTGCGATAGAATCGTTCGAGCGGCAAATAAGCTAGTGCGCGATTGGAGTGCTTGTCGATGTTTTCGAGGAGGTATTTTTCGGCCCGTGCGATATCGCCGATATTTTCGCAAGCTGCCGAAAGTCGCACGAGAATTTCGGATGTTGGATCGTGCGTTGCCAAATAGGCATCGTAGATGTCGATGACGTTTTGCCATTGACGCAAAACGAAGTATTGTCGAGCGAGGTGAAGTTGGGCGTGATCGTTATTGGGCTGCACGCTGAGAACTTTGGCGTAGTAGTCGATGGCGGTTTTGGCGTTGCCGCTATCGGCGGCGATATCGCCAGCCATGAGCCAAAGGCGTGGATTATTGGGATGAATGGCCATGGCGTCGTCGATGGCTTTTTGTGCGCGATCAGTGTAGCCGCGCTGGAGTTCGACTTTTGCATGGAGCAAGCGCACGTTCCAATCTTGAGATCGCGCACTGAGATCGCGAAAATAGGGCAAAGACATGCTCCAGTAGGGCGTATCGGCGAGCGTCGTGGCGATCGATTTGGCGACGTCGTAGTCCCATTGCTCCGATCCGGGTTCATCGGCAAAAGAAACCGAAGATGCAGAAAATATGCATAAATAAAGAATAATATACGATAAATATTTAATAAAATGAATGTTATGCAATTGTTCTGCCGTATAACGAAATATGTTTAGTTCCCTCGATGATTTGATTCCATAGCGAGATCGAGTTCCAGAGTTTGTGAACTGTTCCCCGCATCGCGGGGAATGCGGGTGAAAGTGGACTGTTCCCCGCATCGCGGGGAACGGGAGGAAAGAAGACTGTTCCCCGCATCGCGGGGAATGATAAGAAAGAGGGAAATAGAAAATGAAATATGTTTAGTTCCCTCGATGATTTGATTCCATGGCAAGATCGAGTTCCAGAGTTTGTGGACTGTTCCCCGCAAGGCGGGGAACAGGAGGGGATGGAATGCTCGGGGAACGTGCGGGAAATCTCATGGGCGAATGTCGGGAGGACCTGGAGTTTTTGAACGGAGCGGTGTTTGTCGGAGGGAACGGTCGATGCCGAACCAGTCATTGGATCCGACTTCGTGTTTACAAATCCAGAGTTGGCCGCCGCGTTTGAGGTTTGTATCGTGTTTGACGAGTCGATTATCGGGGGGGAGTTGTGCGGGTGTTTCGAACAGCTCGCCATATGTCGAGAGTTTGAGATCGATTAACGTACCCTTCGTGAAGTCGAGGAATGGGGAGTGCCCGACGGCGGCGAAACGGCGGTTTGCGGCGTCGAGGAAATGGGTTAATCGCTCGGGAAACAGAGTCCAGTCGTTATTGGCGCCGTCGGGCGACAAGAAAGACTCGTGCTCGCGGAATTGCGGCTCGCCAAGGCCGCGATTTCGCGCTTCGTCGATTTCGGCGAGCCAGGCGTTGAATCCGTCGTGCTTAGATTTGAGCAAAGCATTGGACAAATCAGTCGTCGGACCGCCGTGCATGTAGATGGTATCGCTACTGAGCGCCAAATGTGGGCGTTCGTAGAGCCAAGCAAGATAGGGGTGTTTTTTATGGAGTTCGCCTTCTCCACGGGTGAGGTGTGCGATGACTTGATCGGGAGTGAATCCGAGCAAGCCTAGGAGGAGATATTTTTGTTGTCGGCCGTATCGCGATAGACCGAGGAGCAAGTCGACGTCGTGATTGCCCAATATGACGTGGAATGAATCGGGGTGTTTTGCCTGATAGGAAGAGAACAAATCGAGTGTTTCGTAGGATTTGCAGGCTTCGTATAGGGCGATGATTTCGTCGAGGTCGCGGCGCGCGATGAGATCGCGGGCAGGATATGTGCCGACGACGTCGCCATCGCGGTCGGCAGTATGTTTGTGCCAATTGACGAGTGGCACCGAGCCATCGAGGATATTGCCGAGTTTTGGAATGGCGTTTCCGATTCGATGGATTTCGCAACAGAGTGCATCGATGAAAGCGTCGCCCGACTCGGGATCGATAGTGTGCCCATCGATGACGAAAGAAAATCCATCACACAAGTCACCTAGCTGAATAAATGCGATATCTTCATCGGTATTCTTCGCATTTAATGCGCGGATATCTTCGACAAACGAAATTTGTTCGCGTCCGCGCCCATGGGTATCGCCGAGGCTATAGATGACGCGGTGATGTAGAGATACCGTATACGAGAGCATGGCGACCTCCTAGTCGTTCAAAGAAATCCTCGAGAGCGGAAGCGTTGGAAAGCTAGATTATTTTGCCATATCGACGATCATCTTGCAAAGCTGATGGAACTCGATACCGGCTTGATTTGCGATTTTTGGGACGAGGCTGTGTGAAGTCATTCCTGGGACGGTGTTGACTTCGAGGAAATAGGGATCGAGATTGTCGTTAGCCAGGAAATCGATACGCACGACGCCATCGCAACAATCGAGAGCGCGAGCGACTTCTTCGGCTTTTTTGCACAGATCGCCGTCGAAATCGTCCCCTAGTCCCGAAGGGGTGAGGTATTGCGTATCGTCGCGGTTGTATTTGGCTTCGTAGTCGTAGAATTTCGTCTTTGGTATGATTCGACAGACGCCGAGAGCTTTGCCATTGAGCATGGCGACGGTGAGTTCGTGCCCGCAGATGCATTGTTCGAAGAGTATGATTTCGTCGGGGGCAATGGCGGCTGCGCGGACGGCGTCGTCGATTTCTTCGTATCGCTCGACCCATGAGACGCCGACGCTCGAACCGTTTCGCGAAGGTTTGACGATGAGCGGGTATCCGATAGCTTCGACATCGCGCCAGCGATCGTTTTCGGGCATATTCCAACGGTCGTCGAGTTGTGAGACGGCAAGGCTTTTTCCGGCAGGGACATTGACGTTTGTAAGCCCAGAGACGATAGTTTTAGAGGCGAGCTTATCGATGCAGATGGCGGCTGTACGCATGCGGACGCCGGTGAATGGGATGGCAGCCATTTCGAGCATGGCTTGAACCATGCCATTTTCGCCAGTACCGCCGTGCAGAGCGATGAAGACTTTTTTATAGCCGAGCGCCAGAAACTCGCGCATTTTGGCGGGGTTCCAGTCGTAGAGGTCGGTTTCGATGCCGGCTTTTCGGAGCGCTTGGGCGACGTTTTCGCCGGAATGTAAACTCACTTCGCGTTCTTCGCTTTCGCCGCCATAGAGTACGACGCAGTCGTGATGACGGATCGAATCGTTGTCGCAATATGTCGAATTCATGTGTCGATTGCCTTTATGATGCAAAAAAACCGCAGTGCGACCGCACCGCGCTATGGGCGTATATACCACGGAAATTCGCCCAGGTTAAATGGGCAAATGGCTTTGGCGTCGTCGTTTGACATTGCTCGTTAAAGTTATTTCTGATCTTTTTCGATAAAATGGTATAACCGAATCGTGTTTGCAGGAATTTTTGATGTGATGTCTGAAAACTGAAGCGCGAGGCCATGGATGTTTTGTAAAAATTGTGGAGAAAACAACTCCGATTCTTTTAAATTTTGTCAGTTTTGCGGCACTTTGCTCGGTTCGGAGACGCCCGAACCGTTGGACGAGGTGCGGAGTGCAACAGTAGAAATCGCTCAAGAATCCAACGATTCCGAATTAGACGATTGGCTCATCGACGAAGACGATAGCGCGTTGTCGCCCGATTTGCTCGCCCATCACGTCGACGACGATAAGAACGGCAATCAGGCAGCATCGCTGAAGTCGACGACGGTCAAGGGAGCGGCAGCACCTCATATTTTGGCGCAAAATACCGACCCCAAAGACATCGAAATCGAAGAAAAAATCGAGATCGAAGAAGTCGTCGAAGAGAAAAAAGACGCCGCCCCCGTGGCGGCTCGCATTTGCAAGCAATGCGGCGAAGAAGTCGCTCCGGGGCATCGATTTTGCGGTTCTTGTGGAGCCAAATACGAAGAAGAGCGCGTCGCGACGGGAATCGGAGAAGATATCGATAGCAGCAATAAACGCACCGTCGAGCGCCCGAGTTTCGTCTTCAATGCGGCAGTTCCCACCGAACAAAAGCTCGCCCAATTCCGGCTCCACCAAATCAACGACGATGGGACGCTTGGCGATTTAATCCCGCTCTACGAAGGCGAAAACGTCGTCGGACGCATATCGTCGCCCATGCTCAACAACGATCGATTTGTGAATCCGAAGCACGTCAAGATTACGTGTCACGACGACGTGGCCATTTTGGAAGACAACAACAGTCTCAACGGCGTCTTTTTGCGTTTGTGCGATACATCGGCGGCTGTATACGATGGCGATACGTTTAGAATTGGCGAAGAATTGCTCAATTATTGCCATGGATCGTCGTCGCAACCGATATTGAAGAGCCGTGCGGAAGAAAATACGACGCTCATCGGCGGGAAAGAGGGCGAGGGCTGGGGCTATTTGCGCGTGATCATCGGGGCTTTTTCGGAGGGATCGGTTTATCGCCTCGACAAAGACACTGTGAAGATCGGCCGGACGCAAGGCGATATCGTCTTTGCTCGCGATGGATTCGTTTCGGGCACGCATGCATCGTTCGAACGCCAAGGCGATCATGCATTGCTCAAAGATCTCGGGAGCTCGAATGGCACGTTTTTACGCATTAAAGCACCTCTGACCGTCACCGAAACGGCGCATATTCTCATTGGGAATAAGCTATTGAGGATTGCTCGCGTCGTATAGCTGGCGTAGCATCGTGCCGAAGTGAAGAAATAGGGAAATGTGCTCAATGCGACGGTCGTCGTGGAGGGTGCAACAAAAGATAACGACTAGTGTGGGAGAATTTATGAGCGAAAACGAAAAGCAGCAGCCGGCAAAACTCTTCGAGGGTACGTTGTATTTGTCGCCAAATATCGATTACTTCCAAAATGGTGACGACTTTTTTGTGTACCATAATCTCTATGGATACATATTGAAGATGAGCGAAGATCTCGTCGATTTTCTCGAGTTTTTCTACGATGCACCGCGATCGGCCGATGAAATGGTCGAACAATTCGGACAAGTCTTCGATAATGATACGCTCAACGAATTTTTGTCGATATTCCGCACACTCGCTTGTCTTTTGCCCGACGAGTCGTATGAGCCGAAGAAATCGCACGATATGTATCCGACGCAAGCGCGTTGGATAACGGTCGATAGCACCGATGCTTCGGCGGTAGTGATATACGCTTTTGATACGCAAGCGCAAAATCGCATCATCAAGATATCGCTCGACGCTTGGGAATCGCGTCTTTGGGCACATATCGAAGGGAAAAAGACGGTTGGAGAAATCGCCGAGGCGATGGCCGAAGAAGATGGCTTGCTGAGTGCCGACGTCGAGATGCGAATCGTCGCGACGTTGGCGCTTTGGTCGCATTGTTCGATTCAAGCGGTCAAGATGTCGGCCGAGCCGTGTGCCAACTTTAAGGGGCGCCGTTTTGGCGTGCCGCCGTATTTGATTTCGACGATGCCCTACGAAAAAGTGACCGTACACGTGAGGACAAAAGTCGACGAAAACGGCGCCATTATCGAGACGTATGAAGACCCCTCTCGCCCGTTGCCGCAACGCATCGAAATGATCGAAATCGCACCCGAAGTATTGCACCTCGATAGGACGTGTACGCGTCTATCGTCGATATTGGCGAAACCGCACGATGTCTTGGCGAAGCGTTCGTATGGCGAAGCGATCGTCGAATACATGGAGAAATGCGGTCTATTCCACGGATCCGAGACGAGAATCCTCGAAATCGGTGGGGGCAATGGCGAAACGGCTCGCGATATAATGGCGACATTAAAATCGAAGAAAGTTGCGGCGAAGTATACGATCTTTTGCCCCGATTCGGAGCAGGCGAATATTCTTCGAGCAATGGTGGCTAGCGAAGCATTTTCGGGGATTTCGGAAGACATCGTCGTCGTCGATGGCGATATCGAGAAGATCGCCCAGATCTTGGGCGGTGAGCCGTACGACATCATCTTTTCGGATGAGTTTTTGGCGAATTTGCCGTCGGCAAATGTTCGCAAAATGTCGCTCGATGGTGGCAATGACGAAGACGATGAAGACGAAGACGACGAGCCATTGCCCGATGGCGTCGAACGCGATATCAAGCCCGCCCATCTCGATGCAGCGAAGTTGACGTTTATCGGCGAGGGCGATTCGGTCAATTTGATCATGAAGCATCGTTTGAATTTGTGCGATGCGCCCGAAGACTTCATCTTGAACACGGGTTCGATTCGACTAATCGAGCATATCAACAAATTGGCTACACCGAAAACGCATATTTTCCTCATTGAATTCGGCGAAGACATCAAATATCCGGTTTTGACACTCGAAGATGGCCAGATCAATTACTCTCAACATTTTGGCGTGTTAAAGCAAGTCGCCCAAAAACTCGGGTATACGGCAGAATCGCATTATTGGATGGAAGAGATCGGGATCGTTCGCGACATGGAGATGTTTGCGACGACGCGTTCGCAGTTCAAGGCGATGCGACAAATGTTGGTCGATCATGGCGTCGAGCTCGAACGCCGCGCCTATCGTCGCGAGGAGTTTGAACAATTGCTCGAACGCGCTGGTCGGACGAGTGTCGTCGAAGTCAATTACGAACACGCCGAAGACCGGATTTCGGGTCTTGTGCCGCACGCGTATAAAGTTCTTCACATGTATCACGAAGAAGAAGTCGGCACCGATATCGGTGGATTGGAGATATAATTCAAAAGGGCGCGCCGTATTTCGCAGAAATAGGCGCGCGGCAGATGCGTATTGCGCCATTGCCGCGATAGCGGCGCGCAATAGCAGATGCCCAAAGAGCGCGCGTATGCTCGCAAGTTGCCGAAGGCAACGAGAACATAGCGCGCTGGTGCGCCGTATTTCGCAGAAATAGGCGCACCCAAAGGGTGCAAATTGCCCTTGGGCAATTGCGCCCGCCGCAGATGCGTATTGCGCCATTGCCGCGATAGCGGCGCGCAATAGCAGATGCCAGAGAAAAAAGAGCACTTTTGAACGATGCGGCGGCTGTTGTGCAGGCTGTTGGTGGGCGTGTGTGCAAATGCGGATTGATTGCGCGGCGGCAGATGGCGTAAATAGTGCGGCGGCGGGCGCGGGGGGCGGCGTGCGAAAGTTTGTCGAGCGTGCGCAAAAAACCGTGTTTAATCGTGCGCGATGTGGTATCTACGATGTAGAATACCCGTCGTAAGGTTGCCAAAAATACAGGAGTAAGGCGTTGAAGGTAGGAATTATAGGTTACGAAGGCAGTGGTAAGACGACCATATTTGGCGCGTTGTCGGGTGCGGACCCGGCGGAGTTGTTGCGGCAGAAGCAGCAGATTCGCGAGGTACGCGTGCCCGATAAACGGATCGATGCGCTGAGTGCGATGTACCAGCCGAAGAAGACGATATATGCGACGATTCAGTTCGTCGACGTGATGAGCGGAGCGGCGATAGGCAAGGGGCTCGACGGGAGCATATTGGGGAAGATTCGCGAGGTGGATTTGCTGGCAGTCGTCGTTCGCGGGTTTTCGAATGGCTATGACGAGGCCGACCCCAAGCGCGAGGCACAGGCGATGTTGAGCGAGTTATTGCTCAGCGATATGGAAATCGTCGAGCGCAAAGTGGCGCGGATGCAGAAGGAAAAAGTGAGCGACCAAGAGAAAGCGCTGTTTCGGAAGTTGCAGACGGAGCTCGAAAACGAGAAGTGGCTCAAAGACATGGGGCTCGACAAGAGCGAATTGGAGTTGTTGCGCGGTTACCAATTTATGACGCTCAAGCCGGTGATCATCGTCGTGAACGTCGACGAGTCGGAGGCCGATGAGGCGCATAGCGCCGAGGTGGCGGCGAAATTGGGTTTGAGCGAGCCGACGTTTGTGTTGAGTGCTCGCGTCGAGAGCGATATTGCGCAGTTGCCCGAAGAAGATCAGGCGGATTTCTTGGCCGATTTGGGCATTACGGCGACGGCGCGTGAGCGGTTTATTCGCGCGGCGTATTCGATGCTCGATTTGATATCGTTCTTTACGGTTGGCGAAGACGAAGTTCGCGCCTGGACGGTGAAGAATGGGTCGACGGCGCAGGAGAGTGCGGGGCGCATTCACACGGATTTGGCAAAGCATTTCATTCGCGCGGAGCGCATGGCGAGTTCGGATTTGCTCGCGCTGGGCAGTGAGAGTGCGGTGCGAGATGCGGGCAAGTTCAAGCTCGAAGGGAAAGGTTATATCACGCAAGATGGCGATATCTTGCACATCCGTGCGAATGCCTAGGGGTTTTGCGCGAGCGAGTGTGATAGACTCGGACGAGTAAGACGTAGGTTCTATGACGCAAGATGGCGATATCTTGCACATCCGTGCGAATGCCTAGGGGTTTTGCGCGAGCGAGTGTGATAGACTCGGACGAGTAAGACGTAGGTTCTATGAC
>SFMP01000058.1 GCA_004554395.1 Myxococcales bacterium | reverse complement strand
TCACCTCCTTTAACGGATTCAATTTGAATTTCGTGGTCATGCGCAATTGAAATAGCATTGCGTTTCGTACTTATGAGCGTTTACTTCTCTCTGGTTTTCTTGAGGAAATGGTCAAAACTGTTCAGTTTTGGCCTTTTTTCGTTTTTGTTCTGACCTCACACCCCGGCCTGTTTGACCTCACCCCCGGGCTGTCGGCCACCCCCTCTCCACAAATGGAGATGGAGGGAACGCCCGCAGAGCGGGCGTAATTGATTTTGCGAGGGGAAATAGACGCCCGCTGCGCGGGCGCAATTGATTTTGCGAGGGGGAATAGACGCCCGCAGAGCGGGCGTAATTGATTTTGCGATGGGGAATAGACGCCCGCTGCGCGGGCGTGATTGATTTGGCGATGGGAAAAGACGCCCGCTGCGCGGGCGTGATTGATTTGGCGAGTGGAATATGAATGTTATATTGTAAATAAAATTATAATAAAAAAACAATGACGGATTATTTGTTATATACAACTCGATACTGTCGGATTTAGATTAAAATGCGAGAGATTCCAACCGTCTTGTTTTGAATGACTGAATAATAATTTAACAAGTTACATTGAAAAACGTTGAGTGAATCGCTAGCCTTGTGCGATTTGAATGCGCGATATCGACGGGTCTCTGTCGATATCGCCATATTGGTGATACGAGGAGTTAAAGGATGATAGAAATTCAAGGCGCTCGAGGAAGCGCAAAAGTTTTTAGCGACAAAATCGAAGCATCGTCCGAGGGACTTATCAAAGCTTTTTGCGATCAACCGTCGTGTGCTGGTAGTCAGATTCGCATCATGCCCGATGTCCACGCCGGCAAGGGTTGTGTCGTTGGAACGACGATGACGATTACCGACAAAGTCGTCCCCAATATCGTAGGTGTCGACATCGGCTGCGGCATGCTCACCGTGAAGCTCAAGAATAAGCGCATCAACTTGCCCGAATTGGACAGCTTTATTCGCAACAATATTCCGAGCGGTTGCAACATCCGCGAACGGCCGCATCGTCGTCATGAGTGCATCGATTTGTGCGAACTCACTTGCATTGGGAAACTCAATTGCCGAAATGCCGAAAATGGACTCGGAACGCTCGGCGGTGGGAATCACTTCATCGAAATCGATAAAGACGACGATGACTGTCTCTACCTCATCATTCACACGGGGAGTCGGAACCTCGGGCTCAAAGTTGCAGAATACTACCAAGAACTCGCCTATAGGTCGATTGGCGGGAAAAAACAAAACGCTATTCCTTATGAACTCGCCTATCTCGAGGGCGAAAACATGGAGAACTATCTCCACGATATGCGCGTCACGCAAGCGTTTGCATCGCTCAATCGCGACATCATCAAAGAAATCATCGTCCAAGGCTTGAAACTCAAAGAAGACGGTTGTTTCTCGACGGTTCACAACTATATCGATACAGAATCGATGATCTTGCGCAAGGGAGCTGTGTCGGCGCAAAAAGGCGAGTGTTTGCTCATTCCCATGAATATGCGCGATGGCGCTTTGATTTGCACAGGGCTAGGTAATGGCGATTGGAACTATAGCGCACCGCATGGCGCGGGGCGACTCATGAGCCGTACCGAAGCAGAACAATCCTTTACGCTAAACGGCTTTAAGGAATCGATGGCGGGAATTTTCACGACTTCTGTCGCCAAAGACACAATAGACGAATGCCCAATGGCATACAAACCCATGGATGAAATCGTTTCGGCAATCGGCGAGACCGTCGTCATTGATAGACGCATTAAGCCCATCTACAATTTCAAGGCAAGCGAGAACTCGAAGCGACGTTAGAAGCGTCACTTCCCCCGCTATATCAAACGCCCGCTCTGCGTGCGTTTTTTCTCCGCGCCATTTATGGAGAGGGGGGGGGCCGACAGTCCGGGGGAGAGGTCACACGGGCTAGGTAAAATGCCCAGATAGAAAAAAATCACTTCCGAAAAAAAAACTTCTTGACACCCCCAACGACTACGCGTATAAGCCGCCCTCGCCGACGGGATGAGACAAGCCCTTGGCACGATGAAAACAGAAAAGAAGAAAGCGATAGAGAGATATAAAATTGTTAGGGCGATTTGATTTGTCGTGAGACAAGTCGAATCCGAATCAAGTGTCTATACAAATTGAGCGATTGCCAATCGAGAGAATGGCGATTGCGATGGCGAAGAATCGAAAGCCTGCTGTTTAGAGCGTTTGCTTTAAAGGAGTGGGATGGAGATTAAGCTATGTAGGGCACACGGCGGATGCCTTGGCGCTGAGAGGCGAAGAAGGACGTTGTAGACTGCGAAAAGCTTCGGGGAGTTGTCAAACGAACTGTGATCCGGAGATGTCCGAATGGGGAAACCCGGCAGTGCGATAAGTGCTGTCACTCTGAAGTCAATTCATAGCTTCAGGAGAGCGAACGCGGAGAACTGAAACATCTAAGTACCCGCAGGAAGAGAAAGAATGATCGATTCCCC
>SFMP01000057.1 GCA_004554395.1 Myxococcales bacterium | reverse complement strand
AGATGGTATAATGACAGTTCAAATTGAGAGCTTTAAGAGAGTCGTCCCGATGATCTATGCCTATCAAACCCCGGGCGTTTTGGATAACGACGGATGGATTAAAATCGGCTATACCGAAAGGCAAACGGTCGAAGAGCGCATTAATCAGCAAACGCAAACGGCCAACATTCGTTGGGACTTGGTATTGAAAGACAACGCCATTTTCAAAGATGGATCGGGCGTTTGCTTTACCGACCACGACTTCCACGCCTATCTCGTAAAAAACGAGATCAAACGCAAGCCAAGCACGGAATGGTTCCAAATCGATTCGGCCAAATTGCGAGAGCTCTTCGATGCTTTTGCGAGTCGTGAACTGCCCGAATCCGATCAGATTTGCACGTATGAATTGCGCAGAGAACAACGCGAAGCCGTCGAAATGACGATGGCTCATTTCAGCCAAGGCGGCAAACAATTCCTATGGAATGCAAAGCCGCGCTTTGGCAAAACATTGACATCGTACGACTTGATTCGCCAAATGGGATTCAAAAAAGTCCTCATCGTCACGAATCGCCCGGCGATTTCGAACTCTTGGGTCGTCGACTTTCGCAAATTCATCGGCTGGGATTGCAATCTCGCCTTTGTCTCAGAAACCGAGGCGATAAGAGGCCAAAGAGGCGTCGTCAGCTATAACGATTATAACAATCGTCTTCAAACCGATTCCGAACAAGAGCAAGGCATGGTTGCATTTGAATCTCTACAAGGTTTGAAAGGCTCGATATACTTCGGTGGCAATTACGATAAGCTCAAGTGGATAAGCGAGTTAGAATTCGACTTGCTCATCGTCGACGAGGCGCAAGAAGGGGTCGATACGGTGCGCACCGATCGCGCCTTCAGCCACATTCGCCGCAAACATACGCTCTATTTATCGGGAACGCCGTTCAAAGCTTTGGCAAGCGATCAGTTTTCAGACGACGAAATTTTCAATTGGTCGTATGCCGACGAGCAAACGTCGAAAGAGACTTGGAACAGCGACGAATCCAATCCATACGAGCATCTCCCACGGCTCGCAATGTATACTTACCAGATCTCGCCAATGATCTGCGACACGTTAAAACAGGGAATCGATCTTTCGGGCGACGACGAAAAAGTCGACTATGCCTTCGATTTGAACGAATTTTTCACGACAGATGCGAGGGGCAAATTCGTCCACGAAGAAGAGGTCAAGAAGTTTCTCCACGCCCTCTCGACAAACGAAAAGTACCCGTTCTCGACGCCCGAACTTCGAAACGAACTCCGCCATACGCTATGGCTACTCAATCGCGTAGCGAGCGCAAAGGCGCTCGCTACGCTATTAAGCGCCGATCCCGTGTTCAGCGAATATAAAGTCGTCCTAGCGGCGGGCGATGGCCAAATCGACGATGAAAGGGCAACAGAAGAGTCGCTCCAACGCGTCGAGAATGCCATCAAAGAAAACGAAAAGACGATAACATTGAGCGTCGGTCAGCTAACAGTTGGCGTTACCATTCCACAATGGAGTGGCGTGTTGATGTTGTGCAATTTGCAAAGTTCATCGGCATATATGCAAGCGGCATTTCGAGCCCAAAATCCATGCCAAATGGTCATCGGCACCGAGAGATATCGCAAAGAGACGGCTTATGTTTTCGACTTCGATCCGACGCGAACGCTCATCATTTTCGATGAATTTGCCAACAACCTCTCGACGAGTACCGCGGCGGGCAAGGGCACGAGTCAAGATCGCAAAGATAACATCGGGCGGCTATTGAATTTCTTCCCCGTCATTGGCGAAGACGAAGAAGGCCGCATGGTCGAGTTCGACGCCTCGCAAATTCTCTCAATTCCAAGGCGACTCAAGAGCCAAGAAGTCGTTCGTCGTGGCTTTATTTCAAATTTCCTCTTTCACAACATCGGCAATATCTTTGGCGCCCCGAGCCGTGTCGGAGATATTTTGAGCAACATGCCGAGCGCTACCGAAGATAAAAAGAACAAACGCAAGCCTGTGCCCATTAGCGAAGCCATCCCAGGCGACGATAGCGGCAACGGCAACGACAACGGCAATGATAACGACAGCGACAATGACGGCAAAAGCAACGGCTTAGAATCGCCAAAGACAGTCGCCATAGGCAAAGCACCCGATCTATTTGGTCCGAAGATTTACGAAGACCTCACCGGAAAATGCCAAGAATCAATCGAACAATTGGATAAGAGCGATGAGACAAACGCAGGCAAGGCGATGGATCAAGTGGCTGCTAAAATCAAAGAAATCATAATGCGCGACGTCGTTGACCCAATCGCCAAGCAGTATGGGTCGAAACAAGAAATGGAGCGTCAAGTCAATCGAGAAATCAAAACAAAATTTGACCAACTCAAAAGCGATTTCAAGCAACAAACGAGAATTGCAACAGCCGAATTAAAGCAAAAACTGAAAGTTGCTGATACGCCCGAAGAGCTTGCCAATGCCAATGCAGAATGTAAGGCAGCCATTGATGACGCCCTAAGGGAATTCCGCGAAGCAACGAGCAACCTCGCCGATGATATCATACACAACATGCCAGATGAGCTCATGAAAAGCATTGAAGAGAAGCGCAACAAAAAGGAGAAAGAGGCCGTCGAAGACTCCGTGCGAGCCCATTTGCGCGGCTTTGCTCGAACGATTCCGAGCTTTATCATGGCCTATGGCGACGAGAATTTGACATTGCAAAATTTCGACGAATACACCGAAGACGACGTCTTCAAAGAAGTCACGGGTATCTCAGAAGATGATTTCCGCTTCTTGCGCGATGGTGGATCATACAAGGACCCAGACACCGACGAAGAAAAGCACTTCGAAGGTCATCTATTTGATGAAACGGTTTTCAATGATTCTATTCAAGAGTTTTGGAAAAAGAAAAAGGAACTCGAAAATTACTTCGATGAAAGCCATGACGAAGATATTTTTGACTACATTCCGCCGCAAAAGACGAATCAAATATTTACACCGCGTTGGGTCGTCAAGAAGATGGTCGATGCGCTCGAAGAGAACAATCCAGGGTGTTTCGACGATGCCAATCATACATTTGCCGATTTGTATATGAAATCGGGGCTCTATATAACAGAAATCGTCAAACGCCTATTCCGTTCCGAAAAGTTGAAGCAACAATTCCCTAGCGACGGCGATCGAATTCGGCATATCCTTCGGAATCAAGTTTACGGCATGGCACCGACGAGAATTATATATCTCATTGCAACGAATTACATACTCGGTTTCGACGATCAATTGAAGAACGAAACAAAGAACTTCGTGCAAGCAGATGCCGCAGAAGCCGCCAAAGATGGAACGCTTAGCGCTCTGATCGAAAAGCACTTCGGCTAATCGCCGTACTCGGACGCCAACAGTAGCACCCACCATTCTCGTGGGCGCTACAGCCCCGTGCGATAGCACACGTTCACTTAAACGATTGACCGCCCCGCGAGCAACTCGCCGCACTTTTTTCATTCGCAATGCCGAATTCTGTTCGCTATAATGCAGGTGTGTGCCTGCCAATGGAGGGCGTCATGGCAAAACGTGCGGCAAAGAAAACACTTGAGCAAAAGCGCAAGGCTATCGAAGCCGGGCGGCAGGAGAGAACGAAGCGAAACACGAAAGATAGCGTCTTCACGCATCTGTTTTCGTTCCCCGAGTATCAGCTGCAGCTGTACCGAGCTCTGCATCCCGAAGATTTGACGGTCTGCGAATCGGATATCGAAACGATTACGCGCGAATGCGTCATTGCGCAGCACGCGCACAACGACCTCGGGATTCTCGTCAAAGATACGTTGATGGTCTTCGTCGAGGCCCAAAGCACTTGGTCGGTCAACGTCGCGATCCGGCTCATCTCGTATGCCATTAAAAGCCTCACGGACTATTTCCACGAGCGCGATGTCTATCTGTATAGCAGTACAAAAGTCGAGTGTCCGCGCATTGAGCTCTATGCCATCTTTAGTTGCGAACGCGAGTCGATGCCCTGCACCATCTCGCTAGGCGAGGAATTTTTCCCGAACGGTGGCTGCGATATCGATGCGACTGTCCACATCATCCAATTCGACGCCAATAAAACCGACATCATCCACCAATACATCTCGTTCTGCCGCGTTTTCGACGATATGCGCAAGAAACACGGCTATTCGCCCCAAACAATTCGCGACACGCTTCACATCTGTCGCCACAAGGGCATACTCGCTGAATATGTCAAAAAAATGGAGAATGAAATCATGGATATTATGGAATATATGTTTGACCAAGATAATGTCACGCGGCTGTATGGCATTGAACAGATGAAAATCGGTGAAAAAAGAGGTATTGAAACGGGAGTGAAAAATGAAAAAAAAGCAACAGCAATCAAGCTTCTTGCGATGAATATGGACATACCTTTTATCGAAAAAGCGACTGGACTTTCGAAAGCGGAGATATTGAAACTGAAAGGGCATTAGAGTCATGAGGTTGTTCACGCGCCCGACCATTCCTCACTCCGATTCGCTCTCGTGGAAAGGCGCTATCATCCCAAATGTGTACCTGCCAATGGAGGGCGTCATGGCAAAACGCTTCGCATTTGTCGCAACGAAAGCATACTCACTGAATATTCCAAAGAATGGAGAATGAAATCATGGATATTATGGAATATATGTTTGACCAAGATAATGTCACGCGGCTGTATGGCATT
>SFMP01000056.1 GCA_004554395.1 Myxococcales bacterium | reverse complement strand
TTACATCAAAAACATGAACATGAAAACATCTTCGCATCAAAAAACTTTGGTATGAAATTGTTACATTGATAATTTCAGCACGATTAAAAACATAGCATCTTTTCCGCGATCTCTTTTTCGTGGTGTAATTATCATCATTTCATTTTCGTGGCATTGTTATCGCTATCTCTTTATCGTTGTTTAATTATCGTTGTTCTTCTCGCCATCGGCTGAAAACGGCAACGATACGGCTCCTAGCGTCGTTTTCCATCCTATATCTGGCCAGTAGCTCTTCCGAGACCGCTTTAATGCTCACGAGTGCTGAATCACCGTTGTTCTTCTAGCCATTGACCTAAAACGGCAACGATACGGCATAGAAACGCCTTCGTGCGACGTTTGCCGTCCTAAAACGGCAAAGAAACGCCTTCGTGCGACGTTTGCCGTCCTAAAACGACAAAGAAACGCCTTCGTGCGACGTTTGTCGTCCTAAATCTGGCAGGAAGGCTCTTCTGTAGCCGCGCTAGAGCTCACAAGGTTTTCAATAGCGAGAAACCATCGCCTTGACGGATAAACAGTCCCCACGACGAAAGAACAGACGCAGAATGAAAGGAAATACGGGAATCCCCGAATCGACAATTACCCAAAACGCATCGCAAAAATGACGACATATCCATCGACGCAAAAAAACATCACGATAATTTAATAACGATTTTCAGACGCGATAACTTACACACGATAATTTTACAATGATTCATGAGCACAATAAAAACGTTGTTCTTTTATCCGTTATATCAATTCGAAATCTGAATGCGATTTTTTGAAAAGAATACACAATAATTTGATTGCGTTTTTTTGTCATTTGGACACGATAAAATCGTTGCTAACTTTTTCGAATGGCGTCTTATAAAAACGTTGCACTTTTATTCTAGCCACGTTTTTAACATTGTGCATGCATTTCTTTACACGATAAAATCGTTGTCTTTTCTCATCGACAAGCGTCGCGCGTATTCGGTCTGCTCTTCTTCAAACCATGCATCGAAATCGATGTCTTTATAGCGTGCGCTTTTGCGTTCGATTTGTTCTTCGCGCGAGAGCGTCGCCAACCACGATACGATTTCTTCGACGTAGATATCGCTTGGGTCGGCTTCCGGCCCTTCATCGCCGCCTGTACATTCGACGTCGATAACGGTATCGACGATTCCGAGCCATTGGGCGTATTCTGCCGATGCTATACTCCCCTGCTCCATCCACGATATGGCTTCGTGCTTGTGTTTCGACAAGTGATGTGCCCACGTATAACCACCTGCCCCTGGGATAATCCCAAGTCGATATTCGGGCAATGCAAACGAACTTCGCGACGAAGAGATGACGACGTCGGCAGCCAAACACATCTCGACACCAAGACCTTGGGCAATCCCATCGACATAGACAATCGCAAAGAATGGCGATGTCCGCAGACGGTGGACGACTTGCCGTTGATGGGCAAGATGCGAAAGGATTTGATCTCGCGTCCAATCTCGGCGCTCTTTCAGATTGGCACCTGCCGAAAAAATGCGTTTGCCATTCGGAGAGATCTTCTCGCTTTTGATACGTAATGCTTTGATATTATTGAAGAAATTTTGATTGCAGATGTCGATAGCGCCATCCATTTCTCCGATTTCTCGCGTTCCGAATGCGTTGACTTTGCCAAAATCGATCTTCCACGATGCATATCCTCGACGATATTCGAAATTGTCCATCTCTCCTCTACTCCACGGCTCGTTATCCCATTGTCTCTCGATGTCTCGATATCTCAATATCTCGATATCTCTTTATCTCAAGTCTTTATCGCTCGCGCTTTTTCTTTCAAGAACGAAAAAAGCGCCAAAAATCCAAAGATTCTGGCGCTATTCTGTTGCATATTATTCTTCCATCCCGATCCAACTTACGTCCTCGGCGAAACGCTCCAGTATGCCCACTGGCTCAGCTTGTCGAGCGGCGATATCGTCTCTTTCTCGCTGTCGACGAGGAAGCGAACGCTGCGCTCGATGTTGTTGAGCTTGTACTTGTAGCCAATTTCCATGAGCGCCGGATTGTTTTCGGGGTTCTCGGCTTTTGGCGCAATCTTCATCGTCCAGCCGCATTCGCGTTTTTCTTTGCACGAATTGACGCGACGCGATGCGTTCGGTTCGCCATTGGTCAAGAGCCATGCCATGGCACTAACGAATTCTTGCTGTTCGAGGACTTTGACAAACGCCGTGCAAAGTGCCTTGAAATCGGATTTGCGGCAAGCGTGATTTCTGGGCCAACGCTCCTGACGCGGAATGTGAAGATTATTCGTGTATTCGTTGGGATAGATGTTGACGGGCTCGACCGATTGCATATTGTTGCCAATGCCCATGAGGTCGGCGGCATACAAACCAACAGGCGTCAACCGCTTCGTATCCCAATTAAATCGGAACTTTGCCACGCGCGTCTCGTTCAATTCCTTCCACTGGAAATAAGCCGAGAACTCGTCATCGAGCTCGTGCATCACCGTCCAACCGATGATCTGATCGTCGACGTGTTTGGGATCGGTCGTCTTCTTGAGGAAGTAGAGGAGCAAAACGCCACCGAGATCGATGCCGCTATCGAATTTATGCGAAGTGATGGCATGAACGACGCCATCTGAACGTTTGAGCGCAGATTCGACATCGTCGTAATTGGAAATGGTGCGGTCAAAAACTCGAGCCATGCTATTGCGAGCAACGACGCTATTCGTTTCGAGATTGACGATCCAAACGGGACCCACGACGACGTTTTCGTCGGTATAGTCGAGATACACTTCGTAGAGCGGGTCGTTGCCCTCGTCGATATCGAGGTGGAGGGCACGCCATTGACCGCGTTTAAGCGACGTCATGCCGATGTGTTTTTCGAGAAACTGCGATTCGACGAGATCGTCGATCGATTCCTGTTTCATTTCGACATCGACATTCGATCGACCATTCGCAATGGCATCGTGAACGGCATCGATGTATTCGGGAGCAAGTACTTTGTAATTGCGCACGACATCGATAGCCTCTTTATCGCGCCCTGCAAACGCATCGGGTTCGGCGACTTTATAGAGCGCCGCCTGATTGTCGCCGACGACGTTGCCCAACGAATTGCTTTTTGTTGTCATGTTGTAGACCATTACCCCCGTCGCTCCGAGCGAGGCGACGATGAGGACGATGAGTACAACGATGATGATATTTCGATTCATTTTGCTCCCTTAGACGATAAAACACGCAAAAAAGGCGACGCATATCTATCATGCATCGCCCCTATGGGACAAGAGCAATTTGTGGCAATTACCAGCCGCATAACCTCGGCATATTGCTAAAGCCATTTTTCTTGGTACTTCCCATCTTGCTAAGGACTTCCGAAACGGAATTGCCGAGCGACCAAATATTCTTTTTGGCATCTTTTGCTTCTTTCGAAGCCGCACAAATCTCCGCGCGCTTATTCGACTTGAACTTCGTATTCGAAAATGCCAACCCCTCGCGAGCGAGCTCCGTGCTAAAGTCGATCGAATTCGTAATCATTGCATGCGTCGCTAGGTTTGGGAATGACCCAAACCGTATCGCCATCGGTCCATTGGCGCACTATAGCCGTCACGCCGCTGGTAAGTGTACAAGATGGCAACTCTTCAGAACACTTGCCAGCCGTGGCTTTGCAATTGCTAGTACACGTCCTGATCGTATCCCAAGTCATCTCTCCGGCTGCATTTTTTTTGCATTGCTTGAGCGTCTTTCCAAAACACGCATACTTGCCCTCGGTGCATTCGGGATCGCAGACGTCATTTTCGCATGTCTCGTTACAAGCCTCGACAAAATTCCACTGAAAGCAACCAGCTTTTTCGTCTAATTCGCATTTGGCACGTGCGACGAGACTATTCTCTCCCGATCCAAACGTATAACAAGCTTGGGCGTCGGGTTCTTCACACGGCGACTCGCACCCATGCGATGCCGAATCATTGCTACACGATACGGCTACGATGGCGAGAGCAATGCCCCCGATTGTCTCCCATAATCTTCGCATTCTCCCCAACTCAGCTCCTTTCCCTAAAACTCAAAAGATAAAAAATCTCATGTGCACACTTCATGTGCACACTCTATGACTTACGCTACAAGATCGCCTCGCGGTTTTTCAAGCGCAATTATCGAATAAAATCAAAGAGCTCCACCGATATCTCTATCGCCCACAGCGCAACTCACGGCAATGCAATCATTCTTCTTCGACAAGAATGACGATTCCTCTTCTAACTATGGCAAAATAAAAACGCCATGCAAAAATAATTCAGTAAAATCAACAGGTTACAACATAGATCGAAGAATTATTCTCATTCAATAGCTATGCCCTATTCTTTCTTATTCTTATTCCTTTTCTCCTCTTTCCTCTGCCTTTCCCGTTCGATTTCATCGATCGATGCTTTTTCGATTTCTGCGAATTCCTCGAGAATGGCCGAAACTGCGCTTAGCGGTCGGTTGAGCATGAGGACGTGATTAATCGTTCGACGAATCGTCACGACACAGCGCTCTCGCTCTCGTTTGACCCGTGCACGCCCTGGAACCGTTCCGTGTTCGCGCTCCACAACGCGAACGTATTTCTCAATCTCATCGGTATGCTTGTCGAACGCTTTTTGGACGACTTTTTGTTTGCGTTTGGCATCGTAGATGACGTCTGGACGAAGCCGATACGGATCGGGCGTAAAGAATACTGGCACATCTCTCGAAGAATCACTGATAGCCGACAGATGCACGAGCTCCTTGTCTTGCGTGTGGATGTATTGCTTCTGATCGTAGGCTAACCGCTTGAGACGACCAAATACAGCGCGATAGATATACGACGTCGCTTTCGCATTTCGCGAATGGTCGAAATTGTTCAAACACTCTACTGCAGCCAGCATTCCCGCCGAAACGAGCTCATCCTTGTAGTCGTAAACGCCATACAAATTGACGATTTTCTTGGCGATGCTTTTCACGACGTTCAAAATGTCTTCGTACGTCGTTCCACATTGTTCAAAAATGTTCTCACTCATATTCCATGCTCCACGGTTTGAGATTATCACCTTACCAACCTCATATAGGTGGTCATGTTATAAAGCGGGCATTTTTCGAAAAACTTTTCAAAAAAAGTGAAAAAACAAAAAAAGTGGAGGCAAATCGCTTTACCTCCACTTCTTCGACAACTCGATGCGCTCTTACCAGCCGCGTTTTTCGTCTTTCAAGTCCCGAATCTCGCGTTTATTTTCTCTGATATCTTCTTTAATCTCTCGAATGCGCGAATCGTCATAGACGCAACGATTGGCAACATAGACGGGAACAGAACGTCGACAGAAATCGTATTCGTACTCGGCACGTCTTTCTTCTTGTTCCAACTGATCTTCGAGTCGATCATTTTCGCGTTCTAATCTTTTGATCTCGCGATTGATTTCCTGCTTCGACCGACGATGCTCGACGACGACGATAGGCGCGGGCGCCGGTGCTATCGGACGCGTCACGACGACGGGCGCAGGCGCCGGTACGGGAACCGGTGCTGGAGCTATCGGACGCGTCACGACGACGGGCGCGGGTGCCGGTGCTATCGGACGCGTCACGACGACGCGTTCTGCGGGCTGTGGCACGGGGCGCACAACCGGGGCTTGAGGAGCCGGACGTACCACAGGCGGCGGAGCCGGATTCACTCTCTGGCCGTTATGGCGATTATTGCCACCGATGCAATATCGTTGACACCCGTGAATCGAACAATCGAAATAACCATTACGCATACAGCTACGAGGCGGCTCGCCCTGACGCGCTTCCGATATCGACGGAAATACAAACAATAACGCTGCAAATATCCCTAAGCTATACCATAATTTCATGACGCGATCTCCCTCGTATCAAATCGTTTGATTAAAAAATGACTCTCATCCGATAAAGACAAGTCTATGCGTCAACATGCCCTCGACGAGATGGATAAAACAAATGCACGATTTATGCCAGCCTTGTCAAAAGCTCGCCGTTTATTCGACGCCATTCAGAATCAAAAACGCCCACCCATTCCATACTCGCACGCCCTACGAGCTCTAGCGAGCGATAAAAAAGCTCGGACGCAGAGGGCATGAGTGAGCAAATTGAAACGTCAAACTCAATCTGAGCTACTATCGGGCGACGATTCAATGCGGAACGCAATCTTCGACGAAGATTCATCCCAATCGACTTCGACTTTGCCACCCGATTTGAGCTGTCCAAATAAGATTTCGTCCGATAACGGCACCGATATCTCTTTTTGAATCAAACGCGCCATGGGGCGTGCACCGAACTTGGGATCATAGCCTTCTTTCGCAAACCATTGCGTCGCTCCTTCGGTAATCGATATCGTCACATTGCGCTCGGCGAGCAGTAGCGACAAATCGCCAACCATTCGCTTCACAATGCTCGCCATCGATTCCGGCGACAACGCATTGAATAAGATGACTTCATCGAGACGATTTCTAAACTCAGGAGAGAAAGTCTTTTCGATTTCTTTCAAACCATTCGAAACGTCGATTTTGCTATCAAAACCAATGCTCATGCGCCCCATATCGACGCTGCCAGAGTTCGACGTCATGATGAGCGTGACATTTCTAAAGTCCGCCGTCTTGCCCGTGTTATCGGTCAACGATGCCGCATCCATGACCTGGAGCAACAAATCGAATATCGCACTATGCGCTTTTTCGATTTCGTCGAGCAAAAGCACGCAATTGGGCTTCGAACGAATCGCTTCGGTCAAAAGACCACCGCGATCGTAACCGACATATCCAGGCGATGCACCGATAAACTTCGAAATAGAATATTCCTCGCGGTATTCGCTCATATCGAAGCGGACGAATGGCAAATTGAGGGCTTTGGCAAATTGCCGTGCCACCTCTGTCTTACCTACCCCCGTCGGGCCTGCAAAGAGCAAATTCGCAACCGGTTTTTGTTCGGCTCGGATGCCCGCTCGCGATAACTTGATCAAGCGCACGAGCGCTTCGATAGCTGCATCTTGACCAAATACAGACGATTTAATGCGTTCTTCGGCATTTTTGAGCAATTCGCCCTCATCGTGAGATACTTGAATATCGGGAATTCGCGCCACCTTAGCGACGATCTTTTCGATATCTTCGCGATCGATCGTCTTGAGCTCGGTCTCATCTTCAGCTCGCGTCATGCGGTAATAAGCCCCTGCTTCATCGATGATATCGATGGCCTTATCGGGGAATCGCCTCTCGGGAATGTGTTTCGCCGTCAAAGAAACGGCTGCGTTTAGCGCTTCATCGGTGTAATCGACGTGATGGAACTCGGCATAATGCGGTTTGAGTGATTCGATGATAAACCGCGTCGTATCGGCATTGGGCTCTTCGATGTCGAGTTTGTGAAACCTTCTCACGAGTGCCGTATCACTCGCTATATTGCGACGATAATCGTCATACGTCGTCGTGCCAATGACGCGAAGCGCGCCCGTGGCGAGTTTGGGCTTGAGCAGACCCATAATTTCTTGAGCACCTCCGCTGCGTTCTGTCCCCGAAACGCTGTGGAGTTCGTCGATAAAGAGAACAGCCGGCTGATGCGTTTCGACATAGTGCATCACAGCTTTGAGGCGTTCTTCCATTTCGCCACGCAATTTCGTCCCTGCCATGAGCGATGCTACATCGAGCGAATAAATTTCGAGATCTTGAAGCGGCAATGGAACTTCTTTCCGCGCAATGGCTCGCGCCAACCCCTCGACGATGGCCGTTTTGCCAACTCCAGCCTCACCGACGATCAAAACGTTGCTCTTCGTGCGGCGCAAAAGCGCCAAACAACAAGTCTCGATTTCCTTTTCGCGCCCAACGACCGGATCGATTTCTCCTCGACTCGCTCTTTCGACGAGTTTCGTCACAAATCCGCGAATTCGACGAAACGCGATGAGATCCTCGCGACGTTTCGACGCTCCCCGTTGAGACGTTTCATCGCCTTGCGGCGCATTGTCCTCGGCTTCTTTTGCGCCATTTTCATCGGAAATATCGATTTCTTCGCCAAAATCGAGGATCTCTCGCAAACTCCCTGGCGCCTTCGGACCAAAGTTTTTGCGAAATACGCGAATATCGACGTGAGCGGCATCTTTACCCAAAAATGTGTTTCTCAAAACGTCTTTGAATTCCTTGATATTCTGGACGTTATCGATCCGCTCTCCCGTCGTTTTGATGTTTTCGACAAGCGACAAAAACGATCGGATTCCACGCGCTAAACTTCTGTGTTTATGCTCCGAATCCGATTCTTCGTCGTCATCATCGTCGTCGTCATTATCCTCTTCATCGTCCTCATCCTCATCTTCATCATCGTCGGGATCGATGAATTCTGCCCCATCGTCGTCATTCGAGAATAACCCTTCGTAATCGAAGCCCTCATCGTCGTCATTCTCATCAACATCGTCGTCATCGATATCTTTGTCGTCATCCGACGCCGACGATTGTTTGCGTTCCGGATGCCTCGCCGCCCACTCCATAAACTGCAACCCATCGTAATTCATTGCATTGAACAGCGAGCGGATAAACGTGTGCTTTTCATGGCACAAGGCAATGATAAAATCGATAGCTCGAGGGAAGTTCCGCCCCGATCCAAGCGCCTGGTTCAATACATTTGCAACGAGCGCATGCAAAGCATCGGTCGGCTTGCCCAACTCATCTTCTGGCACCGTATCTGGAACACTCTCGACTTCCTTCTTAAAATAGTCGTTCAATCTCTCGCGAATAAACGGAATCGGCACATCCAAATCGCGAAAAGCGCGAATCACTTCGCGATCTTTTAAGAGCGCCGCAAAAAAATGCTCGCGCGTCACATACTCATGGCGATAATGAACGGCGATTTCATGGGCTTTAGAAAAATAGATATCTAATTCGTGGCTTTTCATGATGACCTAATCAAAACATGTCTATTCTCGGCTTCGTCGAGACACAAAATCCCAAACGCATCCGCGCGTTTATCTATAAACGCGCCAATGCATAAGGGAAACACAAACGACGAAAAAAGTCTCACGTCGACGATTTTTTCGTTCCAGGCTCGATTCCCGCTCGCAACGGAAATCCAGCCCCTCGAGCCAGCTGATGCACGCGCTGAACCTTCATTTCGGCGATTTCTTTGCTATACGTTCCCGCTACGCCCTTGCCCTTGTGATGAATACTCATCGTAATGCGTTCGGCATCGCTCACCGTATGATGAAAGATGTCGACTAATAAATTGATGACAAAATCAAACGACGTATAGTCATCGTTATAGAGCACGACGTTAAACTTCGGAATTTCAATATCGACGACGTCGACATCTTCGCAAATATGACTGTCTATCTCACTTAATCCAGCCACGAATGAACTCCTCTATGACTTTCGATAAACGAAAACGACGAAGACAAAACACTAAGACTTCGGCACGCAGACGTTATCTTTGTTGCAAGAATATCCCTCAGAAGGACAACGATTATTCGACAAGCACGATCGCATATCGAGTTGTCGTCGGCTCGCTCCATCGATCCCCTGCGGCCCCGATTCCTCAGCGCCACCGACGCCACCTTGCCCACCTGTACCACCGCGAGCGACGCTATCGTCATACGTAAACGTATTCGACTCGACGAGTGCCGACGAGACGATATTGAAGCCCAAGATGTCGAAAGACGGTCCTCCTGCGCCGCCGCCACCGCCGCCACCACGACCACCGGTGCCGCCTGCACCACCGCCTCCAGCACGCGTCGATATCCAGAACCCAGCAATACCGCCTGCGCCGCCTGCACCGCCTGCACCGCCTGCACCGCCAACGCCGCCTGCACCACCATTGCCACCGCGACCGCGTACAAATAAATTGCCCTTTACCGTCGGCAATCCCTTTTCGAAACCACCATACGACATGAACAACCCTATACTGCTTCCGCCAGCGCCACCGCCGACTCCTCCGTTGCCACCGCAACCACCAGCACCACCGCCGCCACCACTCGGTCCCAATTCATAGAGCGAGCAATCGCCTTCCTTCCTGTGATAATAAGCCACACCTCCGCCACCGCCGCCGCCACCGCCGGCGTCGCCATGACCTCCCGATGTTCCACTACCTGCCGACTCCGCAGCTTGCCATTTGCCACCGACAACTGTCCCATACGCATCGCGCGAAGCCTTACCCGCGCGACCGTTCGTTCCATTCTTGCCCGATCGACCATTCTCACCGACGTCGTTCAATATCAACGTCGGAAACCCCGATTCCGTCGCATGCGAACACTCCGAGCCCGAATACTCGTCAAATGTACTATCGTAACCACCTAGACCGCGATTCTTCGACGCCGTATCGTAGGCCGCGCGCCCGCCCATGTGCTTACTCCAGTCGTATTTCGGGCAAACCGTATGCCCACCTGCTGTCGCATTAGAACTCGTACACGCCTTGTTGACGCCTCCTTTTCCACCGTCGTGGCGATCATTCTGGCAGGGCCCCTCAAATCGCTCCGAATTCTTGCCAGATGCCCCATTGAGCGCATTGTCTTCTTTACTACCGTTGCCCGCTTTGCCGCCTGCACCTGCCTCGCCATTTCCGCCATGCCCACCGACGATCTTGTTCGCAAAGAGCGATACATTCGTCGTGTTTTGTATCCAAACGGCAATCGAACCCACACCGGGCTCAGAGCGCGTCGCACCCTCGATCACAAATCCCGATACCGTCGCAGGCTTGCTAATCCGCACGGCGTGAACCGTTGCCGGCGCCGAAACCCCGCGCAATATCGACGCATGTAATACCAAATCGCGCTCGCGGAAGTTCACGCTATACCCACCATGCAACACCACGCCATTGGGAAGCGATACATCTTCCTCGTATAATCCCTCCGATACGAGAATGTACTTTTTGCCACCATTATACCACGCCTTTAATGCCTCATTGACGCGTTGATAAGGGCGTTCAAGCGTTCCATCGCCACCGGCCTTGGCACTCTGCGATACGAATATCGCATCGCCAATGACGCCATCGATTCCATCGCAATTCTCATCGATAAATCGATAACCCGAAGCATACGTCAACGGAATCTCCGGTTCGTCCTTCGTATTCCCTTTCACTCGACGACATTCACAACCATTCGAATCGACGCCATCCGTATCGACCCATTCGTAATCGACACCATCGACCGTCTCGGTCATACACGGCCCCATGCCACAAGACGCCGTTCCTGCCGACACGACGCAAACGCCCTCGACATGGTGAATCTCGGGCTTATAGTACTGCGAGCAATCGTTAAAGCAATAACCGCAATGCTCCCGCGACGTATAAAGACCCGTCACAGGATCCCGCATCCCTTCATCGATGACGCCATCGCAGTTGTTATCGATCCCGTCGCAAACCTCGATGTTATAGGGCTCCGTCTCGCACGTCGACCATGCATATCCATCCCCAACGATCTCGCACCGTTCAAAACCCTCACACGTATCGCGCTTGCACGAACGCCCACTACCGAGATTCTTCTCGTTGCATACACAAGTCCCAGAATTCGGCAAACATTGACGCTTATCACCGCGAACTGTCTGACACGAATACCCCTTCGGACACGCCCCATAAGGCGACGATTCCGAGCAATCTCGACTACAAAACGCCTCTACACCAGTATCGACGCAAAGGCTGTTCGGTCCCACGCAATCGCTGTCTTGCGAGCAAAACGTGCAAAGATTGTCGGGCAACGCCAAACACGCCGCCCCCTCCTGATAAACGAAATACCCTTCTTCGCAAGCAAGCGCCCTGCACTCCGCCCGCTTGTCGACTACCGTGCAAGCCGTCTCGGTCGCATGATCGAGCAACATGTCGCAATGATGGCCACACCCCCCACAATGCTCCTTCGTATAATAAACCCCATCTTCGTTGACAAAATCTTCGTCGATCTCGCCGTTGCAATTGTCGTCGAATCCGTTGCAAATCTCCGCGACTGGCGTCTGGCCGAAACAGAGCATCCCCTCCGATCCCGCACACATCTCAACGCCTCGACACGTTCCAAACTCATTCGTGATGTCGCAAGCGCCACCGTCGAGGTCTTCATCGATAAACCCATTGCAGTTGTTATCGGTACCATCGCAAACTTCGGCAGCCGGCGTCTTCGCATTGCAAGCGCTCCACAATCCATCGCTGCCGCACACTTCTTGCCCATAACACGTGCCATACTCATTCGACGAAGAACACCCTCGCACCTGCCCCACGCTCTTGGCATCGCATGCACAACCACCCGATTCGGGCACGCACTGGCGACTCCCATTCCCTGCCGTATCGGTCACGTCTTCACAGCGATACCCCGTCGGGCAACTCTGATACGTGCAATCTTGCGAACAAAACTGACCGTTCGATAACTTCATGCACCAATTCGAATTGTTGTATCCGCAAGCACTATTGTCGGCACAAGGCATGCAAAGTTGCTGCTCTATCCGCGAACAAAGCGATACTCGCCCCTCCCCATGCGGATTATCCATCGGCAAACACGTCCAACCATCCGGACAACCTTCTTCACACGTCTTCGTGCAAAAACTCCCCTGCGCATAGCTCATACAATACGTGCTCTCGCACTCCACGTGCTGCTCACAACGCTCGCCAAACGCTCGATACGCATACTGCGTATTCGCTGTCTCACTCGAACCCACCACATCGCATCCACTGAGCGCCAATACCGATAATAAAGCCATCAAAAACTTTGCGTCCTTCATAGACCTTCTCCTCTACGCAGCTGCGAAAAACACTCGCAAACATATATCTTTTTGGCTCGCTTTTCAATTCCTTTGCCAACTTCGACTTTTATCGACATCTTCTCAAAATATTATTACAACGATATTTTCATACACACTTTTTAATCAAAAGAAACACAACGATATTTTCGTTGTATCTTTTTACCAACCCACACAAAACCACATACACGCACAACGGCCCACCCCAAACTAAATCTTCCCCTGCACGCCCCCCCACCACCCCCCAC
>SFMP01000055.1 GCA_004554395.1 Myxococcales bacterium | reverse complement strand
CCTCACGTGTTTGTTTGGTATTGCAGTAGGAATATTTGGTATCTTTACTACTATACAAGAAATATACTATTTCATATTCCTCAAATGTACCATTTCAGATATACCCATCAGTTTGTTTGTGTGTTTATTGTATATAAACGCCATAGCTGTATTATGTATAATGGATTTCGTATTAGCCTTCTCAACTGCATATTTCCAGAGTTCCAAAAGCACCGTCACCTTTACGCATCGTAAATATACCACTATTATCAACCGTTCTACCTCCGAAAGACAATTCAATCGCCACGATTTCGTATGGATTTGTAACTACTGCTTAGGTATCTTTGGTGTCGATAGATTCATGCGCGGTCAATACGGTATTGGAGCCATAAAACTACTCACCCTTGGCGGACTTGGAATTTGGGCTCTCGTGGACTTGGTCGTCGCTATCATACACCTATACGGCAATCCCCAAAAGCCAGAATATGCTTGTTTTCGCAATGGTGAATATGCCGATTGACAATCAGTACATTTGGCAGGCATATCCAATCCCCGCCTAACGCCCCCCTTGACACCACACGCGCCGTGCACAAACTGTGTCGTTACCACGCGAGTCGCATTGCATTTTGATGCACTTCTGGTGGAATGAATCGAACCGCATTTCGGTTTCTTACGGTAGAGAGTCATTCGTGACCGAATGCCGCGCGATGTGGCAGTCTTTTTGTTGGAGTCGTTATGGCAAACGAAATTGCACCCGCTCGAAAATTCCTCGAACTCGCTCGATTGTTCTACGATCGTGGGCTCGTCTTCTTTTCATTCCTCACGTTGCTTGCCGCCTTCTTCTGCGCGAGCTCCGAAGACGCGCCTTACCGCGACTCATCTTCACAATCGCTCGATCCCATGCCTCTCGCTTGGGCGGGCGATGCCCGAGAAATCGAAGAATCCGAACACGACAAACGCGCCAATTGGCTCAATGCCCGCGCCGAAGACGTCGCACGACTCCTACAAAACCGCAGCATCGCCTCGGCCGTCGTCTATCACCGCGTCAAATCCCCCGATAGCGCCAAAGAAAAAGCCCTCCGACGCGGTTCCGCCATCACCGATCTCAACGACCTCTACGGCATGCGCGTCGTCGTCCAAAACGAACTCGACGTCTATCGCTGCCTCGACGCCATCTGCACATCCTACAACGTCGTCAACGGCACACTCAAAAACTACATCGCCAACCCCAAACCATCGGGCTACCAAAGCATCCACGTCGTCGCCACACTCGACGGTCGACGCGTCGAGTTCCAACTCCGCACACAAGCCATGCACGAAGCATCCGAACTCGAACACGAAGCCTACAAAGCCCGAGTCAGAGCCGCTTAACAGCTCACGAAGATAGATTCCTCGAATAATACTGCGCCAGCTTCTCATCGCACGTGCGCACGATCAACGCCTTATCGTCGACGGTCAGTTTGCGCCATACGACGTCGTCGAATTGGACGACGCCAAGCGTGCGTGCGTGGTGCATCACTTGCATATCTTCGAAGCGGCGGAATGGATTGGCGAGTATGTTGCGTTCGACATCTTTATCGGTGTAGCCACCGCGAGTGTAGATCGAGTTCGGCTTTTCGACGATGAGACCTCTTCGGCGACGATCTTCGTAGAAATGGCGAAAATATGAAACGATATCGGAGAGATTGACGCGCCCTTTGGCATCGGCGTGTTGCAACATGGCTTTGAGCAAAACGGGCTTATACGAATACGTCATGTCCATTTGCGCTACCATTTGCAAAAAGAGCGTTTTGCGGTTGTCGTCGTCGATAATCGTCCAACCAAATTGTGCGGCATATCGCTTGAGCGTTTCGCTCTTAAAGTAGCGCAAAACGCGCATTTGCGAAAGTGGCACGACCAAGTCGGCAACGATTTTCCCCTCTTTGATATATCGCTCGACCGATTCGCTTTGCACATTAATTCTTCGCACAAACTCCATCTGCGAAATCATATCTTGCGCCTCGCGTTGCCAATCGAACAAATCGACGACCTCGAGATCGGTCACGTGAATGGGGTATTCGACGATGGCATCGGGCTTGATGCCTTGCGCATAGAGTGCCGCCTCGGCGGTGCGATGCGCCACCGGTGCCAAGGCAAGCGCACCTGGCTGGTATGTCGATAATCTAAACAATCGGTGCAACGATTGCGGCATATTCCATTGCGAAGCAATATCGACGAAATCGAACACCATCAACGATTCTTTCCCCTCGGCCCGGCGCATGCCGCGCCCCAATTGCTGTGTATAGAGGATTTTCGACATCGTCGGGCGCGTCATGAAGAGGACTTCCGTTTCGGGGCAATCCCAGCCTTCGTTGAGCAAATCGCAAGCGCATAGAACTGTCAATTGTCCTCGTGCAAAGCTGTCGGTAAAGGCGCGTCTCTGCGACGATTTCATGCTCCCCGATACGGCCTGCGCCGCCACACCGCGATCGCGCAATGCGCCTGCGATATCTTCGGCATGGGCAACCGATGCGCAAAAGATAATCGTGCGCTTGTCGCGAACGTATTCGATCCACGTCTCGACGATGAGTTGATTGCGCTCGGGAAGGTAGAGTTTCGACTCCAAATCTCTAATATTATATTGAAAACTATTGAATCGTACTTTCGATATATCGATATTTGTATGAATGCGTATACAACGCACCGGCACGAGCACGCCGATATCGACAGCCGTTTCGAGATCGAGTTTGTGCGCCGTATTCTTAAAGATATCGAGAATGACCTTGTTGTCATCGGTGCGCTCGGGCGTCGCCGTGAGCCCAAGCGTAAACTTCGGCTTAAAATAAGCCAATACAGCTTGATAAGAATCGGCCGCCGCATGATGCGCCTCGTCGACGATCAAATACGCAAATTCATCGGATCGGAACGCATCTAAATGACACGATATACTCTGAATACTCGCACATATATTAAACGCCGTCGTCTCTTTCAAACCATCGCAATACTTTCCCGTATAGACCTCGGGCCACAACTCGCGGAACGTCTTGCACGCCTGATCGATGATTTCTTTCGTATGCGCCAAAAAGAGCGTTCGCCCGTGCATGCGACGCGCATCAGTAATCGCCGTCACCGTCTTGCCCGTGCCCGTCGCATGGTACAAAAGCCCTATCGTCTCGTGATTCTGCCGCATGAGCTCAAGCGATCTCAACGCTTCGTCTTGGTGATCATACAAGTCGATATGCGTCGCATCGATGCTACGCCCCAACTGCGTCGGAAGATAATCGTCGATTTCATTGAATTGTGGGTGTTGACCCAAAAAGACGCGCATCTCGTCTTTGACCGTTTCGGGCTGTAACTGCATTTGGCGCACCGCCCAACGATAGACTTGCCAACCCAAATATACCATGCAATTTTGGCGCAACAAATCGTCATAAAACTTGTCGGCACTAATATGCCGAGGGCTATGCGTCGCCTCATCGTCGACTTCAAAGGCAATCTTTTTGTTCCCAATTTCGAGCACAAAATCGGCATATCGATTGTTCTGATAAATGTCGTAGAAATGATATTGTTTATACAAAAATCGTGCGTTTTCTTCGCCGAATGCTTCGCAAAAGATTTCGACAAAAAGATCTTCGGCACAACTCCCCGTGGCATATTGGCGCTTCGACATAGCCCTATCCTTTAATCACAACTCGACGCCAAATCGGCACCTACGGGCGCATCGCCTATCGCGCCATTATCGACGACATCGACGAGCAAAAGTCGTTCGTCGAATGCCCCTCGCGCACGCGCCTTTTCTACGCGGATGCGTTCCAAATCGTCGATCGTATACCCAAGCGTGCGCGCTGCCGCTCGCACGACTTCGCATAAATCGGCGAGCTCTTCGATCGCATGAGATTCGAGATACTCGGCCAATTCCTCTTGAAGTTTCTCGTCGACTTTTCGCAAATACGATTCGTCGTCGAGCCGGCACACCGTGCACGACTTCCCACTCGATTCGATGATTTGCGGTATCTTGTCGCGCACGAGTTTATCGTAGTGTTTAATCGACATCATATCATTCCTTTAATTGACCTCAGACCAACACACAGATTTATTCTTGAAGCATCCAAATCGATTATTGCCAAAACAAGCTTTCCAAATATCGTATTGGTAATAGTATTTTTTAGTCCCTTCCACACACTCAGCCGAACTCGGAATGTTCTCTGCGCCATCGCCGTAATAACAAATGCTATTATTGCAATACTCACCTTCACACTTTTTGTTACATGCACCACAATGTTCTTTATTAGATAGAACATCTACTTCACAACCATCAGTTCGATCATCATTGCAATCGCCATAACCACTCAAGCAAAGAGCATAATCGCATTTGCCTTTATTACACGTTTGCCCAAAAGCCCCCTTCGTCGTTTCAAGACAATTGGTCTCGCAGACTCCGCAATGTTCTACCGATGTATTGAGATTCGTTTCACATCCGTCGGTCGGGTCACCATTGCAATCATCCCATCCATCCTCACAGGTAAGCTCCATATTTCCATTATCATCGACGCCACACTTTTTTAAATGATCACTTGGGACACAAGCACTTTGTAAATCAGAGCTACCTTCGACGGGAATTTTACAAAGCGTTGTTCCGGGTTTACAATCGCACCTATACAAGCCAGATTCTCCTGTGCAATACATCGACGGTGGGCACGATGTTGCATCATTTTCACCTAGATCGTCTCGATAAGGAACGACATTGCAACCATTGCAAAATCTCGAAGAATTCTTTTTGTTATCTACGCCATTGGTGTCGACCGATTTACACAACCTGT
>SFMP01000054.1 GCA_004554395.1 Myxococcales bacterium | reverse complement strand
TGAGCAGTGAGCGGTTAGCAATTAGCAATGAGCAATTAGCAGTGAGCGGTTAGCAATTAGCAATTAGCAATGAGCAATGAGCAATGAGCAGTGAGCGGTTAGCAATGAGCAATGAGCAATGAGCAATGAGCAATGAGCAGTGAGCGGTTAGCAATGAGCAATGAGCAGTGAGCGGTTAGCAATGAGCAATGAGCAATGAGCAATGAGCAATGAGCAATTAGCAGTGAGCGGTTAGTAGTTAGCAATGGGCAATGAGTGGTTAGAGATTCATTGCTCAATTCTCATTGCTCATTAATAGCAGATAGAGGAATGAGGGGGCGAGGATCATAACGCATGTATCGCTTATGACTAATGTTGCCAAAAATTGATAAATTGTTCTATGCTATGTTGCCTTTTCGTTTGTGTGGGAGTGAGAGTAAGGCATGAGTGATAATTTCCAGTCAGGTAAAACGCAGGCTATCGACTTGGATGAGTTGCACGTAGCGTCGCAGAATCGTCCGGTGGAGATGCGGGTTCGTGGGGAGTTTGAGCTCGACAAATGGGGCGATGACCCATGGGCGAGCACAGAAGATAGCCGTCGCCGTCGCAAGTGGGCGGAAGACGATCGCTGGTCGGGCGATGATGAAGAGAAGAAGGAGCGCCCCGAGGATGCGTGGCAAGTCGATGAAGAAGCGATGAAAGCGGGCTGGCACGCGCCAAAGCGCGGCGATCAGCTCGTGACCGATGACGAATGGGGAGATTGGGACAATTTTGGTGGTGCGCCAAAACAGCTCGACATCGAACAGGAAAGCAAGGATTTTGGGGGTTATCGTCGCGTGCAAGCGGCGACGCAGTATGCGCAAGCCGACGAGAGCGATTACGCCGATGGTCATGCGCAACGCGGTGATTTGTATCAGCAGAAAGAGGCATTTGGAACATCGGGCGTGCGAGAGCGACGCGGCGATCCGTATGCGAATGCGAATATGGCGCCGGAATCATCGATGCCGATGCCAGAGTTAAAAGCCGTAGGAACGGATTGGGATGATGCGATGGCGCAAGCGAATGCGGCGCCTTCACAGGAAGAGGAAGATATGCGAGCGAGTGCAAAGATATCGGTTCAAAATGCGAGTGGCGACGATATTCCAGGGGTATCGCGTGCATCGATCATCATCTTTCAGGCCGAGACGGAGCCCGTGATTTACGAGATCAAGAAACTGGTGACGACGATTGGGCGTGGTCTCGACAATATGGTGATATTGAACGATCCATATGCGAGTCGTCATCACTTGAGTATACAGTACGTCAATGGTTGGTTTGAGCTCTATGCGTTGAGCCAAGACAATTTGGCGACGGTCAATGGGTATCCGATATCGCACATCATATTGATGACGAATGACCAGATCGAAGTCGGCGCGACGCGAATTCGGTTTATCTTGGGGCCGATATCGGAGCAACAGATGCAAATGTCGGCGCCGATCAATGGCAAGCCGATGCACATCGATCCGCCGCCGCAAGAGGTGCGATCGCCGAAGACGACGCGCAAGAACTTGATATTGCTCATTTCTGTGGTTGGCGTCATCGTCGTGTTTCTCGTCATTGGGCTGATAGTCATCGGGATAAGCGCAAAACCCGAGGCGCAGCCCAAGATCGCCGATAGCTCGAAGGGGCTCAAACCCATCGAAAAGGTCGAAAAGGGCGAAAAGGGCGACGAAGGTAGCAATGTGGCGCAAGGCGCTAGCGGATCGGCGGTCGACGATTCCGAGCCGGCTTATAAGCTGAAATCGCTCGATGAAGAAGTGCTCGGTGCGATGGTCGAAGGAATTGCAGGATCGATTAATTCGTATTCGAAGGGCAAATCGGAGCTCTATTTTAAGAAAGAAGTTTCGGTCAAGATCGATACGACGCCATCGGGTGCACGCATCTACAATGGCGATGGAACTTTGCGCGGCACAACGCCGTATGAAATCACCGAGCGATCGACGAAATCGCATTCGGAGAAGTGGACGATTCGTGCCGATGGTTACAAAGAGCAAACGATCGAAGTCGGATTTGACGAGGCAATACACGAAAAGATAACGCTCGAATCGACAAAAGCGGAGACGAAGCCCAAGCCGAAACCGCAGGCAAAACCCAAGCCCAAGCCCAAGCCGAAACCCAAGCCCAAGAACAACGGATCGGGAGCGAAACCGGGTCGACGACTCATTTAATGGCGTAGATAGGGGCTAATGATGGTCAAATTGCCGTCTTTCGACACGCTTACGAAGCGCAATGTTGCGCTTCGTGCCGTGCGTCGGTATTTCGATGAAATGGGGTATTGCGAAGTCCAGACGCGTGCGATGCGGGCGACGACGGCGACGGATCCGTATATCGAGAGTTTTAAAACATTCGGTGTAGATGAGGATTTACCGCTTTATCTTCAGACCTCGCCGGAATATGCGCATAAAATTTTGCTCTCGCACGTTCGTGCGCCGATATACGAGATAGCTCGCGTTTTTCGCCGTGAGTCGTGTGGTTTGTTGCATCGATCGGAGTTTACGCTCGTGGAGTGGTATCATCCGGAGACGGATTACGTCGACATGATGAATGAGACCGAAGGACTTGTACGCGCGGTGAGTGCTGCACTGGGGACGCAATCGTGGCGATCGCGGGCACGAAGTGAGTTGGGCGTGTCGATCGATTGTTCTTCGTCGTTTGAGCGATTGACGTTTGAAGAGGCGTTTGAGCGATATGCTGGATTTTCGCCATTTTCCCAGACGCATGAATCGCTTTATGCGCTTGCTCGCCAAGCGGGGAGTCGCGTGCGAAGCGAGTGGAGCGATAACGATATCATCAATTGCGTTTTGGTCGATAGAGTAGAGCCACGGCTAGGGATCGAACGGCCGACATTTTTGACCGATTATCCGCCGTCGATGGCCTCGCTTGCGCAAGTTCGCCCGAGGGGCGATCATCGCGTGGCGGAGCGATTTGAGCTCTATTTATGTGGCGTAGAAATATGCAATGGGTATTCGGAGCTCAACGATGCAGAGGAGCTGCGCAGCCGTTTTGCCGAAGACAATGCCGAGCGCCAGCGGCTAGGGATTGAGACGTTGCCCGACGATGAAGCGTTGTTGGCGGCTTTGCCTGCATTGGGCAAGCTCGGTGGAAATGCGGTTGGTTTTGATCGATTGCTGATGTGTTGTTTGGGCATCGACGATATCGGGGAGGTCACGATAGACGTATGACGTGGAAGATTCGCTACGATACGGGAACGATCGTCGTCGAAGTGGCGCCCGAGGAACGGTCGCAAGGTGATGCGATGCTCTCGTCGCGGTTCGTTTGGGATGGTCGGATCGGGGCTTACCGAGCTTCGGCTCGGTCTTATCGGTGGCTTTTGCTCGCGTTGACGCGTGCGAAGATCGATTACGTCGACGAGGCGCGAGCTTATACGGAGATTGGGCTAGAGTTTCGATTTGCGCGATCGCCATATTTCTACCAGACCGCGGCATTGGATGCTTGGAATGCGCATGGTGGTTGTGGCGTCGTCGTGTTGCCGACGGGGGCGGGCAAGAGCTATGTGGCGCAAATGGCGATGGTGCTCAAAGGTCGATCGGCTATCGTCGTGACGCCAACGCTCGATTTGGTGTCGCAATGGCATTTGAATTTAGAGCGAGCATTTGGAATTAAATGCGGTATTGTAGGTGGTGGAACGTATGATGTTCGAGATATTACAGTAACGACCTATGATTCTGCATATATCCACATGGAGCATTTGGGGGCTCGATTTGGGCTCATCGTCTACGACGAAGTGCATCATTTGCCATCGCCGACATACGCGCTCAGCGCCGAGCATTGCATTGCGCCGTATCGCTTGGGATTGACGGCGACGCCCGAGCGAGAAGAGGGGGGGATCCCTTATGAACAGCTCGTGGGGCCGATAGTCTATCGCCAATCGATTCGCGAATTGGCAGGTGCGACGCTGTCGAATTACGAAACAGTTCAATACGAAGTGGAGTTATCGGCCGATGAACGCGAGGCGTATGATATGTATCGCGAGTGTTATCTCGATTTCGTGCGCCAGAATCAGATTCGCATGGGAACGGCAGACGGTTGGCAAGATTTTTTGCGCATGAGTTCTCGTAGCAAGGAGGGGCGGGCGGCTTTGCATGCGCATCGCATGCAAAGGCGTATTACGCAGCGTTGTGGCGAGAAGATCCGCCTTTTGACCGATTTATTGAGCATGCACCGCAAAGATCGGACGATCATTTTTACGGCAGATAACGAAACGGTTTATCAGATAAGCCGAGATTTTTTGATCCCAGCGATTACGCATTTGAGCCCAGTGAAGGAGCGGGCAGAGATTCTGAAGCGGTTCAATAGTGGTGTATTCCCCGTCGTCGTGACGAGCAAAGTCTTGAACGAGGGCGTCGATATCCCCGAGGCGAATGTGGCGATCGTTTTGTCGGGGAGTGGATCGGTTCGAGAGCACGTTCAGAGGCTCGGGCGCATTTTGCGATCGGCGAAGGATAAGACGGCGATATTGTATGAGATAGTTGCCAAGGGAACGAATGAGACGTTTACGAGTGAGCGTAGACGGCGCCATGATGCGTTTTAGGTCTTTGCATCGGTTTTGCGTTGTCGTGGGCGCATAAAAATCGACGATATGGAGAAATAGTGGTTGATTCGTTTGTGCGGATGTTGGTATAAGAATGGGTTGTGGGCGATGTCGTGTCGCTTGCGGGCATAGCGAAATCTTGGTCGAGGTGGAAGAAGCATTCTTCTCACCAATTTTTCCCTTCATTTAATTATCCTCCAATTTGCCCT
>SFMP01000053.1 GCA_004554395.1 Myxococcales bacterium | reverse complement strand
CAAAATGATTTTTTGTCAGTTTGATGCAGATGCTAGGAAGCTAGCCTGAGGGCGCGTGGGGGCGTACTCACGTACGTTCCCACCGCATGAATGGCGACGCTGACGACGCAGATGCGCAAAATGACAAAAAAGAGCCCGTATTGAGCCCTATGGGCGAAATAGGGCGACCGAGAAATAGGGCGTAGCGATTATTCGCAAAAGATTTGAAATTGTGGTAGGGTGCGGGGTTGGAACGCGTTCGTCGAAGCCCAGTGCCGTGCCGCTTTGTGATGGCAAACGCGTAGTATTGCTCCTATTGGGACGATTTAGCGATGTGCCATGACGACAGAAATGCCTTTTAAATCGGTGCTAAATGACGACAACAAGCCTGCCGCAGAAGCGCGCGCGGTGTGTGCGGGGGGCGGGCGCGTGTCGGCGGAGGTGATCGAGAATCTCGACCGAGCGGCGTTTGTGGCGCCGTATTCGGGGCTTTATGGTGCGTCGCCGGCGTTGTATTATCATGCGTTGAGTGCGAATGCGCTGTCGTCGGTGGGGCGGTTTCAGGCGTGGAATGGGCTCGTGACGAGTGCACAGAAGTCGCGCAATGCTGCGGTGTTGGTGCGAGCGTTGTTCGATGCCAGGCGGGCATGCGAAGATGGTGCTGGGGGGGCGCGGCACATCAACGAAGAGACGTGGGCCGATTTGATGATGATCCAGGGTCACTTGTTGCGGCGCGTGGCGAAGGATTACACCGAGAGTGCGCGCGCGTATGCCGAGGCGGCGCGTTCATCGCGTAACAATGCGTTGGCGGCGAATATTGCGCTGATGCGGATTCATCGTGCCGACCCGCAGTGCGAAGAAATTCGGGCGGCGTTGCAATCGATTCGCGATGCGCGGCTTTTGCGATTCGAATCGAAGGCGGAAATCGAGAAGCGATTGGCGCAAATCGACCCGAGCGACAACGAAAAACGAGCGCAGACGAAGATCGAGCTCGCAACGGCGATTTTGCTCGATTGGGGCGATGTGGCGACGGCACTCGATTGGCTCGAAGATGCGAAACCGGCGCCGCGGAGTCCGAGCCGATTTGCGCTCATCGGGATTGCATACGCGATTGCGCGCGCGTGCCTCGACCATCGGCCAACGGTGGCGCGAGCCGTGCACGTGCTCGACGAAAACAACGCCGACTTGGAGATTGCAAACACGGCGATCTTGTCGCTCTATATTCAAACGCCGCCTTCCTATAAAGATGACGTCGATTTCATCTTTGCTCGCGTGTGTTCGACCGAGCGGAATCGTTGCGATTTGGCGTGTGCGTTTTTGCATAAAGCCGTGCTCGGCGTGATGACGAAGTCGGTATCGCACGATTGGATGGCGATATGGATGACGCAAACGTGGGTTTTCGATTGTGCAAAGGCGCATCCGGGGTTTGCCGAAACGATATTGCAATTCGTGGGGTCGATCGACGATGTCAATGCCGAATTGTATTTGCTCGAGAATTTGCAAGGCGTCGTTTCGGGGGGGCAAAAGGCGATTTGTTATGCCATGCGCATCGAGCGGTTGTGTGCAACGCATCGATACCAAGAAGGATTGCGATTGTTCGAAGCGGCGCTCAAAGATCTCGATTTCGAACGCGCCACAAATCGTCGAATATTATTAGACGTTTTTGCAGATTTATCGCAAGATCCTGCAAAGAAACAATCGATAGTGAGATTTTCGATAACGGCGCGAGCATTTTTGGCGGCGGCGAAGTCGACGCCGTTTGAAGCAGAAGTCGAAGCGCTAGCGGGCAAAGAAGCGAGCGATAATGGGGCGACGACGGGACGCCAGAATACACTCGATATTCACGGGCTCATCGATGAATTGTCGGGCGAACCGGCGACGTTTGCGTTGGCGCCGTTGCGCGATACGTCGGAGGTCGCGCCTGAGCCGCAAGACGATAGCTTGTGCGATTTGTTTGGCGCGAGCGCGTCGGATCTATGGGGAAAAGCGGCAGGCGAATTGTTGGAAGATTTGGGCGGCCTAGGTGGGACGCCGCAAGCGGCAGGTTTGCCTGGGGCGACGCCGGTCGGGTTGGCGGCAATGGGATCGGCTGGTTTGGCAGGGGCGACGCCAGTCGGGCTGGTTGCAATGGGATCGGGCGGCATGGCCACAACGGCGACCGATGGCGATTTGAAAAGTCGCAAAAGCCGTATGTCGGGCGATTTGAGCGGACTCGATTGGGCGGGCGATGTATCGGGCGATTTGAGCGGACTCGATTTGGGGCGATCGGCGAAATCGAGCGAGTTGGATTCGACGCCGCAAGCCATACGAGCGGTAACGCATCATGCATTGAACCCGGCGACGGCTCGCGATGCTTCGAGCGATTTGGCAAAGCCGCCGTCGATGGGCCAAGGGCGCATGTTGCGTTCGGGGGTGTTCAAACCGCCCATGTTGCAGATGAAATCGCAGACGCTATCGCCCAAGGCGTCGAATGCCGAGCGCGAGGGGGCATTTCGGCGTTGTTTAGCATCGGCCGCCCAAGGCGATTGGAAGGCGGCATGCGCGACGTTTTTCGAGTCGTGTATCGATTTCGATCAATTCGACGATACGATGGCAAAGTGTGTCGACCTCGCCGATATGCTATTGCCCTCCGTCGTGGCGGCGGGCACCAAGTTGCCGCTCGCCGCGCCTTGGCACGCCGAACAACCCCATCGGAACTCAATAACGGCGCTAGCACTAGCCTATTTCGTCGACCCCGAACAACGCGGCGATGTCTGGCGCGAGTGGATCGTACAGATCGCCGATCGAGACGAGGGGCGTTGGAGCATCGTCGTCGAGACGTGGCTCGCGTTTTTGTCGCACGGCGCCCCGGACGATGGGCGAATCGGCGTCTTTTCGGCACTCGTCAAAAAACATCCAAATTCATCGAAAGCGGCGGCATTATTTGCGCCCTATACCGATATCGTATTTCAAAACGAAGCACTATTTGACCAGGTTCTCAACATGTCTGATGCGATAAATCAAAGGCAAATGTTAGAAAAACTCGACGACGCCATTGCCATGTACGAAGGCGATACCGTCCAGCAGAATGCCCTCATTGCCAAGAAATACAAAATAGCCGAGCTATTGGGCGATGAACGCATTAAACTGACTTGTCTGCGAGATATACTCGAAACGACGCCCAACGACCCGTTTGCAACCGAACAATTGCGCAAGCTCGATCCCGATCAGCTCAAATCACATGCCCAAATCTTATATTATCAATTGCTCATCTATATCGATGTCAATCAAGATGTTCGATTGCAACATCAAATGATGCTCGCTTCGATATATGCGAAGTCGTCGCAAGTCAATAATGCGATTAATCTCTATGATGCGATTCTCGACGAGCATCCCGATTGCCTCGAGGCGCGGTATCAGATATTGAATTTGTTCGAATCGCTCGAGAATTGGAAATCGGCCGAGAATGCATTGTTGGCATTGATCAACGAAGAACCATCGCCGAGCATGCGCGTGCAATGTCTCGTGCGATTGGCCGATATACAAAATATACACATGCGCATGCCAATGCGAGCATTGTTGACGTTGTTTGCCGCCATCGATGCCGATCCGGCGAAGATAAGCCTTTTACACAATAAAATGTGCGATATCTGCGAGCAATCAAAATCTTATGCCGCTTTGCTCGATAAATACGAAGATATGGCGGTTCATGCGAAGAGTTACGATGTACGCCGCATTGCCATCGTATTATTGGCCAATATATGTGCAGAACGCATCAATAAACCCGTGCTCGCTTGTAATTTGCTCGACGAATTCTTCGAACGCGAAGGCAAAGACGACCCCGATTTCTTGAAAGTCGTGGCCAATTTCTATGCCGAAGTCAAACATTGGGAATCGTATTGCAAAGTGACGACGGCGTTGTTGCAACGAACCGACGATGGCGAAGATAAGGCTCAGATTGCCCTGTCGATCGCCGATGTGCAAGAAAATCAACTTCGCGATTTGCATCGTGCCGCCCAATACGCACGACTCGCCGCTCAAGCCGGATCGACACATGCCGACGTTTGGCAAGATATTGCACATTATTTATTGCAAATCGATGCCATTCAAGACGCCATCGATGCGCTCAATCAAGCCGAAGCACTCGAATCGAATCACGATAAAAAGATTACAATTCTATTCGAGATGACGCGCCTCAATACGCAGATCGACAATTTGACCGATGCCGTCGCCGCGTTCTCGCGATTATCGGCCCTGCGGCCTCCGCTCGAAAACCTCACACCCATCGCCGAAGACCTCATCGCTCTGGCAACCGTTCACAAAGACCGCGATGCCTTCGTTTCGCTTTGCAATGACTTGGTCAATGCTTGCCCAAAAATCGAACAGCCGGCGCTATTATTACAACAAGCTCTCACGTTGATCCGCGTCTTCGACGATATACAAAGCGCCCGAATTATACTCGCTTCTAATAAAAGTAACTTCGATAATATCGATCCAGAGCAAGCGATTATATTGGCCGAAATCCTCACGCGACTCGGCGAAACTCAAGCCGCAATCGATACGATTCAAAATGCACTCAATTACTTTACGCTCTCCGAAGCCGATACTGTCGCGCTTTTAGAATTTTTATTGCAAAATGCCGTCGCTCTCGAAGATATCGATTTGATTCGCACGACGGCCGATAAAATCCTTCAGATCGACGCGGAAAACGTCGTGGCAAATTACAATCTCATTCGCCTCGATTATCGCACAGGGCTCTGGGACGAAGCCGCACAACGCATCCATCGATTCCTCGTCCACCTCGACGAACTCACCCCCGAAGACGCCACCGAGCTACATTACGAATACGGCGTCATATTACACGCCGCACAAAATCCAAACTTGGCGATCGAATGCCTCGATAATGCTCTGCGAATCGAGGCGAATTTCAAACCTGCCGTCGATCTCAAGCTCACCATATTGCTCGAAAATCAACGATGGCCCGAGGCTTTGCCTCTCTTCCAACACTTGCTCACGTTGGCGGGCGATGAAGACGAACAAGGCGCCATTCATAAACGCATCGCCGAAGTCTATCACTTCTATCTACACGACGACAACGACGCCATTCGACACTACGAAATCGCACTCGCCCTGGGCGGCGACGTCGAAGACGTGCCCGTGCGATTGCTCGAACTCTACATCAAAACGCAATCATGGCAGAAGGCTGCCATGACGGCACAAGTCCTCGCCATGGCTCAAACCGCTTCGCCACGAGCAAGGGCCTCTTACCTCGCGATTTTAGCCGATATCCAAGCCAATCACTTGGGCGATATTTCGAATGCCACCAATGCCCTACTCGAAGCGTTTGTCCTCGAACCCCTGCATCGAGATATATTGCGACCGCTCGTCAAATTGCTATTGCAACAGAGCGATGTCGATAATATCCGCGCCATCGTCGACAACATTGCAAAGCATATCGACGACGCAAGCTCAAACGACGAACAATCCGAAACTGCACAATCGGCACTCACATGGATGGCTAGCGCCATCGAGTTCCAATGTCATAAAAATGACGACGATGTATTCGCAGATTTATTGAAATATCTATACAATGTATTGCAAAAGCATCACATTGCATACGAGCCGCATACAAACCCCAGCGATAGCGCATTCAATCCATATCAAAGCGCACCGCGCAATCGCATCCCATCGACACCGCAAACTCAGTTGACAATCGATTCGTCGCTCTTGCGAAACCCAGAAATTCAACAAAAACAGAATTCGCCATCGATCGTCAAAACGCCTGTCGATGATTCTAAAGCCGATAATAAACCAGTTGGCAATACAACCGCTACTAAACCAAGCAATGCGACGGCAACTCAACCCATATCGCAAACTGCGAATATATCAAATCATGCCGACAAACCGTCGCAACCCAATACTGCCAAAAGTTCGAATACATCCGACAATTTATTGAAATCGAATGTTGCCGAAAGTTCGAATGCATCCGATAATTCATCGAAATCGAATGTTGCCGAAAGTTCGAATACATCCGACAATTTATTGAAATCGAATACATCGACCAAATCGCCTGCAAAAGCCGAAAAGCCGGTTTTACCGAACAACAAACCGAGCGTTTCGAAGATCGATCATTTCAAGACGTCGTCTGTATTCAATAGCCTCGTCGTGCCCATTCCATCGATGGCAGGGCGTTTGAAATCGTCGATTCAGGCAATCGAAAACCTCACGTTTACCGACGAAACACTCGTCAATCTCTATCGACAAGCCAAAGATTCGAATGCATATTTCAATATGATTTGCTTGAGCGAGGTCCTCGATATATGTGCGCAACCACACGACGAACTCCAGCCGCGCCCATTGCCCAAATCTTTGCCCACGATCGTGCGCCAAAATCTTTTTGCCGAGCGATTCCAAGGTTGTGCCCCGGCTCTCCTCAAACTCATGCAAATGATGGGGCAAGACGAGTTCCCGCTCATCGAAACCGTCGCCATCGACGATGCAAAAGACGACGCTTTAACCGATGAAGTCGGGGCTTTGCACGAACAACTGACGCAGTTGCTCGATTCGCCCAAAACTCGACTCGGAACGACAAACGACTCGTCGCCCAAGATCGTCTTTGCGCATTCTGCGCCCCTGACGATATTGTGTCCGGCGCACAAACTCCATTCGCATGCCGCATGGGTTGCCTATTTGACGTTTGCGCTATCGCTCGCACGCCCTGAATCCCGCCTCACTGCGACGTTTATGCCTCCCGAAATCCATACTTGGATGACGCAATGTGCCGACGTCATGAGCATTTTGCGCGCCAAACAATCCGAACTCGCCCCCGAAACGCAAGCTGCCGTCAAATCGGCGCTCAACAACGGCGGCATGACTTCGGCCACCATGCCGCGCATTACCCACGATACCCTCGCCGTTATCCATCAAATCGCCGCATTTAACCGAAAAGTTGCCATTCAAAATGCCCTCCTCTTCTCGCAGAGTTTCTTGGACTGCCTCCAAATCCTCACCGATTTCGAAGGGCTTCGCTTCCCGACCTCGATCCCATCGCTCAAAGCCGCGATGAAACAGTCCAATGCCATCCGAGACTTCGTCAAATTCGCCTTCGATGCGAAGGCGCAAAAGACGTTTAGCCGCATATTTGAAGGATAAAGGGCGCTCGATTCAGCGCCCGTCTACGGCGTTGCCTCTTGTTGCGCCATGCTTTCATGTGTCATCGTCTGAATCTTTACGAGTGCAGCGTCGATTTCGTCCCACGTAGCGAGTAGTTCGTCGAATGATATGGGCGGAGGATTTTTGGCGTCGATAAATCGGGCATAATCGACGGTGATGTCGAAGAACTCGGATTGAAGTCGCAACAAATCGACGAGTGCCGGCGATTGCGCAAGCGTTTTATGCGGTTTTCCCATGGCGGCTATGTTGAGCGACAAATCGGCAACGCTTCGCAAAAAAGTCGCATACGTCCCGTTGGGTTCGGCATAGAGCGTCCATATTCGTTGCCACGATTTGAGCTTTTTCCACGATAAATCGGCGTTCGACGTCTCGGCAAACCACGCATATATCTCGGCTAATCGTTGCACGAGGCGGCTGAGATGCAGTTGGCATAGCTTGATGACGACGAGCGAATGCCCGAGTGTGCGCTCTTGCGATGGGCTCTGCCGCCACGACACGACCCATGCGCTTTGGCGCGGCGAATCCGATATTTCCGCCTCGGGGAACCCACTGCAAGCCCCTTGTTTGCACAATCTCAACAGCTCATCGCGAATCGATCGCATGTGCGCTTCGAGCTCCGATATCGCCAAAAGGCTGCGTTCGACGTCGTCGATCCGAGCGGGCGCGTGTAGCGTATCGATAACCGAGTCGATATAGGGTGCATGCGGCTTGCCGCGCCGATTGACGGGTTGCGGTGGCTCGGCGCCGATTTGCGGAATGATCTCATTCAATTCGGCGACGATGTTTTTATACATTTCCTGCCATATATGCGCATTTTCGACGGCGGGCATGGCATGGTGATGGATCGGATCGACGAATACCGAGAGGCTCCCCCAAACCGTCTTCGACGTCGAATCCCAAGCGGCGAGGAGTTTGTCTTCGGCGCGCGTGAGCGCCTCTTTTTTATCGGCAATGTCGCGGCGAAACGTCGCGATTTCGTCGGCTAAATACTCGTTCTGCCCCGTCGCATAGCGCGGCGACTTCACCGATCGCAATACGACTTGCGCCGAATCGCTCGCTTTGGTCAACGACCACTGCATCGCCAAAACGTGGCTATAGATCTGAGCCAAAATCCGCAAACGGCGCATATTCGTGCCAATGCAAGGGTAGGCGACGAACGCGTGAGGCGGCGAAAATACGCGCTCCATATCTTGTATGCCTTCCGATAAATGGCGCATGGCGACGATGACGTCGTCGTATTCGGCGATCCAAGCGTCGAGTGCTTCGACGACGGGAACCGCCGATTCGGCCAAGTATTCATAGCGCGTCGAACGCGCCGCTTCGCTTTGCCAAGCGACAAACGCCGATCGCGCCTGTAAAAATATCGGAGCTGTATGCGCCGTTCGCGCCATCCTCGGGTGCAGTGCGCCCGGATTCCAATCTCCCTTCAAATTCGGCTGGTTTTTGCGCAAGTCGTTGATTTGTTGCGCTATCGCTTTGATCGGATCGACGATTGCCGACTCCGATCCTTTGATATGACCCGTTTGAAACTGCGAAACAAACCCTTGCAACGCATGAAATACGCCATTTGTCGCCATCTCGAGGCGTCCGAGCCGCCAAAATGCATTCCGACGCATCTGCAATGTCAGTTGGATCTGAGCCCTCTGACGCAAGCTAAACGCCGATACAGGCGGATCGCACGATACCGCTTGCGCAATCTGCAAATTCGACAAGACGACGGCTTCTTTGCGTTCCAAACTATAGGCTTCGATTTGCTTGAGCACGCCTTTCCAAATGTCGCGATCTTCTTTCAATAGCCGCGTTTCTATCGCATTGGGCGTCGCAACACTCGCGCGTAGTGGCCCCACAAGCGCCGCATTCCAGGCTTGCGCCGTCTCGTCTTTTTGTATCGTCGCCGACGAACTCAGCCTAGCGACGTCTTCGGCTTCGTATCCTAAAACGGGCAGCGATTCCGTCGTCTGCCCCTTCGACGAATGGCAGCCCAACGGCGCAAATCCGATCGATAGCGACAGCGCATAAAACAATACTTTCGAAGCTATATGAGACAATGACATGGCGCAATCTTGAGCTGAAGTCCGAAATCCTACGAAAAGCTACAAAAACTCTCACTCCCTATGAATACCGCTCATGCGCACCCAATACCAACAAAAACCGGCAATCTACACGCCGTAGTTGCCGGTCGTTTGAACTTCATCGCCCGCTCGGCTCGGATACCGCGCAATCCATACAAAAAAACCGGCAATCTACACGCCGTAGTTGCCTGTCGTTTGAACTTCATCGCCCGCTCGGCTCGGATACCGCGCAATCCATACAAAAAAACCGGCAATCTACACGCCGTAGTTGCCAGTCGTTTGAGCTTCATCACCCGCTCGGCTCGGATACCGCGCAATCCATACAAAAAAACCGGCAATCTACACGCCGTAGTTGCCGGTCGTTTGAACTTCATCGCCCCGCGGGCGATGACTTTTTACTTCATCGCTTCTTCGACGGCGACAGCCGCGGTCACCGTGGCGCCGACCATGGGGTTATTGCCCATGCCCAAGAAGCCCATCATTTCGACGTGAGCAGGAACCGACGACGAACCGGCAAACTGCGCATCGGAGTGCATGCGGCCCATCGTATCGGTCATGCCATACGATGCAGGGCCGGCGGCCATGTTGTCGGGGTGGAGCGTACGCCCCGTGCCGCCGCCCGACGCCACCGAGAAGTATTTCTTCCCTTGTTCGATGCATTCCTTTTTATACGTGCCTGCAACGGGGTGTTGGAAGCGCGTCGGGTTCGTCGAGTTACCCGTAATCGAAACGTCGACGCCCTCTTTGTGCATGATCGCCACGCCTTCGCGCACGTCATCGGCACCATAGCAACGAACTTTGGCGCGTTCGCCATCCGAATACGCTTTTTCTTTCACGATTTCGAGCTTGCCAGAGGCATAATCGAATTTCGTCTGTACATACGTAAATCCGTTGATGCGCGAAATGATAAAGGCTGCATCTTTGCCCAAGCCATTCAAAATGACGCGAAGCGGTTCTTTGCGGACTTTGTTCGCATTCTTGGCAATCCCGATGGCGCCTTCGGCAGCCGCAAACGATTCGTGACCGGCCAAAAAGGCAAAACATTTCGTCTCTTCGCTCAAGAGCATCGATGCCAAATTGCCGTGACCCAAACCGACTTTGCGATCGTCGGCAACCGAACCGGGAATGCAAAACGCCTGCAAACCTTCGCCAATCGCTTTCGCCGCATCGGCGGCCTTCTTGCAGCCCTTCTTCAGTGCAATCGCAACGCCCAAAACATAGGCCCAGCAAACGTTTTCGAAGCAGATCGGCTGAATCGCTTTCGCGATCGAATACGCATCGATCCCCTTGGCTTCGCAAATCGCCTTTGCGTCGTCGAGGTCTTTAATGCCATATTGTGCGCAGACTTTTTCGATCTGAGGAATACGACGTTCATAACTTTCAAAAAGTGCCATAGTTTCAGCCTCCTCTTAGTCTTTGCGCGGATCAATGTATTTCTTGGCGTTTTCGAAACGGCCATAGTGGCCCGTGGCTTTCTTGAGCGCGTCTTCTGCCGACATGCCGTCTTTTATCCACTGCATCATCTTGCCAAAGTGCACGAATTCGTAGCCGCAAATCTCGTCGTCTTCGTCGAGCGCACAACGCGTCACATAGCCTTCGGCCATTTCGAGGTAACGCGGCCCCTTGAGCTTCGTCGCATACATCGTGCCCACTTGGCTGCGAAGCCCCTTGCCGAGGTCTTCCAAACCAGCACCCACGAGCAACCCGCCTTCCGAAAACGCGCTCTGCGTGCGGCCATACACGATCTGCAAAAACAATTCGCGCATCGCCGTGTTAATCGCGTCGCAAACGAGGTCTGTGTTGAGCGCCTCCAATATCGTCTTGCCGATCAAAATCTCCGACGCCATCGCCGCCGAATGCGTCATACCCGAACAACCAATCGTCTCGACCAACGCCTCTTCGATGACGCCATCTTTCACGTTGAGCGACAATTTACAGGCACCCTGCTGCGGCGCACACCAACCAATACCGTGCGTCATGCCCGATATGTCTTTGATTTCTTTCGCTTGGACCCATTTGCCCTCTTCAGGAATGGGCGCAGGACCGTGATTTGGACCTTTAGCAACAACACACATTTCTTTGACTTCGTGCGTGTATTCCATCGTCTTCTCCTATTGAAGTGGTTTGACCAACCACAATGGTTGGCGCAGTTCGCCTCTCTACCACAAATTGCAACAAAAATTTCAATTATTTCTACTTTTTCGCCGCTATGCCTACGGCATACGCCCGGCTCATCGGTCGCCCTATGTCGCCCGGATGGGCTCCATACGGGCTCTTTTTTGTCATTTTGCGCATCTGCGTCGTCAGCGTCGCCATTCATGCGGTGGGAACGTACGTGAGTACGCCCCCACGCGCCCTCAGGCTAGCTTCCTAGCATCTGCATCAAACTGACAAAAAATCATTTTG
>SFMP01000052.1 GCA_004554395.1 Myxococcales bacterium | reverse complement strand
CTGTCTATTCCCCCTCTCCATTTATGGAGAGGGGGTGGCCGATAGGCCGGGGGTGAGGTGTGTTTTATATCAATTTACAACTCTACTCAGCTGTGCATTGTAATATTTCGGATCGCCCGTGACTTCGATGCCTAGCCATTCTGGGCGTTCAAACGGTTCATCGGGCGATGTGAGTTCGATTTCGGCGAGTGTGAGCCCCGAGTGAGAGCCGTGAAAGATGTCGACTTCGAAGATGTGGTCGGCAAAGGGGACGACGTAGCGCGTCTTTTCGACGACGACGGGCTCGCAGAGCGCCATGAGCGCGCGAGCATCGTCGAGGGATATGGGCCGTTCCCATTCAAATCGCGTCGTCCCCGTCGGATCCGAGGCACCTTTGATCGTCAAAAATCCCTCGTCATTGCGGATGCGAACGCGGACTGTTCGTTTCGGATCTCGACAGATATACCCCTGTGCAATCTCATATTGCGCAATCGCCTCGCCTTTGAACGAAGTATTGCCCTCGACGACGAGGAATTTCCTTTCGATTTCACAATTCATGGCTACACGACCTCGTCGCGCCATCGCATCAGCAAAAACATGAACTAGAGCAAATCGCAACCGGGGAAGAAGAAGGCAACTTCGACGGCTGCCGTTTCGGGGGCATCGCTGCCGTGAACGGCATTGTTCGACATCGAAGCGGCGTATTTCTTGCGCAACGTGCCTTCTTCGGCTTTTTCGGGATTCGTCGCGCCCATGAGTTTGCGATATTGTGCGATGGCATCTTCGCCTTCGAGGCACATGACGACGATCGGACCGCTGATCATGAATTCGACGAGTTCATCGTAGAAGGGTTTGCCGGCATGGACGCTATAGAAAGCGGCAGCTTGAGCGCGCGTAAGCTGGAGTTTGCGCATCGCGACGATGCGGAATTGCGCTTCGATTTCGGCGATGATTTTGCCGGCATTGCCAGCACGAACGGCATCGGGTTTGACGATACTAAGGGTACGTTGTTTCATGCGATATTCCTCGACTATTAAAAAGATAACGCCGCACATACCGACTGTGGTATGAGCAGAACCCGCGAGCGACAAAATGCGCATCGCTGAGCGAACGCCGTTCTAGTGATTTATGCGATTTTGTCAACACAGGAAACGACATGTACATCGAAGAATTGCCAGAATCCGTCATTTCTGCCATGTCCGATCGGCAATGGCAAATTGCCGCATGGAATGCCGCCGTCGATGGCATTGCGACGCAAAAGACGCGCATCATTTCGATTCGCCACGGGCGCTGGGTCGTCGCATGCACGAGCCCCAAAGACATCGCCACGCTGACAAAAAATAACGACGTCCTCTATAACTTGCGCAAGATCGATTCGTTGCGAAAACTCCCCTATATTCGAAGCATCTGCCCCGTTCCCGATGCCGTCACCTCGGCACAAGCCCGCTCACATCGCGATCTCAACGACGTCTTCCAATCGTCGGGGCATACGACGGCACATCCGCAAATTCCCGTCGCCACGATCGATATGCTCCGCCGACTCCCCATCAAGTCCATGCCCATCCATCTATGGCACGAACTCGCTTGGAAACTCGCCGCTGGCCCCGAAATCGCCTCGACGTCGCAAGTTCGCACCGTTATCAATGGTACTTGGGTGATCGCCTGCGACGACGCAGAGACGCAACGCGCTATCGAATCGTCGCTTTCGATAGCCCCCATGTTGCGCTGGTTGGCGCGCTATCGCGAATACGAAGTCAAAGATATCAAAACCGTGACCGCTGGGCCTAGGCTAGTGACGAATCAATCGAAGGAATACACATGAGCGACCAAAACGAATATCGCGAAAACTTGGATTTCGACGTCTTTGGCAATGCAGAACCCGCATCAAAGCGCAAATCGAACTTTAGCAAGGGCGATCTAGCCCTTTGCGTTCCCGACGTATCCAAAACGATACAGATTCAGCCCTACGAAGAAGGCAGCGCATCGAGCGAAGGATCTTGGTACAAGATCACACTTCACCCAAAGCAAAGACTGAAATTCTATGCCTATAAAGTCGTCGACTGTGCCCTACTCGCTGCGGTCATCCCCGTCCTGAGCCTAGTCGATATCATCGCAGGTGTTCTGATTCATGCGAGCTCTGGCGAGTCTCCGACGGATGAGTTAATGATAATGGTGCTTATGTCTGGCTTCATATTTTTGGCCATTTTTTTCGTCCTCGCCTCCGTTTGGCTCATCATCACCGCCTTGAGCTCTACCATCTTCTACGTCAACCCAACTCAGCGAATACTCATCCCCTCAGCTATCTTCAAACCGAAAAAAGCCATCAG
>SFMP01000051.1 GCA_004554395.1 Myxococcales bacterium | reverse complement strand
GCGCGAAGAAGCAGAGCGGCTAGCGCGCGAAGAAGCAGAACGGCTAGCGCGCGAAGAAGCAGAACGGCTAGCGCGCGAAGAAGCAGAGCGGCTAGCGCGCGAAGAAGCAGAGCGGCTAGCGCGCGAAGAAGCAGAGCGGTTAGCGCGCGAAGAAGCGGAGCGGTTAGCGCGCGAAGAAGCAGAGCGGTTAGCGCGCGAAGAAGCGGAGCGGTTAGCGCGCGAAGAAGCAGAACGGCTAGCGCGCGAAGAAGCCGAGCGCTTGGCTCGCGAAGAAGCAGAACGGCTAGCGCGCGAAGAAGCAGAACGGCTAGCGCGCGAAGAAGCAGAGCGGTTAGCGCGCGAAGAAGCAGAGCGGTTAGCGCGCGAAGAAGCAGAGCGGTTAGCGCGCGAAGAAGCAGAGCAGCTAGCGCGCGAAGAAGCCGAGCGGCAGGCTCGCGAAGAAGCCGAACGCAGAAAAAAAGAAGACGAAGACATCGTCAAGTTGCTGGCCACTTGTCGGCAGTATCTCAACGATGGCGATATGCAAGAGGCTTACGAAGTCATACAACGCGCCAAAAAGACGTATCGCGATAATTTGCGAATCGAAGCTTTCGAGTGGAATTACTTGCGCATGTAGATGGCGCAATTTCGGAGTTGGCGTATTTTTGCATGGTAAAAGGTGGCGGCGGATTCAACGTTACAATGCGCTTCGTCGGTAGGCGCATGATATCGAGTTTGTGCTTTTGTACATGGGCGATATGGGGGCTATGTTCGAATGCACGAGCCGCCGACGACCCAGATGTCGATTGGTACGAAATCGAAACCGATCATTTTTGGATTCATTACCCCGAAACGAAACGCGCATTTGCTCAGAAAGCGATTGAGTGGGCTGAAGAAGCGCATAAGGTATTGAGTCCGGCGCTCGGTTGGGAACCGCGCGAAAAGACGCATATCGTCGTCGAAGGAAAATATGACGATGCCAATGGCTGGGCGCGGTCGACGCCATCGACCGAAATCCATCTCTACGCTTATCCGCCGCCGCCATCGTCCGAACTCGCGACTTATGACGATTGGGTGCGCCAGCTCGTGCTTCACGAATATACGCATATTTTGCATACCGATAATTCGCGATCGTCGTTTTACGAAGTCATCAATGCGCTTTTGGGCAAAGTTGCGCGCAATAATGCGACGGCACCGCGTTGGTATACCGAGGGTTTAGCCGTTTATTACGAGACGAAGATGGGAACTCGCGGGCGATTGCGCAATCCCGTCTATCGAACGATAATGCGTCAGGCGGCGTTATCGGGAACGATTCCCGATTTGGGGCGGATATCGACGGGAATGAGTCGATGGCCCAGTGGAATGGGATCGTATCTCTTTGGCGCTTTTTTCGTCGAATCGCTCGCTCTTGAATACGGCGACGAAAAGTTTGCCGAATTTCATGCCCATTATGGTGACGATTGGGTGCCATACGGGCTCAATCGCGCAGCGCTCAAGACTTGGGGCGATACGCTCGATGGCTTATACGAGGCTTGGCGCCGCAAAGCGGCGATCGGTGCGCAAGCCGAAAAACTTGCTTGGCAGATGATGGCTCCGACGACGCCGCATCGCGCCTTAGTTTCGCCCCATCGCCACAAATATCCGCGATCTTTGCATACAAAAAATGCGATTTCCTATGTCAAAAACGATGGCATGAGTGGGCAACGCATCGTCGAACGCAATATTGAGTCGGGCAAAGAAACCGATATCGTCGCTTGTTACGGAGAATGCCAGCATCGCTGGTCTCTAGATGATCGACAATTGTATTTCGTTCAATCGGTCGTCGAAGATGGCTATTGCACGCACAACAGGCTTTTCGTCTACGATGTGGAATCGGGGCTCGTGCGCCAAGTGCCCGATGCAGCTCATATACGTGCGATAGCCATCGACGACGAAGCTCTGTATTGGGTCGAACAAAGCGATGAATCGACAGTTGTCTATCGCCGCCGCCTCGGGAGCGACGATAAACAGCGTATTTATCGAAGTGCCCCCTACGAGCAAATCGACGATATCGACGCTTGGCGCGGGCAAATCGTGGCATCGGTATTCGACCCTATGGCAAAACAACGCGATTTGTTCATCTTCGCTCCCCATGGATCGGGCGATCGATGGAAAAGGACGCGCTTGACGAATTCTTGGGAATCGGAGCTTTCGCCCTATTTTTCGGAAGATGGCGCGATTTATTACGTGAGCGATAACGCGGGAATGCTCAATCTCTGGCATTTCGATCGATCGACTTCTCAATCGCATCGGCTCACGCATATCGTCGATGGTATGATGGCGCCAACGGCGTCGAAAGCGGGCGATATCTATTACATTGGCTACACGCCCAAAGGGCAGGCGCTCGAGGCGATCGAATCGAATGATCTTCGCATATATCAAACGATTCACCACGAAAATGCAAACGATGCAGAATATTCTGCAAATCATTCGAACGACAATGAAAAATTATTCCATTCGGAATCGCCATATAAACCGTATCGATGGCTTTGGCCGCAGATGTGGACGCCGAGCGTGGCTTTGGCTGGCAACGATACGCGAATCGGTGCGCTCATTGCGCGTACCGATTATGCTCAGCATCATAGTTATTCATTGAGTTTTGGCTATTACCCGCAGCGCAACGATTTCGAATATTTGTTGAATTATGCGTGGTTGGGCGGTTTATGGGAAGTCGGCTTGATGCATGGCATGGCTCCGGGGCGTAGCGCATACGAACTCAAACCTGGGAAATACCGGTATTTCGATTATCAAACGATCGATTCTTCGATCGATGTTGGGCGAACGTGGAATACGCGTCTTTCGACGCATTTGTTATCGATTCGATATGCCTTGAACTATCAATATGCCAAAGATAACCTCTACTGGCTCCGCACCGATCCATTCGAATACCCCAACATTCCCTCGTTAGGTTGGCACAACGCACTCGCCGTGAGCTGGTCTTATTCGTCGAAGCGTCAATTCGAACGCAGTATGGCAGCAGGCGAGGGCGTTGGTGCGTCGGTGAGTTTGCGGTTTGAAGCGCCATGGCTAGGCGCCGATGATTACAGCTTGATCGCTCGAGCCGGCGTTAGTGCTGCTTGGACAATCCCCGTTTCGTGGCTTCCGCAAACGGTTCAAATAGAAGGATCGGGTGGAACGACGGTTTCGACGGACGAGAATCGCCAGCCGTTTTCGATGTCGATCGGTCAGAGCGGGGCTTATACGGCAACGCAAGAATCTATGCTCTATGGCTACCCCGCCGATTCTCTCTATGGGAGCCATTATTTCTATGCGAAATTGAGTTGGCATGCACTCATTGCCGAAGTCGATTTGGGCACGTCGACATTGCCCATCGGGATAAATCGCTTAGGTGTGGGCGCTTTTACCTCATGGGGCTATGCTTGGCACAAGGCATTCGATATATCGTCGTCGAAATACGACATCGGGGCAAAGTTGCTCGTCGATTACACGATTGGATATCGCCAAATGCTTCGCATGCAATTGCTCTATGCCTGGGGCGGGGCAAGCGAGGGCGGGCATGCCGTCGTCTTTATGCTCGGATTATGAGCGTCGAAAAATCGAGAATTATCGCTTGACCTCGTTCGCATTAGTTGGGAAAATATGCGCGAGTGCAGTCGAATGAGGTGGGGTCTGAGAGCCCCATGGCGATTGAACGAAAGAGGGAAGCGATACTTGTTCGATGGATAAAAGGCATGAATGATCGGTTGAAGTGCCGAAAAACGTGCTTTTGGCGTCGATTGGATGCGACGAATCGCCATGCAAGTGGTTTTCAAAATTCGTTGTAAGTTGGAACAACTATTGCTAAGATTTTGTTGGTGATTTTTGGGTTTAGTTTGTTTCTCACATAGGAGGAAAGCTCATGAGTGATAGTCGCACGGGAGTAAAAGATCCCCTCGTTAGTTTTGCGTTTAAGGTCGAGTTCGATGGAGCGCCTGTTGCGTTAGTCAGTGGTGTCGATGGACTTTCGAAAGAAGTCGAAATGATCGAATATCGCGACGCGGCAACGCCGAACATGCCGCATTTCCGTCAGGGTCGTCGCAAAGCACCTCGCATCACGCTTAAACGCGCCTATCTCAATGGCGGTAACACGAATAAATTCTTCGAGTGGATCGCTGAAGCTGATAATGGCGAAGTCAAAGCTAAAAATGTGACGATTACAGTCGGTCAGTTTGGACCGAGTGGAATTGAAGAACGCGATTTCGGTGGAATGAATGCTTGGGTATTGTCGCAGTGCAAGCCTGCCAAATGGAGCATCAGCTCTCTCGATGGTACGAGCAATAGCTTGATCTTCGAGTCGATCGAACTCGTTTGCGAAGAAGTTCGCCTTTCGAAGTAATGATTTTTCGGTGAAAAAAGCCCTCCGTTCGGAGGGCTTTTTTTTATGATCATTGGCTCGCTCGACGATAGAATCATTCAATGGTTGGGCACTCGCCCCACCAGATAGTAGCTGGCAAGAGCTATTTTAGAGGTCTTTAGCCTTTTTCTGCAATTTATAGAGAAAATTGAGTGCTTGAATTGGCGTCGTCGCGTCGAGTGTAAGAGCTCGGATATCGGCGATAAACGATTGCAATTTTGAATTATCGACCGATGGCGCGTGTTGTGGGGCGTCGCCAAATAGCGATCGCTGCGCCGTGAGCGACGGCGACGACGTCGACGCGTCGGAAGATGGCTTTTGGTCGGATTTGGGCGAGTGAGCGAATTCCTTGCGGCCCGTTTCTTCGAGCGTATCGAGGAGTTCTTTGGCGCGGTCGATGACCGACTCGGGAATTCCGGCGAGTTTGGCGACTTGGATGCCATAGCTACGATTTGCAGCGCCATCGATGAGTTTTCGCAAGAATATGACGTCGGATTTGAATTCTTTGACGGCGATCGAGGCGTTTTTAACGCCGGGGAGGAGATTGGCGAGCTCGGTGAGTTCGTGGTAATGCGTGGCAAATAGGGATCGCGCACCGATTTGGCAATGAATGTGTTCGGCGATAGCCCAAGCGAGCGATAGTCCGTCGTATGTCGAGGTGCCGCGCCCGATTTCGTCGAGGATGACGAGGCTTCGAGACGTGGCATTTTTGAGGATATTGGCCGTTTCGGTCATTTCGACCATAAACGTCGATTGGCCAAGGGCCAGATTATCGCTCGCTCCGACGCGCGAGAAGATGCGATCGACGATCCCGATGTGTGCCGCTTCGGCGGGGACAAAAGACCCCATTTGGGCCATCAGCGTGATAATGGCGGCTTGGCGTATGATCGTCGATTTGCCCGCCATATTGGGTCCCGTGATGATGATGAGGCGCCCATTGTCGTCGAGTCGAATGTCGTTTGGCACGAATCGTTCGCCTTTGGGCAAAAATCGTTCGACGACGGGATGGCGGGCTTCTCGTAGGTCGAAAGCATTGGAATCGTCGATGACTGGGCGCCGATATTGGCGATGATGCGCCGTGTGCGCAAAACTCGCGATGACATCGATATGGGACAAAATGCGAGCGTTTTGGAGAAGTGCAGAAATCTGCTTCGCCGCCATTCGCTTGAGAGCGGCAAATAATTCGAGCTCGCGTTCGCCGCGTCTCGATTCTGCACCGAGCAATTCTTCTTCGTATTCTTTGAGCTCGGATGTATAGAATCGCTCGCTGTTTGTCAGGGTTTGCGAACGAATATAGGAGCTCGGAACGAGGCTGAGATTTGCTTTGGTGACTTCGACGAAGTAGCCGAAATTGCGCTGATATTTGACTTTGAGCGTATTGATGCCCGTGAGTTTTCGCTGTGTCGCTTCGTAATTGAGTAGCCATTGCTGGCCGTTTTCGGCGATTTCGCGGTAGTGATCGAGTTGTTCGTCGTATCCGGGCTTGAAGAAGTTGGTGTCGTTGAGATTGGAAGGGGCATCGGGGACGAGGGCTCGCTGGAGCTCGTCGCAGAGAGGGGCCAGCGGCAGTAGCCGCTCGGCGGCTCGCTTGAACCACACAGATTGGCACGATCGGCATCGATCGACGATGCTCGGGATCGTTTCGAGCGTATGCGAGAGCATGACGAGCTCTTTGGGCATGACTTTGTCGTTGGCGATTTTCGTGGCAATGCGCTCGAGATCACTCGTTTCGTCGAGGAGGTTTCGGAGCGCATCGCGACACTCGAAGTGATCGTAGAGATCTTCGACGGCATCGAGTCGCGCTTGGATTTGGGCGACGTCTTTGAGCGGATAGGCTAGCCAGTTTTGGAGCAGTCGCGATCCCGAACTCGTGACGGTATCGTTGATTTCTCCGAGTAGAGATCCCTTTTTTTGCCCGCCGCGCAACGTCGAATAGATTTCGAGGTTTTGGAACGTCGCCGCATCGATTTGCATAAATCCCTCGGCGCGGTAGGGGTAGACGCGCTCGATATTGGCAGTGATGGGGTAGTGTAGCTTGCGCAAATAGGCACACAGACCGCAAAATGCGTCGTGGACGAGTTGCGGGCAATCGAAATCTGCGGCGTCGATCGTCTCGATAAACGACAAAAACTTTTCTTTCGACACGGCAATGACGTTTTGACCGTCTTCTTCGTTCATCCAATGGTCGATAATCGATTGTTGGTTGAAGACGTCTCGATCGCAATAAGAAACGGGAATGCCGCAAAAGAGCTTGGGCGAAATTTCATCGTGGGCGCCGTGATGCGTAATGATTTCTCGCACGTTCATGCGAAGGAGCTCGGTTTGGACGCCCGATTCGGAGGCGATTTCGGTCATCGTACAATAGCCCGTCGACAAATCGAGCGATGCTAGAGCGCATAAAATTTGAGAAGAAGGGCGTTTTTTCGAATGATATTCGACATCTTCGCGCCAAACGATAGCCGATAAGAATCGCGCCGATTTGTCAAAGCCCGGGCGTTCGTCGCATAGCGTGCCCGGCGTGACGACTTGCGTAATACCGCGTTTGACGAGGGAAACGCCCGGCGTCGGGAGTTCGAGTTGTTCGCAGATCGCTACGCGAAAGCCCTGTTCGACGAGCTGGAAGAGGTATTCGTTGACCGATCGCACGGGGACGCCTGCCATCGGGAGATCGTCGCCATCTTCGTTTTTCGTTCGTGCAGTCAATACGAGGTCGAGCGCTTTGCTCACCGTCTTGGCATCGTCGAAAAAACACTCGTAGAAATCGCCCATCCGAAAGAAGAGAACTGCATTTGGATTCTGTTTTTTGGCGTCGAGATATTGGTCGATCATCGGTGTCAGCTTCGTCTTGTGCCCCTGAAAGATGACGACGTTTTCCGATAGCCACTCTAAACCTTCGACGGATTCTCCGTATTTCACTGCACTTTCCTCTAATAAATGATGATGTTCAACTCTTACATGTATGTTTCGTAAGAGAGTGCGCGGTTTATAGAGCTTTCATCGCATAAAGTCCCGAGTTTTTCGCATTTTTCGGTCGTTTGGGCATAGCGCAATGCCTCGTTTTTGGACCCTAGAATCGATATCGGTGGCGGGAAAATCGCGAAATGTGTTGAACGAAAATGTGGCATTGGGCTATTTTGAGCGCCGATGTGATCGATAGCGTGATTTGGATAGACGATAGAGGCGTATTATCGATTTGCGTTATCTTTACATGAAGAACATTCGATATTCGTGTCGATATCGAAATTCTAATCAACGAAAAGGAGAGAATTATGCCTTGTATTCGCGTTCAAACGTCGTGTGCCATGTCCGAAACAGCCAAAACGAATATCAAATCGGCGTTGGGCGAGGCGATAGCCGTTATCCCTGGAAAGTCGGAAAACTGGCTCATGGTCGTATTAGAAGACAATGCGACGATTTATTTTAAGGGCAACGATTCGGAAGCGTCGGCTTATGTCAACGTCGGCGTCTATGGTTCGCCCAATGAACGTGCATTTAATGCATTAACGGGTGAGATTTGCAAAATATTGCACGACGAATTGGGAATTGCGGCTAATCGGATTTATGTCCAATACAGCACAACCGAACACTGGGGTTGGAACGGTCAGAATTTTTAATTCTCCTTCTTCATTCGCGAAAATGAATAGAATTCAGTTTTCGGTTTGATGAATTGATTTATCTGCGTGTGCATAGGTATTTTTATAGCTATAGCCCAACAATCCGCCTAACGGCGCCAAGGGGGATGCACACACTTGGATATCGCGTTCAATACCCATAGACCTTAGATTCGTAGTCGTCTATAGCTTGGATGGAGACATCTCGATAGATCGACGTTGGTGGCAAACGGGCTCGAAGATACTCGCTTTGTTGTGATAATTGGTAGAATAATATTCGATAACGTTGAAAAATATCGAATATTATTCATTCTGTTTATGCAATGATCTCTAAGGGAGGGGACGAGAGATTCAAAAGCGTCAATAAACGCGGTAGATCGTTTAGTGAGCGGCTTTAAGTGCGATCAAGTCGTAGAGTGCGACGAGTTGTTCTTTGGCAGTTTGTAGGTCGTCGTTGACGATGCAGAAATCGAAGAGGTCGGTTTCGGCGAGTTCTTTTTCTGCTGTTTTGAGCCGTCGTTCGATGACGTCGGGGGCGTCGGTTTTTCGTCCTCGGAGCCGGGCTTCGAGCACAGCCATCGAAGGGGGCGCGATGAGAACGCACCATGCGTTGGGATATTGGGCTTTGAGAAGGCGAGCCCCTTGGACGTCGATGTCGAAGAGGACGTCGAATCCGGCGTCGACATTTGCCTCGATCATGGCATGTGGCGTGCCGTAGTAATTGCCAAAGACCGAAGCATATTCGGCAAAAGCGTTATTTTTGATTTTTTCTTCGAATTCTGGAATCGAAACGAAATCGTATTCGACGCCGTTTTGTTCGGTGCCGCGCGGTGCTCGCGTCGTCGTGGAGCGCGAAAAGCGGCATGTATGTCGCACAGCCATGAGATGGTTGAGCAAGGTCGATTTGCCGGTGCCCGATGGACCGACGACGATGAGCATGTGTGCGCCGATATGGGCTTTGGCGTTGGATTTTGCGTCTTGAATGCCCTTGGGCGTTTCGTAGGCTGTAGACATAGTGGCAGAGACTCCTCGTGTAAGTGAATAGTGCAAACCGATACCGAATCGGTGAGTCGGGGAAATCCGACATGGCTTTGTTTAACGCTTTTTGTCGGTTTTGGGTATCGACAAAAAGCGATGAGATGGAGAGATGCGCTTTGCGCATAACGACGCCGTATGCCGCAGGCATAGGCGGCGGCGCGACCGTATGCCGCAGGCATAGGTCGCGAAAAGGCGGGCGTATTGGCGTTGCGAAGCACGACAATAGCCCGCTCGGCGTCGTATGCCGCCATCGGCGGCATAGACGCGGCACAAGTCGTATGCCGCCATCGGCGGCATAGACGCGGCACAAGTCGTATGCCGCAGGCATAGACGGTGCGTCAAAACGGCGCCGAGAGCGGTGGGGCGGTCGTTATGATTGAATAATTTTTGTGTGCAAGTGTATAATCGCGTGGCGCAGGCTGGGCCGGGCGCGTTTGCGGTTGCTTGGAGCGAGCTCCATAAAGGTTGATCATGACAGAGATAACGCAGTTACCGATATATAAGCACCAACAAGAGATTAACGATGCGTTGGCGTCGCACCAGGTGATAGTCGTGCAGGGGCCGACCGGGTGTGGCAAGACGACGCAGCTGCCGCGAATATTGCTGCGCAACCCGATGATAACGGGGCGGATTGGGCTGACGCAGCCTAGGCGCATTGCGGCGGTGAGTGTGTCGATGCGTATTGCGCAGGAAATTGGATGCGAACTCGGCGGCGAAGTTGGGTATGCAATTCGGTTTGACGACAAAACTTCGGAAGATACTATCGTAAAAGTCATGACGGACGGCATTTTATTGCAAGAGTCGCGGAGTGACCAGACGTATGAGCAGTATCAGGTGATCATCATCGACGAGGCGCATGAGCGTTCGCTCAACATCGATTTGGCAATGGGGTTGCTCAAGTTGGCACTCGAGAAGCGGCCGGAGTTGCGCGTCATCATCAGTTCGGCGACGATTCGTGCCGAGACGTTTCAGCGGTATTTTTCGAAGACGGGCGACGGGGCCGATGTGCCGCTGATTTCGATTCAGGCGCGGACGTATCCGGTCGAAATCGAGTATCGCGATGTGGCAGGGCGCGACCGATTTGAGATGCCGCAAGCGCTCGTTGACGAGGTCAAGGCGATTCACAAGAGCGGCGAACCGGGGCATATTTTGTGCTTTTTGCCGGGGCAGGGCGCGATTTTGACGTGCCAAGAAATGTTGCAGACGGCGCAGGCGACCGAGAAGGGCTATGGCGATTTGTGGATTTTGCCGCTCTATGGGCAGCTGGCGCGCGAAGACCAAGAGCGCGTGTTTGAAGAGCGCGCGGGGATGCGCAAAGTCGTGTTGGCGACGAATATTGCCGAGACGTCGATAACGATTCCCGATGTGCGATTTGTCATCGACTCGGGGATTGCGAAGATACCGCGGTTTAACAATGCGACGCATGTGACGGCGTTGCGCGAAGAGGGCGTGAGTTCGGCGTCGTTGGCGCAGAGGGCCGGGCGCGCCGGGCGCACGGCTCCAGGCAAATGCATTCGGCTGTTCCCCGAGTCGAAACTGAGCGAGCGATCGGATTTCACCGACGAAGAGATTACGCGTCTCGAGTTGAGCGAAGTGCTTTTGCGGCTCATCGACGTGGGGATTAACGACGTCGAATCGTTCCCGTTCCCGACGCGGCCGCCCAAACAGGCGATTCGCGATGCGTTGGCGGAATTGCGGCGGATCGATGCCATCGACGAAAAGAACGGTTTGACGAAGATTGGGCAAAAGATGGTCGTGTTCCCGCTCTCGCCGCGGTTGGCTCGCGTCGTCGTCGAGGCGGGGATGAAATACCCCGGGGCTTTGCACGACGTCATCGTCGCCGTCGCTTGGCTCTCGGTCAAATCGCCCCTCTTGTTCCCCCCCGATCACGAAGCGCAAGCTCGCCGTGCCCACGCAAAACTCGCTCATGCCATGGGCGATTTGCTCACCGCCATTGGCATCGTTCACAAATACGAAGATGCAGAATATAAGAAAGAATTTTGCAAAAAATGCTTCTTAGACCCCGATACGATGGCTTTTGTTTCGAAATCATCGCAACAAATCGAAGAAATTGCAGAGACGGTTGGGCTCATCGCGCAACCCGGTAGTGTCGAAGCCGATATCATTCGATCGTTTTTGTCGGCTTATGGCGATCAATGCCTCGTGCTCAAAGGGCGTAGCTATGTGACGCCAAGCGATATCAACGTCGTCTTGCATCCGTCGTCGTCGCTCTACGATGCGATGCCCAAGCTCATCATGGCTTTGGAGTTTATTCAATCGACGCGAACTTATGCCGAACAGGCTTCGGTGATTCGATCGACATGGCTAAAAGAATACGGCATCAAAGTCGATTTATCGCAGGATTCGTCGAGACCTGGGCAACGCGCATATCAAGAATATAGCGCCGATCGGAAGAAGAAACGCCGCTTCGAACGCTCGCGCGAGGCACTGGGCTATGACGAAAATATGAAAAAGCGAGAGGCTTACGATCCGAAGGCGGCAAATGCGGCAAATGCCACGGGATCGCTGACTTCGGGGGGGCGCAAGCTGTTTCGCATTCAGAATTCGACGCCAGCAGCTCAAATCGGCGCGGCGCATTCGGCCAATGCCGGGCGTTCGTCGAAAGTCCCTGGCGAGCTTTTGATCGGGTCGCGCACAGTCCGATGCGTTTCGACGTCGAGAAATCGACCGCTCGTCATTTTGTCGCTCTCGGATCTGCGCGAGATTGCGCCGGTGCAGTCGCTTAGCGACGATAAATCGGTGCTCAATTATCGGGTGTCGTTGCGCGACGATTCGGGGCGATATGAGATTTTGCACAACTTCCGCTTGGGCGAGATCGTCGAAGTCGCCAAAACACTCCATTTGCTCGATGCGAAACTCTGCGTGCCCGATTCGATACCGATCGGCGCGAGCTTGAGCGCGTCGTCGAATGCCAAAGTCTTGATGCGAGCATTGCCGTATTTGGGGCGTTGTCACGTCGGGACGCGCGGTAAAAATGGTTGGCTCACCGTCGTCGGGTCGGAAGATATCTTCTGGTTCGAATTTAACGACAGTCCCATCGATGCGCTCGATTTCAGCGTTCAGACGCTGAATATCTTGTCGGAATACATCGACGACGTCGGGATGCTCGAATCGATATCGAAGACGTGTGGTGGGCTCGCCGCTGCGCTTAAGAAAGTACGCAATGCCGTCGTCGATAATTATTCTTAATTCCGTTTCTAGTTCGATGAATTGAGCTTTTTGCAGAGTGTATGGGTATCGCTGATAGCCCTAGCCCAACAATCCGCCTAACGGCGCCAAGGCGGGTGGCGCACACCCGCGTTTTTCGATATTTTGCGCATCTGCGTCGTCAGCGTCGCCACGCGGGCGGCGGGAACGTACGTTAGTACGCTCCCTTGCCCTTGGGCTAGCTTCCTAGCATCTGCATCAAACTATCGAAAAACGCCATAACGCTGCATAATAGGGACGAATACCCGATAACGCAGTGCCTAGTTTATAGCCCCCTGAACTAAGTCCAATTCGTTTGAGTAAAATCAAAAAACGCTTGCACAAAATCAAAAAACTCTTGAGCAAAATCAAAAAACGCTTGCGCAAAGTCAAAGACACTCGGCGCAAATGCAAAAGACGTTTGCGCAAGCCCGTGATCTTTGGTAAAGAGACGTGGGTTTTCGGTAGCCGTCATCATCCGACACGAACGGAAGTGCTTATGGGGCGGTATTTGTACGTTTTTTTAGAAGGATTTTTGAATCTACATGAAGCAACAGCGTCGGCAAGTCCCTAGTAATACTGGCGATAATCAGTACAGAATCAATCATCAGATCCGCATTGCGCAGATCCTCGTCATCGGGCCCGATGGCGATAAATTGGGCGTGATGTCGCCCGATGAGGCGCGCAATATCGCAGCCGATCACGGCTTGGATCTGGTCGAAGTTGCCCCGACAGCCAAACCGCCTGTTTGTCGAATCATGGATTTCGGCAAATTCCGCTATGAGCAGGCCAAAAAGGCCGCCGCTTCGAAATCGGCTCGCATTGACCTGAAAGAATTGCGTTTGCGTCCGAAAACCGACGATCACGACATGGAGACGATGGTCCGCAAAGCCAAGGGCTTTATCGCTCACGGCGATAGAGTGCGCCTCGTCATGCGTTTGCGCGGTCGCGAGCAGTCGCACGCCGAGCTTTGGCTCTCGAAACTCGAAGAAATCGTGGCTCTCTTCAAAGATTGTGCCCAAATCGCCCAGCCCGCTCGCATCGAAGGCAAGATGATTACGGCGACGATCGAGCCAGTCGGTGGCGCTACGGCGACTGTTCCCGCCGACAAAGGTCCTACGATCATTTCGGCCGAAGGCGACGACGACGACGAAGATTAATATCGTGCAAACTGCGTTGCGCCCTGCTAGCGTGCAGGGCGCTTGCGCCGCGTGATTGGCGTGCAGTTTTTTTCTTAGCCAGCTGTATGTCTAGCGCTGGCTATCAATATTTAAGACGACGGAGTCGTTTTGCGCTCGCCGCAAACGATGGCATAGTGCGCCGGCCACGCCATCGATTGTCCTCGCAGGTAGACGTGTGCAAACTGCGTAATGGCATCGCACGATTCGCGATTCAAGTATTCGCCGATTTGGTCGATATAGCTATGGCGGTCGTTCTGGTGCGAAAACCAGCGGTTAAATATCGATGGCGTAATCGTCAGAGCCCCTGGCAATTCGACATGGCGCACGTTGCACGTGAGTTGGACGCGCGTTGCCGCCGCTTCGATCGCCGTCATATCGATATCGGGCGCAATCGTGCTCGCATAGACTTTCGATTCGGCATCGCGCCATGCTGCAATGAGCTTTGAATTTATTTTTGCCTCGTCGGGGATGAGTGAAGAAATCTTCGGTTGCATCGACGGTATGATGTTGCAAAAGCAGTATTTCCCCCCATTATCGAGAATATGATTCAGTCGCCTGAAAAACGATGCGATATCGACGTGCTTGTCTAAAAAGTTGCGTCCCGTGACGAAATCGAACAGTTGATCGCCGAATAGGTCGGGCATAAAATTCGCGAAGTCGTCGATTTTTTTGATTTGGATTCGATCGATTTCGTCTCGTTTCTCATTGAGTGCAACAAACGACGACGAAGCGGCATCGTCGCCGACGATGGCAAAGACGCCGCCTTGCGGGCAACGCCGAAGCGCCTCGAACGACAAAAGCCCCGACGATGCGCCGATATCGAGCACTCTGCTATTCGGAGCGAGTGTGGCAAAATCGAAGATGATATCGCGCAGCGCTTGCGCCCTAGCCGCTTTGCCGTCGAACGTCCGCCCAATCCAGCGGTCTTCGCTCGATTCGCCATGCGCTTGGGCATCTTCGTAAGCGGCGAGCTGGGCTTCGCGGTTTCGAGCCACCTTTTCGGCAATTTGCCGCTCATAGCCCATATCGCTCGGGTGGAAAAACACGCGCCCTTGCAACTCGGCAGGTAAATATTGTTGCGCCACCCAATGGTCGCGATACGCATGCGGATACAAATAGCCGGCGCCATGCCCCAAGCCCTCTTTGTCGCGCGACGCATCTTTGAGCGGGTTGGGAATGTCGTACGACGTCTCTTTTTCGACGACGGCCAAGGCATCGAAAAACGCCATCGAAGAGTTCGATTTGGGCGCCGTCGCCAAATAGAGCGTCGCATGCGCCAAGTGATATCGCCCCTCGGGGAGCCCAATCCGGTCGAACGCTTGCGCACACGCCGCCACGACTTCGACCGCATGCGGATCGGCTAGCCCAATGTCTTCGCAAGCACTGATCAACAGGCGTCTGAAGATGAAATTCGGCGACTCGCCAGCGACGACCATCCGCGCCAACCAATAAAGCGCCGCATCGGGGTCACTGCCGCGAATGCTCTTGATAAACGCGCTAATCGTGTCGAAATGCGCATCGCCCTCTTTGTCGTAAAGGACAGCTCGCTGCTGAATCGACTCCTCGGCAACTGCCAGCGTAATCACGATTTGCCCATCGCCACTCGGCTCGGTCGTCGTCACCGCCAGTTCTAGCGCATTGAGCAGCGCGCGCGCATCGCCATTTGCCACGTCGACGAGGTGCGCCAACGCCGCATCGTGCATGATAACCGGCAGCAGACCAAACCCGCGTTCTTCGTCGCGCAACGCCTGCATGACGATTCCGCGCAAGTCGGCATCGGTCAACGGCATGAGCTGAAACACCCGCGAACGGCTCACAAGCGCCTTGTTGACCTCGAAATACGGGTTTTCGGTCGTCGCACCGATGAGCGTAATCGTGCCATTTTCGACCCACGGTAACAACGCATCTTGCTGACTTTTATTAAATCTATGCACTTCATCGACGAATAAAATGCTCTTTCTTCCTACGAGATCGTAACTTTGTTTGGCTGAATCAATTGATTCTCGAATTTCCTTAATTCCGCTCAGAACGGCATTGAGCGACAAAAACTTCGCCTGCGTCGTGTTCGCAATAATCCGCGCCAGCGTCGTCTTCCCCGTCCCCGGCGGTCCATAAAAAATGACGCTCGAAAGCCTGTCTGCCTCGATCGCTCGCCGCAAAAGCCGCCCCTTCGCCAAAATGTGCGCCTGCCCCCAAAATTCGTCCAACGTCCGCGGTCGCATCCGCGCCGCCAGTGGTTCGCGTTGCGGCGATTCGCGCCTCGGTGCCTGCGTCGGACGGTCAAAAAGCGATGCCATAAAACCCTCGTCGGGCGTTTGTGCGCCGCCCATGCGCTTCAAAAAAAGTGTGTCGTATCAACAGTTTCGGATGATTTGGCACTCGGCTATAGCTTCGCTATACGCCGAGCTTAGCCGTCTATGGCTATCGCCATACGCCGGCTACTGCGCGCTATGGCTGTCGCCATACGCTTGCCATG
>SFMP01000050.1 GCA_004554395.1 Myxococcales bacterium | reverse complement strand
TGCTCCGATCCCTGTTGCTGCGATCCCTGTTGTTGCTCCGAACCCTGTTGCTCCGATCCCTGCTGTTGTTGCTCCGATCCCTGTTGTTGTTGCTCCGATCCCTGTTGCTGTTGCTCCGATCCCTGTTGTTGCTCCGATCCCTGTTGTTGTTGCTCCGATCCCTGTTGTTGTTGCTCCGATCCCTGCTGTTGTTGCTCCGAACCCTGTTGCTCCGATCCCTGCTGTTGTTGCTCCGAACCCTGTTGTTGCTGCGATCCCTGTTGCTCCGAACCCTGTTGTTGTTGCTCCGATCCCTGTTGCTGTTGCTCCGAACCCTGTTGCTCCGAACCCTGTTGTTGCTCCGATCCCTGTTGTTGCTCCAATCCCTGCTGTTGCTCCGATCCCTGTTGCTGTTCCGACTTCCGATCGTCGTCTTGCGATTTCTGATTTGGATCTTTGCCCTTGACGCGGTCGAGGAAATCTTCGACGTTCTTTTGGCGCTCTTGCGCATCGGCATCGCTTTGGGGGGCGTCGGCCCCCTTGTTTTCGGCGTCTTTGCGCGCCTTGTCGACGAGGTCTTGGAGCGCCGATCGGTTTTGTTGTGCTTTCTTTCGATCGGCTAAATCGCGCAAAGCGTCTTCGGCAGGCGACTGCCCATCTTTTTGCGCGCCTTCGCTCTGTTTGCCGTCGCCTTGCGCTCCATCGCCTTGATCCGCTTCGCCTTGTTTGCCGTCGTCTTTGTTTCCCGCTTGTTGGGCTTGCTTTTCGAGCGCATTTTTGAATTTATCGAGAGCTTCCGACGCTGCAGACGCTCCTCGCTCGCCCGAGTTTTGCCCGTCTTGTTCGCCCGAGTTTTGCCCGTCTTGTTTTCCCGAGTTTTGCCCGTCTTGTTCGCCCGTTTGTCCCGATTCTCCGGCATTCTGCGATTCGCTTTCGGCTCGTTGGAGCTTCTTGGCCGCCTCTTCGAACGCCTTTTGATCTTCTTTCGACAATTTATCGTTGCCAAACTTCTTCTTGAGATCGTCGACGAGGTCTTTGTTCTTCTTCAATGCTTCTTTGAGCTTCGGATCGGTCGGGTCGATGTTTTTGGCCAAGTCGCCAAACATGCGCGACAGCTTTTCGAGCTTTTTCTTGTCTTTCGGATCGGTGCTATTGAGCAAATCGCGCAATATATCGGCGGCTTTGTCGTAGTCGTTCTCTTCGAGCGCCTTGGCGACATCGCGCGTTTCGGGGTCTTCTTTCATCTGCGAGAGCGCTTTGACGGCATCGCGAATCGATTCATCGATCGCCTTTTGCTCTTCGCGCGCCAGCACTTCTTCTGTCTCATCTTCGAGCTTCTTTTCGAGTGCTGCCAAACGTCGTTCGTACTCATCGGCTGTCAATTTCCCCGCATCGTCGTCGGCTAAAATCGATTCGAGCTCTTTCAATGCTTCTTCGAACCGCTTATCGCCCGATTGTTCGACGTCTTGCGCCAACTTATCGATTTGCTCTTGCAACAATAATCTTTCAGCAGGTGCCAAATTGGGCGTAGCGATTTCGGGTTCCGAGCCAACGACCGCCACATCGCCTGCCGGTCGCCATATCGATGCCAAGCCGACGCTTGCGGCCGCGGCAATCGCCAAAACGCTCACCAAGGCGCACGCGCGCCAATGGCGCGGCGTCGAAAACCCAAACGCCTTCGACACGAGCGCATTGCGTCGTTCATCGGTCTCGATCGATTGCCGCGTCGATTCGATTTGAACCTTCATCCAAGCGCTTTGTTCCGCTTGTCCTAAAAAGTCGATCGACGAAGACAGGCGATCGCCCAAGCCATTTGCCTTGTCGATTTGTCGTGCTATTTCGATATCCGATCGCCGCCAATAGTGCGATGCCGCCCAAACAGCACCGACGATAAACGGCAAAACGACGCCACTCCACGCGTAGCATGGCACGCCGAAGCCCAAAAACGCGCATGCCCCCACGGCCGCGCTTATCGCCACCGCCGCGGCAATGTCGACGGCCAAACTATCGACAAAGCGCGTGAAAAACAACCGGCGTCGCCCGCGCGCCACGATGTCGCACAGCGCACGTTTTGCATCTTGAGCTATGGCGTTTTCGTTCTCTTGCATCTGCACATCTTCTCTCATGCATCCAATCACGGCACGCACATCGTCGCGCCTGCCCCGATGATACCACAAACTGCGACAACCGTATCAATTCATTACACGCGCTTTTCGACGATCTCCACGACATGGCCATTTCGCACGAGCAATCGCCCTTTCGACCCGCGTTTTCCGCGCGAGAGCCGCCTCACCGACAGCGTCAATTCGCGATTATCCGAAAGCCGCACGCAAACGCCATCGTCTTCGCTCTCGACGATTTGCGCCGCCACGAGCTGGGTATCGGCATCGAGGTCGAGGGCTCGCACGCCCTTGCCCGCCGTCTTGAGCACGGGGATATCTTCGACGTCAAAGGCAATCGCTCGCGTGTTCGACGATATACACGACACGAACCCACCCGATTCGACGATAGCCGCATGCAAAATGCTATCGCCCGGCGCCAGCCGCATGTAAATCCGGCCATTCGCCGTCGAAACCGCCGTAAACGCCGAAATGCTCATCCGCAACACTTGCGCCATTTGGCTGATGGCGACGATCATTGGTCCTGTTTCTTCTCCACCCGAGGCGTCTTGCGTCGGCATCGGCATCATCCAATCGATCAAAGACTTTTGCTCTTCTCCATTCTTGTTGCCCCCCTCCTTGATACCTACCTCGCGACGCGTCGGATCGTCGATATAAGCCCCGATGATCTGCTCGCCATCTTCGAGCCGAAACGCCGTCGCAATGGGCGAGCCGTGCCCCGTCGTCGCCGGAATATTGTCGACTAAAATCGTATAAGCCTTGCCCAAACTCGACAACATGACGAGCGTCGAAATCGTCGAACCAAACCGCACAAACGCCACGGCATCGGAATCTTTTGTCCGGATGGCGGCGACGTCGGTCACCGTCTTTTGGCGTTTGAAAAGCCCAGCCTTCGTAATAATGACGTAACAATCTTCCTGAACGATATAATTCTCGGGCGCATAATCTTTGCTCAAATCGACGCCCGATAACTGCGTTCGCCGTTCGTCGCCATACGTCTTGAGCGCAAATTCGAGCTCTTGTCGCACGATCTTCCATCGTTTCTTTTCATCGGCGAGCAATGTTTGAATATGTTTTGCATCGCGCTGTTTCGCCTCGAGCTCGGTTGTAATCTTATTCATTTCGAGTCGAGCGAGTTTATATAAACGCAATTCGAGAATAGCATTTGCTTGTATATCGTCGAGATCAAAGCGATCACATAGTTTTTGGCTGGCATCTTGGCGGTCTTCGGCTTCGCGTATGATTTGTATGGCTTCGTCGAGCCCGTCGAATAGCTTTTTCAATCCTTCCAATATATGAATGCGATCGAGTATTTGCGACAGCTGCCACGAAAGCCTCTTTGTGACGATCTCGAGCCGGAAATTCAAAAAGTAATCGATAATCTCTCGCAATCCCAGCCGCTTTGGCTGATACACGAGCCCATTTTCACTCGCTTGTACCCCGCCCGGCACAATACATGTCATATTGACATTGAATCGCGATTGCAGATCGGTATGTTTATATAAATATGCCATGACCGTATTGGGGTCGGTTCCTGCTTTGAGGTCGAGCACGATGCGCACATCGTCGGTCGATTCGTCGTGTACATTGACGAGTTGTGGCAATTTATTGGCATTGATGAGTTCGCGAATCGCCTCAAATATCTTCGATTTATTGACGGCATAAGGAATACTCGTCACGATAATTCGGTTGCGTTTGCCGTCTTGTTCGACTTCAAAATCGCCTTGTATATCGATGGCACCGCGCCCCGTTTCATATATCTTTTTCAAGTCATTCTTCGGCGTCAAAATCCGCCCACCCGTCGGGAAATCCGGCGCCGGAATGATGGCGAGTAATTCGTCGATCGAAATCTTCGGCCGGTCGATAACCGCCATACACCCACGAATCGCTTCGCCGAGGTTGTGCGGCGGAATATTCGTCGCCATCCCTACGGCAATCCCCATCGAACCATTGACGAGCAAATTCGGAATCGCCGCCGGCAACACCGCAGGCTCGCGCAGGGTCCCCGAATAATTCGGCACAAAATCGACGATGTGTTCATCGAGATCTTGCAACATCGACGCCGCCACCGCCTGCAAACGCGCCTCGGTATATCGCATGTGCGCCGCACTATCGCCATCGAGCGAACCAAAATTGCCCTGCCCATCGACAAACGGGTAACGCAACGTAAACGGCTGCGCCTGCCGCACGAGCGCATCGTAAATCGCCGCATCGCCATGCGGATGATACCGCCCCATCACCTGCCCAACGATTTGCGCACTCTTCTGGGGCTTCGCCTCATGGCTCAGATGCATCTCCTGCATCCCATACAAAATGCGCCTCTGCACGGGCTTGAGCCCATCGCGCACATCGGGCAGCGCACGACTCGTAATCACGCTCAGCGCATAATTCAAATAGCGTTGTCGCGCAGTCTTATAAAGCGAAACCGTCTCGATAACGGGCGCCACTGTCGGCGTTTCTACTCTTTTTTTCATCCCAAAAATACCCCAAATCCGTCTCGTTTGTTGAATCGCCGCCTTTGCCTATCGGCATACGGCGTCGGCGCTGGCTATGTGCTCGGGCCTGCGGCCCTTGCGCGCATACGCCGCGCATGATTTCGCCGCCTTTGCCTATCGGCATACGGCGTCG
>SFMP01000049.1 GCA_004554395.1 Myxococcales bacterium | reverse complement strand
CGCCCACGGATCGGACAGCGACTGGGGTGAAGTCGTAACAAGGTATCCCTACGGGAACGTGGGGATGGATCACCTCCTTTAACGGATTCAATTTGAATTTCGTGGTCATGCGCAATTGAAATAGCATTGCGTTTCGTACTTGTGAGCGTTTACTTCTCTCTGGTTTTCTTGAGGAAATGGTCAAAACTGTTCAGTTTTGGCCTTTTTTCGTTTTTAATCGCTTGCAATCTCGATAATGCGATCGTCGCGAATGACGACGATTTTTTTGTCGTTACACGATTCGATGCTATCGCCGCGCAAGAGCGTTTTTTTGCGATAATCGCCCGGATCGTCGACGAGAATGCGCGCACCGTCGGTAATCGTGGCGATGGCGCGGCGGTTGGCACAAGCGAGTGTTTCGGCGTCGGGGGCGTCGGGGAGCCGGATTTCGATAGGGCGGCTGTTGGCCGCCGCGATTCGGTCTTGTAACGATGCGTTCGATGCCCGTTCGACGCCGTGCATATAGTGGCGGAATACGACGTCATCGCCTTCGTATAGGGCAATGTCGGCGCGCCCGTTTTCGTCGGTTTCGTATACTTTAGACGGCGTTTCGATATGCCCATAGGCGACGGGCGCGCCGTATGCGTCGCATAGCACAATTGGTGCAATATAGCGTTGTGGGAAGACGAGTTTCGTGGGCGGCGACGCCGGATCGATGGTGAAGGATATGGACTTTTCACCTGGTCGGCGGCAGGTGAGTCGATGAGGTGTATTGGGGCGGTGGAGAAAGTGAAGCGTCGCCGTTTCGGTTTTGATGGTTTCGGTTGGGTGGGTTGAATAAAATTCTATGTTTTTAGATTTGTTATTATGATGATTCGAAGTCGATATCGATATATCGCATTCTATTTTGTCGATGGGCTTATCGGTGTGTGCTTCGACACAAGCAATGTCGAACGATAGTCCCGAATTGAGCTGTATTTCGTCGACGATATCGGGGCGATGTGTCGCCGTTGCCATATCGATATGGAGGGGCGTGTAATCGGGATGAAACGCTTCTAATGTGAATTTTTGAGGGCAGTTTTCGAGTATAGCCGAACCATCTCTCTCGGATTTGGCTTGGCATTGTGGATAATTCGATCGATCGCGATCGTTGGCGGGCAGAAGAGTGACATGGGGAATGGGTTGGCGATCGTCGTCGACGAAACGCAAAGAATACGAAGCGAAAGCACTTGGGTGCAGGTTCACGACGATTTCGTCGCCGTCGGCAATCGACAACTCGCGGGTGACGGGGATATAGCCATCGGCAAAGACGTAGAATTTGACACGGCTGGGGAGCGTGGCGATGCGAATGGCGCCCGATGATTTCGTGCGATGAGCCCCGATTTCTGCCCCAGTCGTCGTATCGAAGACGTAGACGGTGGCGGCGATGGCTTTGTGTGCATCGTCTTCGACGCGGATATAGGCGGATTTGGGCGGCTTGAGCGACAATTCGATAGCTGGGAGTTGGGCGTCGTCGCGTGCATCGATATCGATGGGGGCGCTTGGCGCGTAGTTGGGATGTGTCGCGTAAATCGTCATTTTTCCGGGCGGTAGCGGTGTGACGAGGAATTTGCCCCGCGTATTCGTGCTATAGCTCGCCCTTTGCGGCACGATAATCGATCGAACGTTGCCCGAGAAAGCCGTTATCGGCAGGGGATTGTCGAGGTCTGAATACCAAAGGCGAGAGTTTTTTTGCCTAATGATGGCGTGGATCGTGGCATCGGGGGCGGGGGCGCCCGAAGGGGCGTTGACGGTTCCTGCGATTTGAACCCCCGGATCGAGTTCGATGACGATTTCTTCGGGCGCCCCCGCCCCCTGGATTGAGTTATCGAGGCGCAGCCGCAGAGGGATGGCGTTTTGAGCCAAATATCCATTGGAGCGCAACGATATCGAGAGCGGCTGCGCCGATATCATGGGAATGACGGCGTAGCCGTCTTCGTCGGTTTTTTTTCGATAGGCGACGAGATGGATCGAAGCATCGGAGACGGTGATGTGGACATCTGGAATGGGGAATCCCGTTCGTTTGTCGACGATGAGGAGATCTTGGAGCGTCGCCGTTTCGAATTGTAGTTTTGGGTGTTTGGGCGCGATGGGGGATTCTGGCTCGGCGACATCGACGACGCGCGTCATGACCGATTCGCCAATCGCCCAAACGACGCCTGCGCCAATGGGATGATCGAAACAACAGCGGCGACGCGCATTGTCGAAATGTGCCGATAGCGTTGGCGTCGATCCGATGGCGCCATATTGGCAGATGATGCGTTCGTCAGCCGTGATGGCGGCGCTTTCGTCGGTCGCTTCGAAGCAGAAATGCGAAGAATAGATGGCGTCGATTTTCGATTCTACGAGGCGATATGGCGAGAGCGAGAGCGAGATCGCGTAGGTTATGACAAAAAAGATCCCCAACATGGCAAACGACTGAAAAAGATCGATTACGCGCGCGGACGGCGCGGCGGAATGATAATAAAAATGATAATGCCAATCCAGAAACTGAGCGCAATGGCTATGACGACGTGCCAAGGAATCGGCGACAATTCTGATTTCAATTTGTCGAGAGAACGCAATAATTCTGAGAGCGTAGAATTATATTCGGTATTTTTCGATAATTCCGAATAATCTGTATATGGCGCATAGACGTCGATGCGGCACGGCGGATCGGGACATATATGTTTGAAGACGTATTCCATCCAAATGCGATTGTCGAGCGTTTGGAGCATGAGTTCGATGGGGAGGCTTTCGTCGCGGAAGACGGTTAAAGACCCCGCCGAGAGCGCATCTCGTGCCGATGAATGAGGAAAAGTCGCCTGGAATGCGTAGATATCGCGGTTTTGGTCGCGTATGGGATCTGGATGATTCCAGGCGATGCGGATAGGCGTGGGCAATATATCGTTGCTGGGCCATGGCGTAGCCAGTTCGATGACGGGCAAGGCTTCGTTTGCATTGATGTGCCACGATGGTTTGGCATCGAGCGATGAGGCTTCGACATCTTTGTAGATTTGTGCCGATAGATCGCCTTTGTCGAAGACGATGATTTGCTTGCCCATTTTGGCGCGTTTGATGAAATCGCCAGAATGCGCATGGCGCGGGGCGACCCACAATTCGATGGGCGCATTGGCGCAAATTGGGTGCGCTAGGTCTGTATCGTTGCGGTCGGCGCCGATTTGCGCGAAACAAGGGCGTTGAAAAGACTTGTCGACGATTTGGGCAAAAGTCGCGAGTCCATTCCAAGCGTCATTGCAAAAAGCCCATTCGGGGTGCGCACTGCACGCGGCAATAGAGTGGGGCGAATCGTCGATTTGCTGGGCGCGTGCAGGCGTCGCAAGCACCATTGCCGCGCAAAATACGGCAAATTCGAGCCAATATCGCGCCCTAGCAAAACATCGGTGCAAAACTACCACTTTTTGAAGGCGATGAGGATGAGGAGCACGACGACGATGAAAACGAGTATGCCGACGATGGCTTTTTTGAGGAGAGTGGCCTTTTTGCGCAAGGCGTCGTTAGCCGCTTTGAGTTGTCGAGCCGATTCGGTCATTTCTTCGAGGGCATTGGGCTGTGTCGATCGCGGCTTGGGCTGTTCTGTGCGGCGCGGTTGTGGCATTTCTGGTGTGTCACTGGCTTGCGCGTCGCCATTTTGCGACTCGTCGCTTGGTGTATCGATCGCTTCTTCGGGGTCTTCGCCTGTGTCGTAGAATACGTCGGGTTTGATTATGCCGGCATGTTCTATGACAGTTGCCTTTGCAATGCGATCTTTCATCGCCTCGAGGGGCGAGATTTGGGGGGCGGCTTCGCCGTCGATTGCCGAAGATTCGGCGGCTTTTTTGAGTGAGTCTGAATCGTGTTCGGACGATGGCACGCGGATCGAAATATAATTCGGTCGTTGGACGACGCGCGTCGGGGCATCGTCTTCGTCGCCATCGTCGGTTTTGATCTGGGACTCGAGATTTTGGATTTCGGCTAATTTATCTTGCGATGTTCGCGTATCGACGTCGATCGGTTTTTGGGGAGCAGGGGTCGAAGGCGTCGTCTTTTCGCGAGGTGAATCGTCGCTTGCTTGTGGAATCTCGGTTTTGGAGACGTGTGTTTTCTCGTCGACGAGTGCGGCGACGTCGCCCGAGGCATGCGACGATTTGATGCGGCGTAGCCCGAGAACCGATTGGGGAATCGTGCTGATGCACGTGACATCTTCTTCATCGTCGTCGGTGGCTTCTTTATCGATAGCTTTGATACTGGTGAGCGATGTAAGCGAGTAGAGTAGGCTTGATCGTTCTTCTTGCTCGAGCGTGTTGACGAGCGAGCTCCAGATGCCAGAATTTTCGTGTATGGCGTGGTGTTCTTCGGAGATGCTGGCTAGGCTTTTGATGGCCGATTCGAAGCCGACGAGGTCGCCGACGTAGACCTCTCCTTCTTTGGCGTCGATTTCGAGGAGCGAAGCTTCGAGGTCTTGGGTAAAGGTGAGGACTTCGGAGTATGTATCGATGCGCAAAGCGAGGGCGCGTTCCATGGCTTGTTGCAATATGCCGCCGCGGAAAATGGGTGGGAGCAAGCCAGTTGCCTCGAAGTTATCGATGCCTTGCTCGCCGCTGACGAGCCCCATGAGGACGATGGCCGTGCCGTAGATATCGACGGCTTGCGGCGTCATGCCTTCGAGGTCGAATGTGTAATCGAACCAATCGATGTTGAGTTGTTCGCCTTTTGGGAGCGCTTGGGCAACGCCGAGCCCCATGATTCGAAGTTCGAAAGCATCGCTTGTACGTTGCATTAAAATCGTCTTTGGCGTGATATGCCCGTGGAAAATTTGATTTTCGTGGGCTTTCTGCAAAACGTGCAAGAGTTTAATGATGCGCTTAATTGCCTCGGCAATGGCGACGCGTTCGCGTCGTTCGAGCCATTCGAACATGAATTCGCCGAGGGGGAAAGGCTCGGAAAAGAAGATAGTGTCGTCGTATTTGCCGCAGCGAACTTCGTTGTGTAGTGTTTCGCTTTGGAATTGCGCCGTCTTTTTGAGTGCCTCTTCGTCGTGGCCCTCGGCGGGCATGATGTGGAGCAGGGCGTGCCCGTAGGTATCGTCCGAGGCGAGGTATTGGGCGACGTCGCCCGACAACTCTAGAAAAGAATCGGTGCGAATGTCGTCCGAAACCCTTGTACCCTTCTTTATTTCCGTGATTTGCATCGCTGAAATACCCTCACTGTGTGGTCACCGCCCAATTTGGCATCATGCGAAGAATAGATTTAGATTACTCGATCTGGCGATTTTCGTAAAGGAATAAAGATGTTTTGCGTTTCGGAGATCGGACATCGTTTTAGTGTTTTTTTGACCTCACCCCCGGCCTGTCGGCCCCCCCTCTCCATAAATGGCGAGGGGGAATAGACATCTGCCTGCGGCAGATGTGATAAATCTGGCGAGGGGGGGGAGCGCGCCATGTTGTGGCGCGCGGCGGCAGAGCCCGTATTGAGCCCCGCGGGCGAAATAGGGCGACCTAGAGCCCGTATTGAGCCCTGTGGGCGAAATAGGGCGAAAGTTGCGCGTATTGAGCGCAGAGCGCGAGATAGCGCAACCCCCAGCGTATTGCGCTTGCGCAATCGCTGGGGACAATTTCTAACTATTTGATTTCGGAGAAGATTTTTAGTGGGCGACTGACGCGAGCCGCCCATGCCGCCTCGTTGTGTTGTGCGCCGGGTTCGTGCCAGTGGAAGAGGTCTTTGTCGTATTCGTAGCCGATGGTGTATAGGGCGTCGGCGAATGCTTTGGTGTAGCAGTAGTTGTCGCGCGAGTTTTCGTCTTCGATGGCGTCTTGAGGGGAGTTTTTGCAGCCCGAACCGGCGGATCCGCCTGAATCGACGTAGATGACGGTGGAACGGTGGTCGGCGGCTTGGTAGAGTGAGGCGATGGTCGGGTTGTGTGCGGAGAAGTCGCCCCATGCGGTCGTTGGGGAGAGGGCTAGGACGGCTTTGTAGCGGTTGGGGTAGAGGTGTGCGATGTAGAGGCTGATGAGGCCGCCGAGGGATGAGCCCATGAGGCCGGCTTTGGCAGTCGTTTGGAATTTCGATTCGATGAATGGGCGGACGGTCGTTTCGACGAAGGCGGCGTAGTTGTCGCCGTTTGCGGTGACGTGGAGCGTTTGGCCGGCGAATTCGATGGTATCGTCGACGTGGGTGTATTCGGCGAATCGGTCGGTGGAGTTGTCGATGCCGACGACGAGGATGTTGGCGGATGTGGAGGCTAGGGCGGTGGGGAGGTCCCAGGTTACCGTTGAGTCGCCGAAGAGGTTTTGCCCGTCGTGTGCGTAGATGACGTCGTAGGGCGGTGGTGTGTTGGGAACGTAGGCGCGGATGGCGCGCGTGGCGAGTTTTTGGGGGCTACTGAAGTTATTCCAGCGCATGATGTGGGGCTTGGGCGGAGCGGAAATATAGGAGATTTCGCCGTATTCGTCGTGTGTGTAGCGCAGAGCCCAGGGGTCGGCGACGTAGGTTTGTTGGTCGTTGGCAGTGTTGACGAATTTGTAGCCGAGATCGGTGAGTCCGTCGGGGATGGGGAGTTCGGCGTACCAGATGTCGCCTTGTTGGGTCATGGGTTGTGGGGTCCAATTGTTGAGGCCGCCGGCGACGGCCCATGACCCGCCGTCGTGCCAGTGCATGAATATGACGGAGTTTTCGGAGGTGATGACGGGAAAACCGTTGGAATAGGCGATGTCGTTGAAGGCTTTTTCGGTCGAGACGGTTTGGGCGATGCGAGCGCGGGCGATCGATTCGTCAGATGCGTTTTGATTTCCTTGGTTTTGGTTACCTTGGTTTCCTTGGTTTTGGTTACCTTGGTTTCCTTGGTTTTGGTTACCTTGATTTCCTTGGTTTTGGTTACCTTGATTTCCTTGGTTTTGATTTTGGTCGTTGGGGAGGCTGGGATTGTCGACGCCTTCGGCGCAGCCCGAAATTGTGGTGAATAGGAATGCAGAAGCGATGTAGAGCGCGTAGGGTTTCATGGCGTATCCTTATATATGGGGATGTGTGGGATGTGTGCGGTGGGGATATGGGGGTGGGGATATGGGGGCGGGGAATCGGGACGATGCTAAGAATTATCGTGCATTTTGCGCATAAAATCTATTACAGATGCGCATTTGTGCTACACAGGCGCATCGAATGAGCGTCGCTGGTGGCGCGCGCGTGGCGTTTTTGATTTTTTGATGGAGCGCATCGCATTGGATATAGACTTGGGAACGAAATTGGAAGAATGATGTCGACGGTAGAAAAGTTTCAGTCGGAAATTTCAGAGCTCATCGCTTCGGCGGTGGTGGAATTGGGTGGCGCAGAATTTGGCGCGAGCGATGTTTCGTTGAGTGCAGTCCCCGAAAATGCACTGGGCGATGTGGCGTTTTCTTGTTTTGCGTTGCGCGGAAAGCTGGCGGCGTTAGACGACAAATCGCGCAATAATCCGGCGGTTATTGCGTCGCGTTTGGCAGAAATCCTGGGCAAATCGCCCGTCTTCGAAAGCGTCGTTGCCGCCGGTCCATACGTCAATATGACGTATGATGCGGCAAATCTGTCGCGCATCGTCGTCGGCGAAATACTCGCTCGCGGAACTGAATTCGGTTCGTTAGAACCGAAAAATGAACGAATTGTCGTCGAGTTTTCGGCACCAAATACGAATAAGCCGCAGCACTTGGGGCATTTGCGCAATAACGTCATCGGCGAATCCGTATCGCGATTGCTCAAGAAGAGTGGTTACGACGTCGTCAAAGTCAACATTATCAACGATCGCGGCATACACATTTGCAAATCGATGTTGTCGTATATGCTCTATGGCAACGGGATAACGCCTCAAGAAGCGGGCAAAAAAGGCGATCACATGGTCGGCGATTTTTACGTCATGTTCGAAAAGGCATTCCAAGCCGAATACAAAACGTGGCTGGAATCGGAGGCGGGCAAAGCGGCGTTTGAGGCGTTTGTGGCGTCGCCAGCGGGGATCAAGGCACAGAAGGCGATCGACGCCTATGCCGCCTTGCCCGAGGGCAAAAAGAAGGGCAAAGCGCCTGCCGACATGTTTTCGACGTTCAAGAGTGCCGAAAAAGACGCGTATTTCAATACGGTGAGCGATTTGGGCAAGCAGGCGACCGATTTGTTGGTCAAATGGGAAGCTGGCGATGAAACGGTTCGAGCGCTGTGGAAGAAGATGAACGGCTGGGTCATCGATGGATTCATGGATACGTACAAGACATTAGGCGTTTCGTTCGATAAGTTGTATTTTGAAAGTGATACTTATCGATTGGGCAAAGATATCATCGAAGAAGGGCTCAAGAACGGAATTTTCTACAAACGCCCCGATAATGCCACGGCATTTGATTTGTCGCGCATTGGATTGAGTGGTGAAAAGATCGTGTTGCGTTCGAATGGCACGAGCATTTACATTACACAAGACATTGGCACGGCAATCGAGCGATTTAAAGATTATGCCTACGATCGGATGATCTACGTCGTCGCCGATGAACAAAATCACCACTTCAAAGTTTTATTTGGGATATTGGGCGCCGTGCGCCCCGATTTGGCAGGTCGCTTCGAGCACTTGTCGTATGGCATGGTGACGTTGCCCAATGGGCGCATGAAGAGCCGCGAGGGCACCGTCGTCGACACCGACGACCTCGTCGCCGAAATGGCACGGCTCGTGCGGGAATTGATGGATAATAAGTCGGATCGCGAACATTATGCGCAAGCCGATGACGCGGAATTCGACCGCCGAGCCCTGACGATAGCTTTGGCGGCGCTCAAATACTATTTGCTCGACGTGACGCCCGCTTCGTGGATGGAGTTTAACCCCGAGAAATCGCTCGATCTCCAAGGGCGCACGGGCGCATATTGCCTCATGAACTATGCTCGAACGCGATCGATATTGCGAAAAGCGGGCTATGTCCACGGCGAAGGCGTCGATGACCAAGTCTTATCGGCGCTCAAAACGCCGCAAGAGAAAAAACTCTTGCTCACTTTGATGCAGTTTCAAACGGCGCTCAAATGGGCGACCGATGCACGAGATCCGGGCAAGATGGCCGAATACCTCTTCAACCTTTGCAAGACGTTTGCCTTTATCTTTACCGATAAAGCGGGCCACCCGATCTTGACTTGTACCGATGAATCGCTCAAAAAAGCGCGGCTCGCGCTTGTCGACGCCATCGGCATCGTGCTCAAGACTGGGCTCGAATTGCTCAGCATCGACGTGCTCGAAGAAATGTAGGAATTTAGGCAGATTTGGCTCATGTACGGCATCATATTTCGACAATCTAAAGTACGCGACAACGACGCCATTACCGATTGGCTCACCGATTCCGATACGACGCTGACGGCGGTGGCGTCGCATATCCAGGGATCGAAATCGTTCCCCAACGGGCTCGAAACGATGTGCGTCTATGAAATGACGTGCGATCGGCGAAAATCGGGCGATATGTGGCGGCTCGAAACGGCATATAGTGCCCGTCGTTTCGATGGATTGTTGCAAAATATCGCGTCGTATGCGTGCGCCAGTGCCGCGCTCGAAGCCGTCGCCAACGTCTGCCCAACCGATTCCGCTATCGATGGGTTATTCGAATCGCTCTTGTCGTCGCTCGCCGTGATGAACACCGCCCCCGAATACTCTGCCATGGTATTGGCTTGGTTTGAGTGCCATTTGTTTAGCCAGCTCGGGGCTTTGCCCAATATCGATTATTGCGCACAATGCGCCAAACCATTGCGGCGCTCGAAATGGTTTCAACAAGAAGTCGGATTCCTATGCGAGGGCTGTGCGCATGGCGAAGAGAATATCGCGCCTATCGTCTTGGAATCGGTGCGCCGATTGCGCCAGCAATCCTTGCGCCAAACGATGCAAAATGTCGTCGAACGGGGCGCGTCGATCGAGAAATTAAATTCGGTATTAGACCACGTATTGCGATTTTTATTCGCCATTATGTCGGATAATTCTGCCATTCGTCGAACAAAGGCGCATGTTTTCATGCGCGATGCCGTATTTGGTGCGTCGATCGAGTAGTTTCAAATTCCGCGTTCCGTTTTCCCAAATTCCCGAGCCCAGCCGGGCCGATGAATCGAGTTCGCGATTTCCAAATCGAGTTCGCGGTTTCCAAATTTCCGCGTTTCGTTTTCCCAAATTCCCGAGCCCAGCCGGGCCGATGAATCGAGCCCAACCCCATGAATGCCGAGACCGAAGAACGAAGAAAGACATTGCGCTGGCGCGATATCGTCGTCGCTTGCGTCGTCGTCTTCGCCTTTGTCGCGCTCGACGTCGTGACATGGCGCATGGGCTATAGCTCGCTCGAGTCTGTAATGTGGATGGCGTCGTTTTTGGCGATGGTTGGGTTACCCGCCATCATCGCTCGCCATCGAAAGATCGATTTGGGCTTTTGCACTGTCGAGAAGCTGTTTTCGTGGCGCGATTTGCTCTGGGGCATGGGCGCGATGGCGATCCTCTTTGTCCCGATAGTCGTCGGGCACGGCGTTTGGATGACGCACGGATTAGGGGCTAAAGCCGCGTTTTCGTGGTCGAATTTCGACGCCATATTGCCACAAATCCCTAGCGAAATTCTTTGGCAATTCTTAGGCGTCGCCTTGCCCGAAGAATATTTCTATCGCGGATTCGTGCAGACGAATATCGCCTATCGATTGGAACAAAGCCCAAGGCGATCACTCCAAAAATACGCCGCGCCAATATCGATTGCGTTGGCGTCGATGATCTTTGCCAGCCTCCACGTCGTCAACGGCGGCTTTGTCCGCTTGGTGACGTTTTTCCCAGGCTGTTTGTTCGGTTTCTTGCGCTATAAGACGAATGGCATCGCCGGAGCCGTCTTCGCCCATGCGATGTGTAACCTCATGATGTTCGCCCTAAACATTCAATATTTGTAGAAACTACAAATTAAATGGCGATTCGTGCAATTTCTTCGAGAACTTCGCTTCGCATTTGCCCAGGGCGGAGCCAAGCTAGAGCTTTTTTATAATAGTGAACTGCTGTTCTGTGATCTTCGCATATGTCGGCGATTCGCGCATGGAGTATGATGAAATCGAACGACGTAAACAAATCGCCGATTTCGTGGATGAGTGCAAACGCCGACTGCGGATCGTTGGCATTGCAATACATCTGGCACCAGTTTCGGATCATGTCGAAGGCGCGTTTTTCGGGGAAATCGCTTCCGCGCAATATGCCGCGGCGCAAGTTTTTGACGGCGCTCAGTGCGGCGCCTTCGGTTGCATCGCACCAAAACAGCGCAATATACGCCGACGGGAGGTCGGGGTTTTCGTCGATGGCTCGCATTGCCATCGCTCTACATTCAGCATCGCATTCGTTGCGCTCGGCGCGCATCAATGCAAACTCGGCACAAGCTTCGCCACTGGGGTCGGATTCGACGATTTCTTTGAGCGCCGCAAATGCTTCATCGCCATATTCGAGCTTTCTCAAGCATAGCGCATAGACCGTTTTCGCCGCACTGCCATCGCTAGGCGTGGCGCACGAGGCCGCGCGTTCGCTCGCGGCTTTCGCGGCTTCAAAATTTCCATCGGCATAAAAATCATACGCTGCATTGAGATGCATTTGATATTGCGACACCGTAAACCCCGCTCGTCTCAAGAGTCATAGGAAAACCGACGCGCGGCGCCGCCCAGAGCGCCGCAACGAAATGGAAAACTTCTGAATTAGCAACGCGTATAGACGGAAATGAGCTCGGGCGTGCGATCGCGGAATTTCCCGATGTATTTCTTTATCGCATCGAGGCAATTGGGCTCTTTATCGAGCTGAATCTTTTCGCAAAACGCCTTCCATTTGGCGATGATTTCGCTTTCCTTCTCGGTGGGTTCGGCTTTGTTCATCAACTTTTGAATGTTGTCGATTTGGAAGACGTATTCGCCCAATTCGGCGGGGATTTGTCGCCCACAATACGTAATCGGACCGCAAGGCTCGAGGCGACGCGCCCCCATCCCGAGTAAGAATTTGAACGGCGCCCCGGTCAACTCTTCCAGTTTCTTAAAGATATCGCCCATATAGACTTTATCGAAATAGAGCGTGCCCAAGTGCTGACCGAATCGCTCGAGCTCTGCCGCGAGCTCGCGACCCATGAGCAAATCCTTCGTCATGATCTTTTCTTCTAACGTCTTCGTGTCAACGGCATAAAAGCTCAATTCGTCTTTCATCGACCATTCCTTTCTAATTTATGGCGCTTACGCGCATGATGTGATCCGCATTATACGGGATAATTATTCGCGTGTCTACAACGACGTGATATGCATCTATGCCGTCGCGCGACGCATCTATGCCGTCGCGTGACGTGCGGCGACGCATTTACGACATCGCGCGACGCCTCTGCTACGTCGTGCTACGCTCTGCGGTGACGACGCCAGGCGTCTTTTGGAGGTTGCGCAGCAAGAGATTGAGCTGTTTGATGTCGATGACTTGGACTTCGAACGTCAATATACACTGCATCGATTCGTTGAGCGTTCGGCAGTGCGATTGCGATATGTTGATCTTCATTTCGCTCATCACCTTGATGACGTCTTGCAATATGCCAATGCGGTCGGTGGCCACGATTTGAATGTTGACCGATCGCGTCGCCATCGCACCATCGGCAATATGCGGATCCCAGTGGCATTCGACGTGGCGTTCGGGCTCGAGATTGCGTATGCGCGAACAATTCATGTGGTGAATCGCAAGACCCCTGCCGCGCGTGATAAACCCGACGATCGGCTCGCCAGGAACGGGTGAACAACACTTTGCAAAGTGAACGGCCAAGTTGTCGATCCCATCGACGCAAACTTTCGTCTGCGAACGCTTGTTCAACTTGTCGATGACCCTCTCCTCGCTCACCAAAGCCGGCATCTGCGTCGGTGGCGTCGAATCGTCGTCGTTATCGCCCGTGTTCAAATACGGTTGGACTTTCTCGAAAAACGTCTCCGACGAAATCTTTTCGCTCCCAAGTGCGACGTAGAGCGCCTCGAGATTCTGGCACTTAAACGACGAAAGAATCTTCGGCAATTCGCTCGATTTCTCGAACTGGCTTAGCGAAATGCGAATCTTTTTGAGGGCTTTTTCGACGAGTTGCGATCCGATCAACTTATGCGTGTTGCGCTCTTCTTGGCTCAAGAACTTGTTGATCTTGCTCTTCGCTCGGTTCGTCGCCACCATTTGCAACCAGTCGCTCTTTGGTTTCTGATTCTGTCGCGTGATGATGTCGATGACGTCGCCATTTTTGAGCTCATATCGAAGCGATACGATATTGCCATTGACAATCGCCCCCGAACAATGGTCGCCGACTTCGCTGTGAACCGAATACGCAAAATCGATCGGGCAAGACCCCTGCGGCAACGACTTGATTTCGCCATTGGGCGTAAACACATAGACGCTCTCATTAAATAAATCGAGCTTCACCGTATTGAGAAACTGGTTCGAATCGACGTTTGCCGAATTCTCTTGAATCTCGACGAGCTGGCGCAACCACGCGTAATTCTGCGCATCTTTGCTCGGCGTAATGTTGCCTTCTTTGTATTTCCAGTGCGCCGCGATACCTTCTTCGGCAACTTGGTCCATCTCATACGTCCGAATCTGAACCTCGAATTGTTCGCCATCGGGCCCAATCACCGACGTATGCAACGAGCTATATTGGTTCGCCTTCGGCCGCGAAATGTAATCCTTAAACCGCCCCTCGATCAGCGTCCACATGCTATGGACGATGCCCAACACGTGATAGCACTCGGCTTTCGTGTTCACGATGACCCGGAACGCGATGATATCGTGCAACTTCTCATACATCCCGTTGCTACGCTTCAGCTTGCGATATATCGAATAGATGTGCTTAATTCGACCTTTGAGCTTGAACCCCGTAATCCCTTCGGCAATCAGCGATTCATTCAGAATATTCTTCACGCGCTCGATGTAATCGTGTTTATCGTGCACGAGCGCATCGATCTTCGACGACAGCTCGTTGTATTCCTCGGGGTGCAAATACCGCAAACAAATGTCTTCGAGCTCGGCTTTCATCCACTCGATGCCAAGCCGATTCGCAATCGGAACGTAAATGTCGAGCGTCTCTTGCGCAATCGTCGCCTGCTTGTCGGGGCGCATGTGCTGCAACGTGCGCATGTTGTGCACGCGATCGGCGAGCTTGATGAGGATGCACCGCAGGTCGCTGTTCATCGCAAACAGCATCTTGCAAAAGTTCGCCGCCTGCCGCTCCTCCTTCGACGTAAACGAATACTTGTCGAGCTTCGTCAGCGCGTCGACCAAATCCGCAATTTCGGTGCCAAACGCCTCGACGATGTCGTGCCGCGTCGTGTCGGTATCTTCGACCACGTCGTGCAAAAGCGCCGCACAAATACTCGCTTCGTCGAGCTTGAGCTGCGACACCAACTTCGCCACGCCCAACGGGTGAATGATATACGGTTCGCCCGATTTGCGCCTCTGCAAAAGGTGTTTGTCGTAGGCATATTCAAACGTCCGGCGAATCAACGCCACATCGGCCTCGGGGTGATAACTGACGAGCTTTCCGATTAAGCTGTCGTACATTTTTTCGATTTCGACGCGCTCGCCACGCACCTTCTCGGGCGACTGTCCATCGGCTTCGAGACGCGCAACTTGATCGGGGGTTAGATCGGAATTATTCATGAAAAGCCTTTAATATCAATAGTTTAGCTCGTTTTCTCTTGCGTTCCGCTTTGTCGCCCTATTGCCTACGGCAATACGGGCTTATTATCGCCCTATGTCGCTATCGCTCCATACGGGCTTATTATCGCCCTATGTCGCTATCGCTCCATACGGGCTTATTATCGCCCTATGTCGCTATCGCTCCATACGGGCTTTT
>SFMP01000048.1 GCA_004554395.1 Myxococcales bacterium | reverse complement strand
GGGGGGGGCCGATAGGCCGGAGGAGAGGTCCTGTTTTCCCCTGCCCTAACATGCCCCAGACGAATCCGATCTGCGTTCATGTGAAAAAGAATTTAGGCTGTTAAATTCTGTTGATCATTCAACGCTTTGCGGTTAAATTGCGCCCGTGACGTGTTCAGTTGCTTTGCATTTTGACCAAAGACAACGCATTGTAACAGAATATTATTTGAGGATGATGTGAATATGCCGAATTTCACCCACCAACAAAATGGGAATTTTGAATTAACTTCAAAAGTTCGAGACCATAGCGAATTTGATTCGAGACCTTATGCAACGCGTTTGGCGGAATTCAAACGCTTTGTGCATAGAGCTAATATCGACGTCTCGAACTACGACAAAGAAACATGGAACGCCTACGTCGCCGAATTGGGCAGCGACGTCATCGAATATGAATATGATGTGGCGCATATCGAGGTCGATGGTCGGTTCACGAGTACGATCCCCGTCCTCTGTCGCGTCGGCGATTGCATCTATCGCTGCTCCAATCGTACGACTTGGAAAAAACTCTACCTCGCTATCGTCGAACACGAAATCGCCGCTGCAAATCCGGTTTTAGATGATCTCTATATCGATAGCTTTCGAGATGTTGCAGTTCGAAGTCGTAAACCGTCGCGATTTCTCAATAGTGAGACGAACTTTTTTGAAGTCGAACCGTTACAAAGTAAAACGAGTACATTGACATGTCAATTATCGAGTGGGTGGTATATATATTGTAATTATTCGGCGATGTATTTGTGCGCTGTCATTGCGACATTTGCATGTTATTGCGATTATACATCGTCCGAAATTGCCATATATGCGATGCCAAAAGGAGGAAACGTTGCAAATCATTCAGCGCCGAGTCGGCCGACGACGATGGTCAGGAGGGGATCGCATGGCGAACCCGAGTCGGCGAGAGTGTCATATTCCAATCGCGACCGAACTTGTGGTTTGCAACGAGAGCGCAGTGTCGCCAATACAACTGCACACGGTGCAATCTCGACGTATCGCGCCGAGGTCGACGACGATGACCGATCGCTCGATGTCGATATGCAAGCCTCCGAAATACGCTTGATATCGACACTTCCGCCGAAGGTCGTCAATCGCGCGGAAGTGACGCGCATAAAGTGTTGCGACTACATCAAAGACTTTCCCGTCGGCGAACGACGACTCAACGATGTCTTTATATGGCTTCTCAAAAAGATGATCGAACAAGCGCGATATCACATCAGCGCTTTGTGCAAGCAAAATGCCTATTCTTGGATGAGTCAATCGCGACGCATGTTAAAAAATGTGGTCGATCTCGGATACGGTTATTACTTCGACATCGAAAACGACTTAACGATGTACGATGTCGTTTGCTTTATCGAAGACTTTCTCCATCGAGCCAATATACCGGGCAGCGAGGTCGTTGTATATGCCGAGCCCGATCGAACGGCTTGGGCAGAGGTGATCTATCCACGTTTTAGTTGACATCACACACAGGAGAACAAAAGTGATTACCAACGAACAACGGGAAAGAATACTGGCATCTTATCGTTAATGGATTTATGGTTATAAAAGGGTTGCTCGCGAACTTGGTCTTATGAGAGACCAAGTTCGGCAGGTAATCATTACAACAGCAAACCAGAGGTGGCGAAAGATACGCTCATTGCCGACGACGTCTGGGAACAAAACCGCGAATCATTCGTTCGAACGACGGAAGTATGGGGGCAAATCGAATTGCGCTATTGCAAACTCGACGACGATGAAGGCAAAATCGTTTTGACGAAATATAGCGACTTTTGCCCTTATACACTCGATGTCGATGTCTATAAGGAGAAGCGCAGGGCGTTTACGGTCGAAGAGTGGATCGACGTCGTCTTGGGGGCAGTCGATTACAATCCGGCGGGTTATAAGACGTTCAAAGCGCGTATGGGAATGTGCAAACGCCTGTTGCCGTTTATTGAAAAGAACGTCAATCTCATCGAACTCGCTCCGAAGAGCACGGGGAAATCGTATCTCTATGGCCAAGTGAGCAAAAACGTGTGGGCGGTTTCGACGGGAACGGTATCGAGAGCGCAATTGTTTTACAACGTTGCCAAAAAGCGATATGGGCTCGTCGCATGCCACGATTGCGTCATTCTCGACGAAGTCAATAAGATGACATTCCCAAATCCAAGCGAATTGCAAGGCGCATTACAAGGGTATTTGGAAAACCGATCGGTGAGAATTGACGCGATTCAATTTACATCGGATTCGGGGTTTGTCATATCGGGGAACATTCCCTGCGATTCGATGGATATCGAATCGAATATGATGAAATACTTGCCAAGCGTATTCAATGAAAGTGCGCTCATCGATCGGTTTCATGGCTTTATCGAGGGGTGGGATTTGCCGCGTCTATTGGAAGAGCAAAAGGCTTCGTCGTGGAATCTCAACACCGAGTATTTTACGTCGATTATGCATTTGATGCGGTCGGATGGGAGTTATCGCCGGATCGTCGACGATTTGATCGAAGTCGGGAAAGATGCCGATATTCGGCACTTAGAAGCCGTTAAACGGTTGACGACGGGATTTCTCAAATTGTTATTCCCGCACGTTCAATCGGTCGACGACGTCGACCGCGACGAGTTCAAAAAGTATTGCCTCGATCCGGCGATTCACATGCGCACGATTATATGGAAACAATTGTGTTTCATGGATCGGGAATATCGAAAAACATCGATGCCCGAATTGCATGTGAAAGAGTGAAAATTCTATTGCCTATATCGCGCCCGTCGGATCGCAGAGGGGGGAGATGGGCGATGTATGGTTTGAATATTATGAAAAAGAAAATAGAAAAATGTTGTATATGTGGCGCGACGCCACTGTCGCGCGATGTCGTTGGCATTAACAAAAAGTTGCGCAGTCCAAAGATCGATCAATTCTATTGCCTCGCTTGTTTAGCCGACTATATCGGCGTCGATGTCGAGACGATTTTGGCAAAGATCGAACAATTCAAAGAAGAGGGCTGCACGTTGTTTGCATAGAATGCAAAAAAACGGCGACGACACTTATGTCGCCGCCGTTTATTATGTGAATTCGCTTTAGTACAACGGTATCGGATTATTCCGAATCTTTGCACATGCCTGTTTCTTTATCGCATTCACACTTTCTGATATATTCTTGTTTAGCAACGACGCCACTGTCGGTTGCGACGCAATCAATCGTGATCTCGCTCGTAGCATCATCGCTACATGTAATTCTTTGTACACCAATTGGATCGTCTTTGCCACATTCTTCTTTGTAGCAGAGAACTCCAGCATTGCCGAGTGTAGCACATTTTTGGCCTTCTTCGCACAATGCCTTAGCTTCGTCGTTGCAGACGCCATTGGTGCCAACAGGCTTGCAACTCTTTTCGTCATTGCAACCGAGTGAACATGTGGCGTCGTATTCAAACTTTCGGAATGTGTTGTCGCTCATCTTTTTAACGATCGACCACGATAGTATATGTTCATCATCCTTGGTTCTACAGAAGTATTCAGCATCCTTTTCTGCCGTGGAGTCGACGACGTCATCTTGCCCTTTGAAACAACCAGCAACTGATTTGTCTTCGGCAACGAGGCAAGCTTGATCGCTACCACATTGCGTATCGATGACAAAGCCAAAGCCCATTGCACACTCGAAGGCAACTGTTTTTTGGGTTTTTTCGTCGGTCTTGCAAGTCGCTTTGAACGTCTTGGGATCGCATTTGTCGCCAGCTTTGAGCGTGGTCGAGGGCTCATTGCTGTCGGACGAGGAATCGTCGCAAGCCATGGCGAGGAAAGCACAAGCAATGATGGGGAAGAGTAGTTTACGCATAGCATAATCCTTATAGCGTCAATCGTTGCATTGTTGCGGAGACGCAGTTAGTGTGTAGGTGGAGGTATAACATATACCTCCAAGAGACCGTGCATTATGACTGAAAAAGATTCGATGTCAAATTTTTCATCTATTTTGTGAGAATAAATCGGAAAAGGCGAACATTTGAGTTGGAAATTGCGATGTATTGATGCTTTTTGGAATATGAACGCAGTGTATAGATTTGTGAGGCGTATTTGCCGCAGGCAAATAGCCGAACCGCGGAGCGTATTGCCCCGCAAGGGGCAATAGCGTAGCAGCGTAGCCGTATTGCCCGCAGGGCAATAGGCGTAGCCCGTAGCCGTATTGCCCGCAGGGCAATAGGCGAGGCACAAAAAAAACGCATATATATATCGAAGGGTATACGTGCGTTTGAAATTGTATAAAGCGCGATAACGCGTGTTTATCGGTGTTTGCGGGTTTGTGGAGGCAATGCGCAGGTTGATATAAACGATTGCATTGCCATCGTCGAAGTATTGAAACTAGGCGTTGTGATAGAGCGCGTCGAGAGTGTCGGCGAATCTCTTTTCGATTTCGCGTCGTTTAATTTTGAGAGCGGGTGTGAGTAGGCCGTTGTCGATGGTGAATTCGTCGAGGATGATGGCGAATTTTTGTGGTCGTTCGTAGCCGCGGAAGTCGGCGGTGGTGGTTTTGAGTTCGTTGGCATAGAGGTCGCGGAGTTTTGGGTTGTTTTCGAGTTCTTCGTTGGTGGCGTTTTGTAGTTTGTTGTCGGCCTTGAATTTCTCGATGGCTTCGGGGGTTGGGTTGATGAGTACGACGTTGTATGGTTTTGCGGAGCCGAAGACGACGCTGAGGTTGATGGCGGTGGAGTTGTTGATTTTTTCTTCGAGTGCGCTTGGAACGACGTATTTGCCGTTTTCGAGTTTATATTGTTCTTTGACGCGGCCAGTGAGCCAGAGGAAGCCGTCGTCGTCGATGTAGCCCATGTCGCCGGTGTGCAGGCGGCCTTGTGGGTCGATGGCTTCGGCGGTGGCGGCGGGTGCGTTGTGGTAGCATTTCATGACCGAGGCACTCGAGATGACGACTTCGCCGCATTTGTCGTCGGTGGTGTCGAGTGCGTCGTTGTCGTGTGAGATTTCGATTTTGACTTCGGGGAGTGGGTGTCCGACGCTGCCGATGCGCGTGTGGCCGGGGGTGTTGACGGCGACGATGGGGGAGTGTTCGGTCATGCCGTAGCCTTCGAATATTTTGATGCCGAAGCCTTCGAAGAACGAGGCGACTTCTTCGGAGAGGGATGCGCCGCCGGAGATGCAGAAGCGGAGGGAATTGCCAAACGCGGCGCGGACTTTCGAGGCGACGACTTTGTCGAAAATGGCGTGTTGGAGCTTATCGAATGGAGAAAGTTTCGAGTTTAGGGATTTTTTTGCAATTTCTTCGGCTTTTCCGAAGAGCGTGCGAGTGATGGCCTTTGTTTCGGCTTTGAGATGGACGGTGTCGTAGATTTTGTTGAAGATTTTTGGGACTGAGACGAGGACGGTAGGATTGACCTCGACGAGGTTTTGGGCGATGGTTCGGTTGGATTCGACGAGCCCAATGGCGGATCCGACGCATGGGAAGATGACGAGTTCGACGGTTTTGCCGAAGGCGTGAGCCCATGGGAGGAACGAGAGCGTGCGGTCGGTTTCGTAGATGGGGAAGCAGGTGGCGGTGCAGCGTGCGTTGACGACGATGTTTTTGTGGGTCAGTTCGACGCCGCGCGGCATACCGGTCGTGCCGCTCGTGTAGATGATATCGGCGAGGTCGTCTTGGGAGAGATCGGGGGCGATATCGTAGAGTTCTTCGGATTTTTCGATAATTTTTGAGAGTTCATCGTCGGGGGCGATGGTCGAGGGATGCGTGGTGTAGATTTTTTTGAGCGAGGGGCAGTTGAGACCTTCGATTTTTTCGCGGATGGAGTCGTTGCTGACGACGGCAAGGGTGGGTTGTGAGTCGCCGAAGATGAATTCCCAGTCTTGGATTTTTTGGACTTCGTACATGGGAACGACGACGCCCCCGAGTCCGTAGGCGGCGTAGACAGTGAGGGCGAATTCGACGGAGTTATTGGCGATGATGGCGACGCGGTCGCCGCGTTTGAGGCCTTCGCGTCGGAAGATGGCGCGTAGTTTGCGCATTTGAATGTCGAATTCCGAGAAAGTCATCCACGTATAGACGCCGTTTTTTTTGACGCCCAAGAAGGGGCGTTCGCCAAAGCGATGAATGGCTCTTGCCATGAGTTGGGCAAGCGTTTTGCCTTCGAAGTCGGCGACATCGGCGCGTTTTTGTGTTTCGAGGTTTTCCATATTCGTACCAAGGGGGCGCACACGTGGTGCGCAAAAAGATGAGTTAGCGAAAAAAAAGCGCTCAAATCGTAGAATTTGGGCGCCTAGAGAGGATTGGATGCTCAGAGGGCATCGATGCGAAGTTTGGCGTCGTGAATGATGTCGACGTCGCCATATTTCTGAATGAGGGCGTTGAGGAGGTTTCGGGCATCGTCGACGAGCATGAGAGAGGCGTAGAAGTTGATTTCTTGGATCGACTCTTCGACAGTTTTTCGGTCTTGTGGAGGAATGCCGGCTGGGGCTTGTTGTTGGACGACGGGGATTTGTGTTTGCGCGACGGGGATTTGAGCCGACGGCTGGCGTGGAATGCCGACTGGGGCTTGAGGTTGCGCGACGGGAATTTGAGCCGACGGCTGGCGTGGAATGCCGACTGGGGCTTGAGGTTGCGCGACGGGAATTTGAGCCGACGGCTGGCGTGGAATGGCAGGGATTTGGCCGGATGGTTGGCGCGTGATGTGGGAGAGTTGCGCCGAGGGCGGCGAGAGCTGTGTCAGCGCTGGCGATTCGATGACGGTGGTGGGGAGATTGCCCGTTTGTCGGCGATGAGCCCCAGAACCGAAGCCGGCGGCGTTTGCGCCATTGCTGCGCGCTGTGATGGCGTGATTATGCATCGGGTCGATGCTTCGCTGCGAAGGCGAGCTTCCGAAAGCGTTGTTTGGGGTATTGGACACGGAACCCATCAGGGAGGCTGTTTCGAAAGCTGTCGAAGGTGCAGCGATGGTGGCTCGCGTCGATTGACGCGATGGGACGTGAGCTGGCGCACCTGGCGTTGCTTGCGATCGACGCATCCAAGCCGGGAGCGGCTCGGCGATGGTCGCGCTTGGAGAATGAGCCTCTTGGGGTTCTGATCCGGCGTCGCCAAAAATGCCGTCGAAAGCGTTATCGAGGTCGTTGGAGAGCGTGCGGCCGATTTGAGAAATCGAGTTGTGCGGATTGCCTTGTGCGTTGGCATGAGGCTTGGGTGGAACGCTAGGCGTCGCCGGGCGCGATGGAATCGCGGGTTGTGGAACCGATGGCGTCGTCGCCGAGCTCGGTTGGGCATAGCTCCCCGAATCGGCATGACTTCGCTGAGGCATGCCATTGAAAACGCCCGAATTTGGCCGTTGTGGTGGTTGTTGTATGCCACTGAATGCGCCCGAATTTGGCCGTTGTGGAGGTTGTTGTATGCTGCTGAATGCGCCCGAATTTGGCCGCTGTGGAGGTTGTTGTATGCTGCTGAATGCGCCCGAATTTGGCCGTTGTGGAGGTTGTTGTATGCTGCTGAATGCGCCCGAACTCGCGTGCGTGCGTTGAGCACCGGCGACGGCGACCGGTACGGCATTGGGCTGGCTGAGTGCTGGCGTACCTTGGGCAAACTGCTCGGGCGACATGTTGACCGATGGTGCGCGTCGCGGTAGCGGAGGCGGAGCTTGGAACGGCGGCTGTGAATTGACGGCGGCATTGAGCTGGGCGACGGGAATGCGCGGATTGGAAACGCCCGACGATTCGGGGGCCTGCATGCCGTATTGGGCGGGATCGAGCCCAAAGACGAGCATGAGATTGAAGTTTTCCCAGGCGCGCGGCGTGCACTGTTCGGCTCTCAATACGTGGCGCACGGCTTCGTCGATGTCGGTTTCGAAGAGGGCGCGCGCGATTTTTCGCTCGATTTGGGCGAGCATGACGAGATCGCCGTTTTGCTCGAGGATTTGTGCGAGTAGCCGCAGGGCGGGGAGGTGTTGTTCGTTGCCGGCGACGATTTGCAAGCACAATGTTTGGGCGGCGTCGGCGTTTCCTCGATTGTAGTAGAATAGGGCTTCGTCGTATTTAGACTGGAGCATGCGGTCGAGTGCGCTCATTTGTGGGGCTTGAGCCGCTTGCGCCGCTTCTTGGAATGCCTCGTCGGTATAGACGCGGCTTGGAATGCCGTTTTCGTCGACTAAGCTGAGCGCCGAATCGGAGAGCATGGGGATTTCGCTATCGTCGAGGGCGGCGATGATTTCGGGATCGTTGGGGGCCATCTTTTGGGCTCGCAACCAGACCGATTCGATGAGATCTTCGCGTTCGTCGTTGGCGATGTATTGTTTGGCGAGGTCTTTGAGCTCTCGGACGGCATCTTGTGTTCGCCCCGTCTTCGTATAGCACGTGATGAAATGCTCGCGGATTTCGGGGGTTCGCTCGTTCGAGGGCAAAACCGAGAGCATCGTAATCGCGTCGTTGAATCGGTTCATGCGAATATAGATGCCGGCAAGGGCTTGCAGAACTTCGGCATCTTTGGGCGCAATGCGCAAGTATTCGCGCGATGTCTGAATATAATCGATGTATTTTTCTTTGCTCAAGAGCTGGGCTAAAGCTAGCGAATATTGACGTTTTGCGTCGTCGGTATCGCCATCTCTTTGGAGCATTTGCGCGTAGCGAATGCGAGTTTGGACGTTTTCGCCATCGACTCTGACCATCGTCTGCAAAATGCGGGCATAGGTGCGATGATTCTGGCTTTTTTCGGCATTGGCGAGGCATTTTTCGAGCTGGTTGACGGCTTCGTGTGGTAGCCCCAAAGCGCTGTAGATCTCGGCCATGCTCATGGCGATATCGTCGGAATTGGGATTGCAATGTTGCGCTTGCTTGATGATGGCAAGTGCCTTCTGATACGCCCCTTGATTGCGATATTGCTCAAATATCTTGACGTAAGCATTGCTCGCTTCGTCCATCTTGCCGACGCGTTCATAACTCGAAGCTATCAGCAGTAGCACGCGGAGGTCGTTTGGCTCTACGTCGAGAATTTTCTGAAACTCGCGAATCGCTTTTTCGTGTTGGTCTTTATCGGCGTATTTTTGAGCAGCGGCGAGGGTTTTTTCTTTATCAAAAGCCACGTTACAAACCTTTTCTCGATTCACGTCAAAGTTTATGCGCTTGGTGGATCGAGTTTTCGACGCACCTGCGCACAGATAAACTTACATCTATTTTACTATATTGCCGACAGTTTTTCGTCAAGAAGCATATGTTTCTGGCGAGTGTATCTGACCTCACCCCTCTCCATAAATGGAGAGGGGGAGTATTCGCCCGCGTTGCGGGCGAATGAAGAGTGATGAGTGTGAGAATTCGCCCGCGTTGCGGGCGAATGAAGAGTGATGAGTGTGAGTATTCGCCCGCGTTGCGGGCGAATGAAGAGTGATGAGTGTGAGAATTCGCCCGCGTTGCGGGCGAATGAAGAGTGATGAATGGGAGTATTCGCCCGCGTTGCGGGCGAATGATAGGTAAATCTACGCTATGCAGCGTTTGTTCTGAGCTTGGCGATGGCTTGGGCGTAGTCGGATTGTGCGAAGATGCCCGAACCCGAGACGAAGATATTGGCGCCGGCTTGGGCTGCGCGTCCGATCGTATCGTTTTTAATACCGCCGTCGACTTCGATCGGGAGGTCGGGGAATCGCTTGCGGATGGCGGCGATCTTCTTCGTACAGCTATCGATATAAGACTGACCACCAAACCCTGGATTGACAGTCATGACGAGGACGAAATCGAGGCAATCGGCGACGTAATCGAGGCAATCGATGGGCGTATGCGGATTGAGTGCCGCGCCGGCGCGGCAACCAAGATCGCGGATATAGTTTAACGTGCGATGCAGATGCGTGCACGCCTCGACTTGAACCGTGAGCGTATCGGCGCCTGCCTTGGCAAAGGCGGGCAAAAGCGGATCGGGATTGACGATCATGAGATGGACGTCGATTGGCAACGTCGTCACTTTGCGAAGGCTCGCCAAAACGGGTATGCCGACCGATATATTGGGCACAAATGTGCCATCCATGACGTCGAAATGAAGCCAGTCGGCTTTCGCCGCCTCGAGGCGGCGAACTTCGTCGGCTAAGTTCGCAAAATCGGCCGATAAAAGACTCGGCGCTATCCAGTGAGATGTCGATGTCGGTAGTGGAATCATAAAAACCTCTGGAGAGTGGGCGGTCGAAAGATCGCGGTTTGAAATCAAGATTCAAGTGGGGGCGGTGGATAAACGACATCGGGCGATATCGTGACGTTTTGCGTTTGGGATTGGTACGTGTCGTCGTAGAACTTTTCGAACGATTCCTTGCCATCTTTGAGGACGATTCGGCTGCGGAGTATGCGATAACCGGGTTTCCCGCGTTTTGTGATCTTCGTCGTCTCGGGTGGAAGCGTCGGATCGGTCGTAATGACTTCTTTATATGGGATTTCTTCGGCGATTTCGTGCCTGAAATAAACTTTAGAGTTACGCGGCGTATCGGAATAAAAATTCGCTATTAACGTCGTATCTTCGATTAAAACTCGCAATACGACTGGGTGATCGAAATTATTTTTGATACGGAGATCGAGTGTGGGGTAACTGACGACGGCATCCATGCCCATGGGAATATAGCTCGATGGCAACGAATGATTGTATCGTTCGACGATTTCGAGCCCCGAGAGCAGGGCTGCAGCATGAATCGTCGACGAAACTTGGCAGGCGCCGCCCCCCAAGCCCTCGACGAGTTGCCCTTGCTCGATGACCGGCGCCTCGCGGTATCCACGCGCCTCGCTTCGCTCGCCAACCCAATCGTTGTACGAAAATTCGGCTCCCGGCATGAGAAATAAGCCATCGACGGCGCTAGCCGCCAATTTGACGTTGTGCGTGCGATTTTTCGAGCGTGAAAACTTCGTCTGAAATCCGCCGATTTTAACCGTCGGCTTGAAATCGCCAATGTCGTTGAGATTGCTCGAACGCGCCGGCAAAGATTCGATATCGATGGCAAACGACGACGCACCCGAAACGACAGCTTGCCGCAAATTGTCGAGCGTCTTTTCGGGCGAAACGCGCCTTCCATCGACGCCCGCAATGACGCGATCGAGCGACTCCGACCAACGCCCTTCGGTCGCCGCCGTATCGATTCGCGCGCTGGCATCGTCGATAAACGCCTCGAATCGCGTCGGATAGAGGAGTATCTTCTTGGGCTCGGAGCCGCCTTCTTCGGCGAAAAGAATGGCACCATCGCGCAATGCGCGATCGACGCACTTCGCGTCGCGCGCCGAATCGCCACACAATGCCAATATCCCCAAATGACGCGCATCGTAACTCAATTGTTGCGTTGGGTCTTCGATTCGAAATTTGCCGAGATCGCAGAATTGAGAACAGTTATCGGCTGATTCATTCGAATTGTCTTTGGAATCGCGGGCAATGTTTGCGTCGACTCCTGCATTATCCCGAGTTTCGCCAGGTTCGTTTGAATTGGATTCAGTATCACCTAAATTATCTGAATTTAATTCGGGATCGGCGACGAGATGAGAATCGGAGTCGCCGTTTTGTAATGTCGTTTTGGGCGATTTGTCGAAATGCAACGGTTCGCGTTCGCGCATGTCGCCAGCCGCGGGCGAGCATGCGGCGAGTGCGGCCGTGCATGCGATCAATATCGAAGAAAATAATCGATGAACGGTCATTTTTATTCGGAATCGTCGTCGACGTCTTCGTCGTTCAAGTCGTCGTCTGCCAAATCGTCATCGGTCAAATCGTCTTCGACGTCTTCGACTTCTTCGACGTCTTCGACTTCTTCGGGAGAATCGTCGATGGGGAGTGCCGTCAATTCGGCGTCGTCGTCGTTCGATTCGGCGCAAGTGGCGACGGCGACGATGTTTTCGCCCTCTTGAGTATTCATCAGTTTGACGCCTGCCGTTGCGCGTCCTTGGATGCGAATTTCGCTAATGCGCGTGCGGATGATCTTGCCGCCGTTGGTGGCGAGCAAGAGGTGTTCATCGTCGGCGACGACGAGCGCCGCGACGAGTTTGCCGTTGCGTTCCGACGTGCTAATGGCGCGTATCCCGAGCCCGCCGCGCCCTTTAACGGGGTATTCCGAAATGGGGGTTCGCTTGCCGAAGCCGTTTTCGGTGACCGTCAAGATGACGCTTTCGGGATCGTGGATGATCTCCATCGAGGCGACTTTGTCGCCTTCGCGCAAGCGAATGCCGCGCACGCCCATCGAAACGCGCCCTTGGGCGCGCAATTTATCGGGATCGAAGCGCACCGAATACCCATTGGCCGATACGAGCATGACCGTATCGCCTTCGTCGGTGAGTGCCGCGCCGATGAGTTTATCGCCCTCGCGGAACTGAATCGCCTTGAGCCCGTTTTTGCGGACATTCTTAAATGCCATGCATTCGGTCTTCTTGATGATGCCGTTTTGCGTCGCCATGAGAATGTATCCGTGGATATCGTCTTGCGGCAAGGGCAAAATCGTTTCGACGCTCTCGCCCGCCTCGAGCTTGGGCAACATATTGATGATGGGGCGCCCTTTCGTCGTGCGCGTTCCTTGCGGTAGTTCGTAGACTTTGATGAGGAAGACGCGCCCCAACGATGTAAAGATGAGAATGCGTTGGTGACTCGAGGCGACGAACATATCGCGCACGTAGTCGTCGTCTTTCGTTCCCATCCCGATCTTGCCCTGCCCGCCGCGTTTCTGCGCCTGATACTCGCTCAAGGGCATGCGCTTGATGTAGTTTTGATGCGTGCGAACGACCATGCAATATTCTTCGGCGATGAGATCTTCGTCTTCGATTTCGATTTCGGCATCGACGATTTCGGTCAATCGCGGATCGCCATAGAGCTTCTTTATCTCTTCGAATTCGCCAATGATAATTTCGTCGATTCGTGCTTTAGATTTCAGAATGCACTCGTAATCTTGAATCGACTGCAACAAAGCGGCTAATTCGTCTAATATCTTGCTACGCTCCATGCCGGTGAGCCGTTGGAGACGGAGCTCGAGGATCGCTTGAGCTTGGATTTCGGAAAGCCCGAATTCTTCGATGAGCTGTGTACGCGCTTGCGAAACGTCGCTACTGCCCCGGATAATCGTAATGACGCGGTCGATGTTGTCGAGCGCAATCCGGTAGCCTTCCAATATATGGGCGCGTTCTCGGGCGCGGCGCAACAAATACATCGTGCGGCGCACGACGACATCGCGCCTAAAATCGATGAAATAATTCATCGTCTCTTTGAGCGTGAGAACGATGGGGCGATTGTTGACGACTGCCAACATGATGATGCCAAACGTCGATTGCAACGGCGTCAGCTTATAGAGCTGGTTGAGCACGACTTGCGGCGGCACGTCTTTGCGCAATTCGATGATGATCTTGATTTCGCCACGCCCCGACAAATCGAGCACGTTCGTAATGCCATCGATGATCTTGTTTTTGGCGACTTCTTTGATCTTGCTCACCATGACCGATTTATTGACCTGATAGGGCACTTCGCGAATGATGAGCGCCGGATGCCCGTTGTACTTTTCTTCGGTCACGCGCGCGCGCACTTGCACCTTGCCACGCCCCGTATTGTAGGCCTCGTAGATGCCGCGCCGCCCATAAATCGTGTTGACGGTCGGAAAATCGGGCCCCTTGACGAATTGCATGAGGTCGCGCGTCGTGCAATCGGGATTCTTCATGAGGTGAATCATGCCGTCGCAGACTTCGTTGAGGTTATGCGGCGGAATACTCGTCGCCATGCCAACGGCAATACCGCTCGAACCATTGACGAGCAACAGCGGAATCCGCGTCGCCAAAACACTTGGCTCGACTTCCTCGCCGTCGAAATTCGGAATAAAATCAACCGTCTCTTTGTCGAGGTCGCACAGAACGCTCGCGCTATTCTTGGCGAGTTTCGCCTCGGTATATCGCATGTGAGCGGGAGGGTCGCCGTCTTCGCTACCGAAGTTTCCCTGCCCATCGACGAGGCAATAGCGCATGTTAAACGGTTGCGCCAGTCGCACGAGCGCATCATACGCCGCCGAGTCGCCATGCGGGTGATACTTACCGATGACGTCGCCGACGATACGCGCCGATTTCTTCGTCATCTTGTCGCAGCCAATCTTGCTCATCGCATACAAAATGCGCCGATGCACCGGCTTCAAACCGTCGCGCACATCGGGCAATGCTCGCCCTACGATGACGCTCACGGAATACGCCAAATAGCTCGTTTTGAGCTCCTCTTCTATGTTGACCTGCTCGATATTCGCAGTCGGCTTGATTTCATCAGACATGCTTTGGGCCTCCTCTATCCCAAAATTGGCGCAAACTCTTACCACATTTTTGCGGTTTTCATGAGTTTTTTTGCCTACTTTGGCGCAAATTGGCGCGAATCGACTTTTCTACGTCGCATAATAGTTTTTTTTTGATTTTTTGGGGCTCGCCTATTTCGCTGTCGCTCAATACGGCTCGCGTGGGCTCGCCTATTTCGCTGTCGCTCAATACGGCTCGCCTGGGCGCGCTATGTTCTCGTTGCCTTTGGCAACTTGCGAGCATACGCGCGCCGATTTTGGGCTGTCGGGCATGCCACAAAAAATTGCGCCGTATTGGCGTATGCCAATAGGCGCAAAAGGCGGCGTATTGGCGCAAGCCAATAGCCGCCTGAGCGAAGCGTATTTGGCACCGCAGGTGCCAAATAGCGTAGCCAAAAAATCACGAGAACAAAATCGCATCAACGATATCGTTGTAAGAAAATCGTTGTAGCGATACCGTTGTAATAAAATCGTTTCCAAATAGAATTCGAAGAGAATTATTTGAAGTCGATTTTTCTGCCCATAAAGAGGGCGGTAGACGTATTTCGTTCGACGATGGCGAACATGAACGGATGGTCGACGTTGACGGTCTTGGGCGGCTCGGGGGCGAGGGCGGCTTTCATGAGCATGGCGACGGCGGTAGCAGCGGCGGCTTCGGCGCCTTTTTCGTCAATTTCGATGAATGCCTTGTGGTAGATGTCGGAGATGAAGAGGTCGTCGGAGCCCGAGATGGCCGAGAAATCGGCGTCGCGACCGAATGCGGCTTGCATACCGCGCGCGGCGAGGAGTTTTTTGAGTTCGGCGGTGGCGTCGATGCGGAATTTCGGCATGCTCAGTTTGAGGCGTTCGCCGCTGATTTTGCCCATGAGTTCGCGCCATTTGGCGGCATCGAGGCTTGCTTCGAGGTCGGTGAGTGCTTGGACGGGGTTTTGGCCATCGGCGAGTTTTGGCATGATGACGATGAAGTCGTAGGAGGTGCCGTAGAAGCCGAGTCCGACGACTTCGACGTTGTCGTCGGCGTAGTAGCCGAACGATTCTGTTTTGTGCATCATGTCGACTTTGACGGGGCCATCGGCGGTGATGAAGTCGGCTTTGTCGGTCATCGAGGCGTTGAAGGGATCGGCCCAAGGCGCTTTGAAGTAGACGGCGTTGGTGAGCACGAGGCGAGCTGTGTGATCGAGCGAGTTGGCGGGCAAGATGTCTTGGATTTTGTCGTGTGTCGCTTTGGCGACGTGGGCGTTAATCGTCTTGCGAGCTTCTTCGTGATTGACGATGAAATCGACCGATTCGATGGGGGCGGAATAATAATTTTTGAGCGCGTTTGCGTAGTCATCTCGAATTTTATACGATTTTTCGAGCCAAACGCGGTTGTCGATTTCGACCATGACGTTTGGAGTCGTTTTGACGACGTTTCCGGCTTCGTCGTATTGTTCGTCCATGCGGTCGGCAATGTCGAGTAGGGCTTTTTCGACGTCGTGACCGGCGGCGCTGAGGTTGTCGGCGGCGGGTAGGGCGAGGGCGTTTTGCATTTCTTCGGCGGTTTTGCCGCATGCGCCATCGAGTACCATGCCGAGGGCGCGTTCGGCGCTATAGGCCGAGGCGACGGCGTTGCCGGTTTGCGATTTGAGGACTGCGAGCGCGAGTGTGTTCGTCGCATCGGTCCACTCTGCACCTTGAATCGTTTTGCCAGTCGTCGGTTTGCAGTTTTCTGTCACAGCTTTTTCCTTTGCTTGTGCATCGGTGGCGTTAGCTTGGGCGACGCCGTTTTCTTGAGTCGCCGTTTCGGCGCTCGGGGTGGTCTTGCTACATGCCGAGAGGGCAACCATAGCGATGATGCAAAGAATGGCAATGTGTCGAGTCATGATTAGCTCCTAGAACCGACTACGGTTCGAAAAAAGCTCGCATGTCGGGGGCGCCGATGACGAGTAGGGCGCCTTCGAATTGCGGCAACGCTTGAGCAGTCTCGATGCACCGTGCTTCGAGACCGTGTTGACAAAGTGCTTCGGCGAATTGTGCGCAATCGTCGCGGCTGCAGCCTTCGTAGGGCGGATTCGCGATGAAGACGGCATGTGCGCGGCGCAAAACTTGCGCCCAAGTTTGCGTAGTATAAACTTTTAGCGTCGAAATAAAAGGACGAATGACGATCGATGTCGAACAATCGGGGTGGCGTGTGCCGATAGATGCCAGCGATTCGGCAATGCTGACGGGATGCATGCGTATATCGTAATAGATATGGCAGTGGGGGAATCGGGCTTGCGCGATGCGTTCGAACCAGCCGATGCAGGCCATATCGCCGACCGAAAACGGCGCGTTTTGGGCGCTAGAATCGCCCGTCGTATGCTGCGCGATATTTGCCCTAGATTGCGGTGGGCAATGATGGGTTGCGGCCAAGCACGCGGCGGCAAAAGCCGCGGCATCGGTGCGCGTGCCCGAGACGGCAGTTGGCGTCGCCAATACTTGAATTCGATTCTGCGAATTTGAATCGTTATGACATTGAGATAGATAAAAGTCGCCATTCTTTGCATTCAATTCGAAATCGAATGCTTCATCGCGATAGAATGCCGCTGCATTGCAACCGTAGATATCGGGCGCGGCATTATTCTCGGCATTGGCATGGGCGTTGGCATCGTCACAGCTTTGATCCGAAAGATGGCGTTCAAAGAATCGAATTTTATTCCTTGGAATCGACGAATGCGCGGGGAATATGAGGGAATAATCGGATTTAGGGCAATTTTGATGTGACTTCGCCGATCGGATGAGGGCTTGGGTGGCGATGTCGACGAGTTTTTGCAACGTTTGATCTTGTGCATAGTAGCCGTAATCGGGGGTTGCAAAGTCGGTGATGACGATTTGTTTTGCGCCGAATGCGTCGAGTAGAGCGGGGTTTTGGAAGATGTCGCGCTCGTCGATATCGCAAAAGACGGGGGAGCCGAGCATGGCATGGAGCGACGGTGTTGGGTGCGGCGCGTCGTGGGGGCTTGCTTCGTGGGGTCTTGGATGAGGCGAACGCATGGCAGCGCCGCAACAAAACCCAGCTACATGGCGATCGATTGTGGCAAGCGATCGCGCACAACGGGCACGACTCAATGTGCCCATGCAAACGACGAATGGCACGTCGTTGAATTGTGGCAATTGTGCAATGTGGGCTAGGGCTTCGGTGCGCGATAATATGGGAATATGGCGCGTTTGAGCAATTTGGCAGACGGGATGATGGCTCGGAAACGCCGCCGGCACGATGACACACGACGAGCATTCGACTTCGTCGCAGATAGCGGCATTGATGGAACTTGCCCCGTTGCCGTTTTCGATGATGACATCGATTCCCAGCTCTTGTAGCGCCCGAGTCAGCTCGCTTTGGCGCAAATCGGAACCAGCAACGCGATACCCTAGCTCGTGGAGCAGTATCGCGGGCCCACTCGTTCCGATGCCGCCAATGCCGCAGACAAAAGTGCGCGCAAAGCGATTATCCATAACCTTTAGAGATGGCGATGAGATATCTGGCGATTAGATTTCTTTATCGCGCGTATCGGTCATGATGTTGCCAACCTCGTCCGACGAAGGGTCGTTAATCGAGGGATAGAGCAGGATTTCATCGCGAGCAATTTTCCATGCGCGTTGGACAATCCACGATACCGTTCGATCTTGGCGAAGGGCTTCGCGTTGGATCTCGTCGAGCATATCGACGGGAAAATATACGCTCTGTTTCCTTTTGTCGGACTTCAAATCGACTTTGGGTTCTTGCTTCGTCATGACACACTCCTTTGGGTATTGAGACACAAACAAGCGAAGAAAACTGGTACGCGCCTTATGTGCAACGTTTTACTCTATATCGCCTGGCGTTGCAAGCAGTCGTTTCACATAAAAAGACGGGAATCACAGCATAAAAAAAACCACACCGACATGCACTGCCACGCAATGAAAGACAGTGCACGTCGATGTGGCGACTAACGGAGAAAACTCAGAGGCGGAAATCTCGGAGCTCACTCCACGGCGCGACTCGTTAAACGCGAAAAGTCGCGCCGATGGCGGTATTTAGCAAATGAAAAATTCAGACACAAGATCACAATTGCCCATGATTCGCAGTGCCCGCGTGTGGGGGAACTGCTAGCAATAGCCGGCGGTTGCGGCATAAGCGGTGAGCGATTTTTTGAGCATTTGGCGCCCTCGGAAAAGGCGACTCATGACCGTTCCGAGAGGAATATGGAGTTTATCGGCGATTTCTTTATACGAGAACTCTTGCAAATCGGCCAAGATGACGATCGATTTGAATTCGCTGGAAATCGCATTGAAAGCGTGGACGATTTCATCGGAGAAGGCGAACGATTCGGCGCCTTTGACGTCGGATTCGAGCGATTCGAGGGATTTGTCGGCGGGCGCGGCCGTGAGGATCGGATCGTCGGCGAAATCGGTTATGATTTTGTCGATATAGGCGTGTTCTCGCTTGTTTCGTCGATATTTATTGATGAACGTATTGGTGAGGATGCGAAAGAGCCATGCGCGACAATTCGTGCCTTCTTCGTAGGAATCGAAGCTGTTGTAAGCCTTGATGAGGGAATCTTGGACGAGGTCTTCGGCTTCCATCTCGTTGTGTGTGTATTTGAGCGCCATGCCATAGAGGGCTGACATGTGCGGGAGGGCTTCTTCTTCGAATGAACGTTTTTTATTTGTCGACATGATGGCATATCTCCTCGTGAGAATGGGGCTTTATTTAATATATGGATTGATGAATGGATGCAGACGAGAGAATCAGGCTCGGACGATGCCCAAAGAGACGGCGTAGTCGTGGAGCTTTTGACGCAAGATTTGACGTCCTCTAAAGAGCCGGCTCATGACGGTTCCGATGGGGATCGACAATTTTTCGGAAATCTCGCGGTAGGATTCATCTTGGAGATCGGCCATGATGACGATGGCACGGAAATCGTCGGGGACGTGGTCGAGGGCATAGCTGACTTCATCGCTGAAATCGTTTTGCATGACTTCGAAGTTTTCGTCGGGGATATAGGCGTCGCTCGTGTCGGGGAGGTTTTCGTCGAGCGCCTCGCGGCGATCGACCATCGCGCGTTCGCGTTGCGTATGGCGATATTGGGTGATGAATTCGTTCATCATGATGCGGCTGAGCCATGCTTTGCAATTCGTACCAGGTTCGTATTTATCGAAGTTTTTACATGCGCGGATGAGCGTATCTTGGACGAGGTCTTCGGCGTCTTTTTCGTTGTGCGTGAGGCGGAGCGCATAAGACATCAACGCGTTTTGGTGGCACATGGCTTCGGATTGGAATAGTTCGTAAGAATTCATGGTTTTGGCTCCTGGCGAGGCAATGACACGAGAACGCAGTCGAGCCCGCGTCTCTGATATGCCAATACTGCATAGCGTGTGCCAAGTAGAGAAATTCTTAAAATACAGTAATATCAACGGTTTGAGTTGGTGGTTGGATGTAGGCGTTTGGGAATTATTATGTAAATATGCGATTTGCATATTTTGAGATATGTGGATTATGTATTTTGTGTTTAATCCATCGATTCGAAAAAACTGTCAACGGGGACTCGGACCGATGATCTCAAACGCCGATGACAATCGGTGATAAAAAGACATAAAAAGCGACAATTCGAATGAATTGCAATCGAGTTGCAAATGTAAAAATTGAATTTTCTTCAGTAAAATCGGTATGCAATCGCAAAAAATCGTTATACAACAGAGGTCCGTGAAGGCCCCAATCGGTCGTAATGGGATATAGATGCACTGTGAAGGTGTCGACTTATCGGTTGAAGGACGGTAGAAAATGGAACGAATCCAATGCATGATAAACGATGAGCCTCGTGAGATCGTCGGCGTGTCGCCGACGATGTCATTGCTCCATTATTTGCGCGATGTGCTCCGCCTAACGGGAACGAAAGAAGGATGCAATGAGGGCGACTGCGGCGCGTGTACAGTCGTTTTCCGCGACGATTCGGGCGATACGCCCCGCTATCGCACGGTCAACGCTTGCCTCGTCTATTTGCCCATGCTCCACGGCAAACAGATCTATACGATCGAAGGCATATCGCACGATGGCAAACGGCATCCGGTTCAAGATGCGATTTTGCGCAATTATGCATCGCAGTGCGGCTATTGTACGCCAGGCGTCGCCATGAGCTTGTTCGAGGCGTCGTATCGCCACGATATGAAAGAGCCTTGGCAATTCGTCGAGCAAATGGCCGGCAACCTCTGCCGATGCACGGGCTATCGCCCGATTGTGGAATGCGTCAATCAGTTGGCGGGCAAGGGCGACGACGTCTTCGCTCAAAAGCTCTCCGATCCGGCGATGCAAGTCGAATCGCTCGATTATTCCGCCGATGGATTCCGCTTTTTCGTGCCCAATACGCTCGAAGAAGCGCTCCAATTCAAAGCCGATCACCCCGAGGCGAATGTCGTCGCCGGCGCCTCCGATGTCGGCGTCATCATCAATAAAATGGGACCGCGAGCGACGACATTCTTAGCTCTGTGCAATATTCGGGAATTGCGCAAAATGCGCGAAGATGCAGCATCGCTTTATATCGGAGCGACGGCGCGTTTGGCCGATATTGAACTGTTTTGCCAAGACCGATTCCGCCCATTGGGGCGCATTTTGCGCTTTTTCTCGGCGCATCAAATCAAACAAATCGCCTGCATGGGCGGATCGGTCGCCGGAGGTTCACCCGTCGGCGATATCGCGCCCATCTTGGCGGCGACCGATGCGACGCTCTGTTTGCAGTCGCTCAAAGGCGGCGTTCGAAAGGTCAAGATGGACGAGTTTATCTTGGGCTATCGCAAGACGTCGATTGCACCCGACGAAATTCTCGTCGGTTTTGAGCTCCCGAAAATGGATCCGAGCGCTCGCTGTGCGTCGTATAAAGTTTCGAAGCGACAAGAACTCGATATCAGCAGCGTAGCGGCGACGTTCTATGTCGAAACCGACGACGATAACCGCGTTACCGTGGCGCGCTTTGCCTATGGCGGCATGGCGGCTATTCCTGGGGCTCGGGCAAAAGCCGCCGAGGCGGCGATAATCGGGAAAGTCTGGAACGAAGAAAACGTCGAAGTCGCCGCCGAGGCGATAGAACGGGATTTCAAACCGCTCAGTGACTTCCGCGCCAGCGCTTGGTATCGCATCACGGTCGCCGCCAATCTATTGCGCGGTTTCTATCAAGAAACGCTCGAAGACCGACAACCTAAGCGCATGTATCGTCCCTATTCTACGCTTCAATTGGAGATGTAATCCTATGAAAGATCCGAATCGTACAAGTCCGCTCCACGAAGATGCCGTCCACGAGAGCGCTTGGAAACACGTTACAGGGCGCGCACAGTTTATCAACGATATGGATATGCCGCCTCACGGTCTCGTCTCCTATATCGTCACATCGCCCGTCGCGCACGGGCGCATCCGAAGCATCGATACCGAAGCTGCGCGAAACATGCCCGGAATTGCCGCAGTCATCACTGCCAAAGACATTCCCGGCGTCAACGACGTCTCGGCCGTTTCGGCAGGCGACGAAGAAATCCTCGCCTCTGAAGAAGTCTTCTGCGTCGGGCAGGCTATCGCCCTCGTCGTGGGCGAAACATACGAAGCTTGTATCGCCGCTGGCAAAAAGGTCGTCGTCGATATCGAGCCCCTCGAAGCCATTCTCGACGTCCGCGATGCAATTGCCAAAGGCAGCCTCTTCGAAGATCACCACATCATCGAACGCGGCGATCTTGAAGCCGCCTATAAACAAGCCGATTTCATCCTCGAAGGCGAAGTCGAATCTCCGGGGCAAGAACACTGGTACCTCGAAACGCAAGTCGCACAGGCGGAAGTCAACGAAGACGACGACATTCTCATCTATGCATCGAGCCAGAATCCGCGCGAATGCCAAGCTAAAGTCGCCGAAATGCTCCATTACCCCGAAAGTCGCGTCGTCGTCATCATGCCGCGAATGGGTGGCGGATTCGGCGGCAAAGAAACTCAAGGCGCCCAATACGCATGCCTGGCCGCTATCGGCGCATACATCACCCGCCGCCCCGTCCGCGTCTGGCTCAATCGCGATCAAGATATGATGTATACGGGCAAGCGACACCCCTTCTACTCGAAGTATAAAGCCGCATTCAGCAACGACGGTCACATCTTGGCGCTCCACGTCGATACGTATGCCAACTGCGGTTGGGCACACGATTTGTCGATCTGCATCCTCGATCGTTGCCTCTTCCACCTCGACGGTTGCTATTTCATTCCAAATCTCAAATTCGATGGTCACATGGTGCGTACAAACGTGACGTCGAACACGGCATATCGCGGATTTGGCGGCCCTCAGGGCTTCATCGTCGTCGAAACCGTCCTCAATCGCGCGGCGCGTCACCTTGGCATGGAACCCGTCGAAATCCGCAAACTCAATTACTACGGCGATGCGCCGCGCAATATCATGCAATATGGCGCCGAACTCACCGATTTCCGCGTCCCTCGCATGACCGATTCGATCCTCAAATCGTCGCGCTATTACGAACGAAAAGCCGAGATCGATGCCTTCAATGCATCGCATCGCTTCGTCAAACGCGGTATCGGCTTCATGCCCGTCAAATTCGGCATCTCCTTCACCAATACGATGCTCAACCAAGCTGGCGCACTCGTCCTCGTCTATACCGACGGATCGGTCGCCATCAACCACGGCGGCGCCGAAATGGGGCAGGGGCTTCATACGAAGATGATCGCCATCGCCTCCCACGATCTCGGCATCCCTCCACACCGCATCCGCATCATGAACACTCGCACCGATAAAGTCCCCAATGCGTCGGCAACCGCCGCCTCGAGCGGTACCGATCTCAATGGTGGGGCAGTGCACAACGCCTGCGAACAAATCACGGCGCGGTTGCGCAAAGTCGTTGCCAAACAGCTCTCACTCGACGAAGAAACAGAACGAAATATCGTTTTCGACAACGATTTTTGCCTCGTTCCCAATCGCGAACCGATCCCGATGAAGCAAGTTCTGTGGTGGGCGTTTTCCGGACGCGTCCAATTGTCGGCTGCCGGCTACTACGCGACGCCGGGGATCGGCTACGATGCAGAAAAAGGGCGCGGCGTGCCTTTTGCCTACTACTCCTACGGCGTCTGCGTTCTCGAAATCGAAGTCAGCACGCTCACGGGCGAATATCGCCTCGTCGATGTCGAAGCCGTTCACGACGTCGGCGATGCCATTATCCCGAGTATCGATCGCGGCCAAATCGAAGGCGCTTTCGCCCAAGGTTACGGCTGGCTCTCGTGCGAAGAACTCATCTGGGATGAGCAAGGCAACCTCCGTACCCATTCGCCTGCGACCTACAAGATCCCGACGATTGGCACGATCCCCGATCCCGAACACTTCCGGATCAGCCTCCTCCCCAATGCCACTGCCTCCGCCATCCACGGATCCAAGGCCATCGGAGAACCCCCCTTCGTACTCGCCGTTGCCCTCGTCCAAGCCATGGAACACGCCGTCTGCGCCTGCGGTTCCGACCCCAAACGCGACCCCGATATCCATTGGCCCGCAACGCCCGAATCGGTCCTCAAAGCCATATACGCTCAACGCGCATAGCGCATTGCGGTATGAACCGCCATCGTTAGATGGCGGTCATCGGACAAATAGCAAAACCCGCCCTACGGCGGGTTTTGTCGTATGTATCGCCATCGTTAGATGGCGGTCGTCGGACAAATAGCAAAACCCGCCCTACGGCGGGGGGGTATCGTAGCCTCACCCAGGGAGCGAGTTAGGCGTATTTCCATGGTCTACGGGGCCACTACTTCTTCTTCTGCGTCGTTGATAAAGAATTGAAAATATTGATTCGGATTGATGACTTCATCAATTGAAAAATCATCCCACTGACTCGAGAAACTCGCCGAGTAGTCTTGGCTTACATCATAAGTATTGTGTTTTGAGTTTTTAATAGTACCGGGATAGGTGTCTATGTCTTCAACTTCAGAAGCTGTGAAGACTGTATTATTTAATACGGCGTTGGGGTATGTGACGGCAATGTAGTCCCAAAGATTGCTCAATCCTAGATACTCGGGGTTGTGATAATCACAACTCATCACAACGAGAGGCTCGGTACGATATTCAGGATTGGTGAAGGCCTTGGCGAAGTCCATTTGAATCTTTGGTGAAATTAAGTCGCCAAAAGAGCCCGTACCGGCAATGATTCCATCGAGGATGATATTGACGTCACTTGCGACGACGGGGCTGAGGTTGATGAGTTTTCCACTGGTCTTTGACGCTAGCGCTAATTTGGCGACTTTCGCCATTTCCTTGAGGGCATCGATACCCGATTTGCCTACCTTCTTGTGCGTTTTTGTCACCTGCTTCCAAAGATGCGGCTCGAGGAGGTCTTTCAAATCTGTACGCGCTTTGCATTCTCGCATATTGAGGTCGGAATCGCTGTAGTCGGCGAGTTTTGCCATACTCATGCTAAAGTCATAGTTCGAGAGAAACTCGATTGCCACTTCGGAGGCATAGAGTATGGTTGCAAATATATACATATCTTGGGCGCTAAATTCGAGTTTGCCTAAACCGCAACCACCTGTGCTCGCCAGTGAGCCATCTTGAAGCAATTCACCAGCTTTGATAAAGCTCTCTGCTAATGATTCGAGTTGGGGTTTTGTATCGATCAAGACATCGATAATATCGTCTACAGTAATGTCCTTATCGCAGATTTTGTACCATGTATCATTGTTTTTCACGAAAGACTCTAAAGTATCATTTAAATAATCGAGCGCATCCGCATCATAGACCTTATTTGCCATGGCATTGAAAATGCCCTTCTCATTATCCCATAGCGCTCGGAATGAAACCTTACCGTCTTTTTGATTGAATTTCAATTTCTTGAGAACATCTTGAATACTGGGTTGGGCTGTAAGAGCGATGAGCCCGAAGAGTGATCGATCGATAGCCGTTTGCGCATCGAGATTACCATCCTCGACCATTTTCTTATATTTGGCGTCGACTGCACTGTATTCATTCTCGAAATCACATGTACCTGCATACTTATCGGCGCATTTCTTTTGATCGTTGCAATATCCGCTCTTGCACTCGTCGGCTTTATCGCACGCCGCGTCGTTGTCTTTTTTGCTCGATGCGGGGTTATCGGCACATTTCTTTTGATCGTTGCAATATCCGCTCTTGCACTCGTCGGCTTTATCGCACGCCGCGTCGTTTTCTTTTTTGCCCGATGCGGGTTTATCGGCACATTTCTTTTGATCGTTGCAATATCCGCTCTTGCACTCGTCGGCTTTATC
>SFMP01000047.1 GCA_004554395.1 Myxococcales bacterium | reverse complement strand
ACTCATCACTACCTCGAATAAATCGGGGGCAGAACTACCAAGAGAATAAATTTTCTAACCATTGTGATTCTAGCAAAGTCGATTAGGAAAAGAAAGGAAAATCGCATTTTTTTTTGAAGGTCAAAATTCGTCGTTTCATTTTTCAGTAATGATTGATTTTTCTACATTTTTTTATGCGCAGTCGCTTTTGTTCGCGATGGAATGTCTCGTTCGAAGAAAAAAACGCCCAATTGTCTGTTTTTTTGAGGCGTTTTTTGCCTATTGGACGTTTCGATAGCGACTGTGATGGGGCATGGATGGATTCATTGGAGGGGGGGCTGAGCATTTTGGGAAAAGATGTGGCTGAAAGACGTTTGGCGACTGCTGAGCTCTTGTGGGGGAATGTACGATTGAAAACGACATAATGGTAGTGGTATAGCGGCGTTTTGGGCATGGATTGACGCTCATTTGCGTTGTGATTTGTATGTTGCGAGGTATGTATGCAAAAATCCCATTGGATCGTCGTGCTGGCTGTCGGGGCATTGGCGATGAGTTGTTCGTCGAATTCGACGGATCCTGAATTATTGACGTGCAGTGACAGTTGTAGTCATGGTTTGGTGTGCGTTTCGGGCGTTTGTTTGCGTCCGGTTTTACCCGAAGGCTCGTGCATGTCGTCGGATGCGCATTGTATCGCTTCGAATTGCGTCGATGGCGTTTGCGTTTCGGACGGAACGACGCCCGAACTGAATTGTTCGGAAACGGTGCCATGCGACTCAAAGTATGCGTGTAGCGAGGGGCAATGCGTGCCGAAGGTAGGCCCAGGCGAGCGTTGTGCGGCGGGTGTAGCAGCTTGTCGTCGAGGAACTTGCGAAAATGGGCGTTGCGTGATTAGCGTAGGCCCTGGGCAGGCTTGTAGTACGACGTCGGTATGCCCTGAAGTCTATGAGTGTCGTCGCGGTGTATGTCTACAGCCCATTTTAGCTGGTGGTTCGTGTCGGTCTTCTCTCGTATTTTGCAAAGATGGCGCATGCCGCGAGGGCGTTTGTTATGCCAATAACGAAGACAATCGCGACGTATTGATGTCGATCGATACGGATGGCGATACGATAGTCGATTACTACGATCGCTGTGATGTCGATACGGATGGTGACACTGTACCCAATTGTCGCGATCTCGATAGCGATGGCGACACGATCCCCGATAGCATGGAGAACTATGCCCCATTTGGGGAGGAACCGACAGATTCCGATGGCGATGGCGTATACGACTTTTTGTCGCTCGATAGCGACTCCAACGGGATACCCGATGCGATCGAAGGCAAACGCCAGAAAGGCGTCGATGAGAATGGTCAACCGATCTATAAATTTATCGATACGGATGGCGACACGATTCTCGATAGTTCATCGATCGACAACGATGGCGATGGAATATCGGATGCAGAAGAGATCGCTGGGATCATCCACACATCGTATCTCTTGTATACGGAACCGCCCGTGGCGGCGGATTGTAACGAAGACACAATTCCCGATGAGCGTGGAACAGTAGATTCACCGTTTGATTGCGATGGTGATACGATTCCCGATTATCTTTCATTCGATAGCGATGGCGATACGATAGGCGATATTTATGAGGGGCGAAGGGATAGCGATGGCGATGAATTTCTAGATCGTTATTCGCAAGATAGCGATGGCGATGGCGTGCCCGATCGCGAAGAGAAAGGAACAGATAGCAACCCATTGACGCCGCCGTACACGGCGCCTGGAAATGTGTTTCCAGATTATCAGCTCTACGATACGGATGGAGATTCGTTGAGCGATGGCTTGGAAGTCGACTGCGGAGATCCGTTTGATCATAGCAAATACAAGATCGACACGGATGGCGATGGCGATGATGATGCGACGGAATATGCTGCGGCGATTTATGCCGGAGGGGATCCGAAGGAATTTATCTGCAATCCGAATCGTCGCGTCAAAGAAGTCTTTGATTTTTACTTTAGCCTGCCTTATGGGGGCGATGAACAGTCGGATGCGCTTTTATTTAAGCCGAGTATTTCGAAGCTCGACGTCGTGTTTAACGTCGACACGACTGAATCGATGGGCGATGAAATCGCGAATCTCAAGAACAACATCAAGACGAAGCTCGTGCCCGATATCCGCGCTCGCGTTGCGGATACGGCATTTGGTGTAACGCGTTTCGACGATTTTCCGACGCGTGGAACACCTGGTTCCAAGTGGGACTACAATTTAGGAGCGCCGGTGCAAAAAACTGGTTATGGTTTTAATGGCGATATGCCATACGAGCGTCTTTCGATGCCAATAGCCGCAAGCGACGACAAAGCGATCGAGACGATTAATGCGGCGGTCGACAAGCTCAAATTGAATAGAGGTGGCGATATGTCGGAGGCTGGGTATGAGGCATTGTATCAGATTGCCAAGGGCGACGATAAGCTCAAGGCTCAAGTTTCGTGGCGTGCATACGAGAACTATACCGAATTTGCGACGGGTAAGATCGACAATGTGACTGCGCAAACGGGGCGTTGGGGAGGTGTAGAATGGCGCGAGAAATCGCTTCCAGTTGTATTGCACATTACCGATGCGACGGCGCATGATAAAGAATACGAACCCTATGATCCGTCGTGGGTTGAGAATGCGCATTATAGCGATGAAGTGCATGCGGCTTATGCGAGCAAAGGGATTCGCGTCGTTTCAGTGTATACGAAGCACGATAAGCATTTGGATCAGCTCAAAGAGACGTCGAAGCAGACGCGCGCTTATGTCCCCGTATGTGCGTTCCAAACGGATGCGGAGAATTGGCGGTGCGGTGCGAATAAGTGTTGTACGGTCAACGATGGCGATGGCAAAGATGTGGCAACCGCCCCGCAATCGCATCAGGGCAAAGACGTGTGTATATTGAGTTATGCCGTAGGGTCGGCAAAACATTTATCGTCATCGCTCGTCGATGGCATCGATGCCATCGTCAAGTATAGTACTTTTAGCGTAACGACGGCGGTTCGCGGCGTTTCGATTGCAGGAACGGCGAATGATACTTCGTGCTTTATCAAGCGGATTGAAGCTCTCGACGAGGGTGGCTATATGGCACCACCGAAAGAGCCCGAGCGTTCGTGTAATCCCGTGGCGACGGCTGTCAAATACAATGGATCGAGTTATGCAAATGCATACGAAAACTTTGCCGTGGGCACGTCTTCGGAATCGCGGGAAGGTGCAAAGCTGACGTTTAAAGTCGTCGTACAAAACGATGCTTGTGTGAAACCGACGACGAAGTCGCAAGTTTTCCAAGCTTATATCGACATCGTCGATGCGACATCGCAAGTCGTATTGGGAACGCAAGTCGTGTCGATTATCGTGCCAGGTGTTCCTGCATCACAAGTCAATTAAAGTGCATTGGGCTGTGGTTTGTAAATGTATGAACGGAAAATATTGACATTTCAACTATAGCCTTTTCAAAGACTGCATAGAACAGAATTATATATAGAAAGATAAGAATATGAATACGAAACAATATAGAAGACATCAATTGTCGAAAGTCGATGCGCTGCAGTCGACATCTGGAAGAGTATGGAATTGGTCGGCCCTGGTCATTTGCGCGGCTTGCGTTGTCACGTTGGCCTATGGGTGTTCGGATGATTCGACATCGGGACATGCACTTCGTTGTGAAGCGGGGACGACGATATGTGGACATTCGTGTTGCGATGCGACGTGTTGCGATGGCGTATGTATCGATACGACGTCGTCGATGGGGAATTGTGGGGCATGTGGTGTTGCTTGCGATACCGATGAGGTATGTGTTGAATCGTCGTGTAAGCCCATGACGGATGCTTGCGGAGATTCGAAAGTGTGGTGTCGGACGACGTGCGTCGACACGATGAGCGACGACGACAATTGCGGAACGTGTGGGAATGCATGTGGTGCGCTAGAGTCGTGTGTAGGCGGAAAATGCAAACCGGAATGTCTAGATTCGTGGGTGTATTGCGAAAACGACAACAAGTGTGCGAATCTCACGACAGATGCGGAGCATTGCGGATCGTGTGGGCATGTATGTGGCGGCAATATGTATTGTGCCAATGGGGCATGCGTTTGCCCGGCTGGCACGAGCAATTGCGACGGCGACGAATCGAATGGTTGTGAAACGCCATCGCTACAGTGTGGTCAAGTTGGACAATGTGCCGACGAGAGCAAAGTTTGTGGCGACGTGTGTTGCGATGCGACGTGTTGTAATGGCGCGGTTTGCGTCGATCTCACGTCGAATCCGTTGCATTGTGGCGATTGTGCGACGCCGTGTGAGACGACGCAGCGTTGCGAGGGCGGCGTTTGCGTCGACGATATAGCTGGATGTGATAAAGAAAGCGATACGCCGTGTTTTGGCACGTGTGCCGATCTCAAGACGAGCGTCGATCATTGTGGGGGGTGTGGCATAGCTTGCTCGACCGACGAAGAATGCGTCGATGGCGAATGCCAAGATGCAGGCGTGACGGAGTGTGATCGCGTCGGGTATAAGGCTTGTTATGGCACGTGTACGAATATCTATAGCGATGTGAATCATTGTGGTGATTGTCGCGTCGTTTGCGGTGAAAAAGAGCGATGCAGGCTTGGAAAATGCGAGCCCGATCCGGCGGCATTTTGCACGACGACCGAAAAGTATTGTTTTGGATCGTGTTTTGATGTGCTTTCGGATGTGGAGCGCTGTGGTTCGTGTACGACGAAGTGTAGAGAAGGTGAAGTTTGCATCGACGGACTGTGTCTAGAAGATTGCGGTGAAAAAGAGCGTTGTGGAGATGGATGCTTTGATTTGAAGCGCGATATCGATAACTGTGGTGCGTGCGGCGTTGGTTGCCTAGCCGGAGAGGCGTGTGTCGATGGGGCATGTGTGTGTAGCGAAGGCTATTTCGATTGCGATGGAAAAGCAGAGAATGGCTGTGAATCGACGACGGCATGTTCGTGTAAGCCGGGCGAAAAGCGCAAGTGTTGGCGCGGTAGCGAAGAGACGCGCAACAAAGGTATATGTAGAGACGGCGAGCAAACGTGCGATGCGACAGGAGCGTTTTGGGGATCGTGCACGGGTGGTGTGTATCCGAGCCTAGTTTCGTGCGATGTCGCGGGTAATCTCAATGGCAAAGACAATGATTGCGATGGCGTCGTCGATACGGTTTGTCGTTCGACGTGTGACCTCGAAGCAGGCGAAAAGTCGTATATCGGTTGTGAATATTGGACAGCATATCTATATAATTTGTATAGCGATAATCATACGGTTGTCATGAGCAATCCGAGTGATACATTGACGACAAAGGTATATATATATAATAAATCTGGATTTGAGAATGCGACGCAAGCGCCGTTGTATACGCTTTCAATAGAGCCCAAAGGTGTTGTCGTTCAGCAAATCAATCCGAAAGGCAAGAATATGTGTATCAGCACGAGCCAAATGCCGATGGCTTATCGCATACGCGCAGATCATCCGATAACGGCGTATCAATTCAATTCGTGGGCGGCAGCTAGTACGAATTCCAACGATGCATCGTTATTAATTCCGTCGCTTTCGTTGGGTAAAGAATACATCGTGATGACGTATGAATCGCAAACAGGTGGTGAACAAGATGCCGCGCATACGAGTTATTTTACAGTCGTGGCGACGGAACCTGGCAAGACCCATGTGACGGTAAAGACGACGGCTCCTATCGTGAAATCGGGTCATTTTAACAATCTTGGTGGACATGAGCTATATGCAGGCCCCAATATCGAAGCGATGAAAGCGGGGGACACGCGGGTATTTGAGCTCGATCGATTTGACGTTTTGACATTGAACGCGCCGCCACAACGCGTGGAACAAACGGGAACGACGGTGAATGCGTCGAAAAACGTCGCAGTCTTTGGCGGATCGCGTTCGAGTTATATTCCCGATCAGAGCGTAGGATGTTGTCGCGATCACCTCGAGGAGCAACTCTTCCCGCTACACTCTTGGGGGAGTCATTACTATGCAGCGCGAACGTATTCGAAAGGTAGCTCGGGTGATTTTTATCGGATATTGGCGCAAAAAGATGGAACAAAGGTGACAATAGTGCCTGCGGTTGTCGATCCGAGTACGTTTACGTTGAATGCGGGTGAGTTCAAACAGTTTGAAGCTCATGATGGATTTGAAATCAAAGCGAATCACCCGATTAGCGTTGGGCAGTTTATGCCGAGCAATTATTATGCCAAAACATCTAATGGAGATCCGTCGTTTTTATTGACAGTCCCCGTTGAGCAGTATCGCAAAGATTACGCCTTTAGCGTGCCCGAGTCGTATAGTGAAAACTACGTTACGTTTATAGCGCCGAAATCGAGTGAAGTTCGCCTCGATGGCAATGTCGTCGAGATGACGGATTTTACGGATATCGGCAAAACGGGGTACGCGTATGGCTATAGGGAACTCAAGAGTGGAACGCATCGCGTCGTTGCGACTGAACCCATCGGATTATATGGCTACGGATCGAAGGGGATTAGCTCGTATGGATACCCCATTGGATTGGACTTGAAAGTGATCAATCTGAATTAGCCGTGTTTGCGGTTGGAAAGTGGATCGCCTAGGCGATCCACTTATGTATGCACGGGCACAGCCCGTGCAGATGGTCAGAACGTCGTGGCGTGTCGCCACGACGTGGCAGTCATGCCTTTGCGCAAATGCTTGTAGCGTGCGCCCTGATCCGCATTCGCCAGGGGCTTTGAACGCGAACTATCCTCTGTGGCGGCACGATGGTATAGCGCTAGAGATCTCGTTATTGGCGATTTTGAGCGACGTTGACTTGTATTCTTCGCCCTTCGAGTTCGGAGCCATTCATGGCGGCAATCGCGTTATCGGCAGAGGCGTCGTCGTCGAAGGTGACGAAGCCAAATCCGCGCGAGCGCTTTGTTTCACGGTCTAGGATGACTTTGGCATCGTTGACTTTTCCGAACGACTCGAATGCACGACGGAGTCCCTCACTCGTCGTTGCCCAAGCCAAACCACCTACAAATAGCTTCTTAGCCATACAAATCACCTCTTCGGCTTTGCGCAGATACAATACGCGCACATGCGGATGAATGCCACCCGCGACATCGAAGGTTCAAAACGAACCTAGCAAGCTTTCCAAATTTCTCCTCGGATTGCGTTTTAGCATGTTACGCGTTTGTGCCGAGAAAGGCAAATATTTTGTTTCATTTTGTTTTATTGCGATGAGAATTGACAAGTTATCGGTGCGATAGTGGGGCGCAAGTGAATAAAATTTGGGCCTCAGCGGGCAAGTTGCATTTTTCGTAGAGCGCAGGATGGCTTTGATAGCCATAGCCCGACAATCTGTCTAACGAGCCAAGGGAGCAGAGCTCGGGGAATGGCTGGCGTAGCTGCCATGCGAGCCGTATGCGCGCAACGAAGTGAGCACATAGGCGAGCCAGAGCCCGTATTGAGCGGTAGCGAAATAGGGCGATTTAGAGCCCGTATTGAGCGGTAGCGAAATAGGGCGATTTAGAGCCCGTATTGCGTGAGCAATAGGGCGCGAAGTAAGAAAGATGATAGTGGAGAGTGGGGGAGAGTGGTGTGTTGTAGGCGCGTTGTGGGCGGGTCGTTTGGGGATGAGAGGCGGTTTTGTGGCGAATCGAGAAGAAAAAACATCAAAATGTTGTCAGCATGGGCGAATATGGGGTAATGAGAGGGGAGTGCGGGGGGCAGTGTAGGCTGTCGGGCTCGCGCGCGGACGACATAACAATTGGAACGACGGATTCATGGCATACAAATCAGGACAAGGTCGATATATCTTGCGTTTTATTTCGGGCAAATACCAAGGTGGTGAATTTGCGCTCGAGATGAATCAGGAGCTGATCATCGGTCGCAGTAGCGAGTTGGAGATGGTGCTCATCGAGGACATGGTGAGTCGTCATCATGCGAAGATAACGACGACGAACGATGAGATAACGATCGAGGACCTTGGAAGTACGAATGGTACCTTTGTCAACGGCGAGAAGATAACGAAATGCAAGCTCAAGGAGGGCGACCGCATTTTGATTGGAACGTCGATAATCAAGCTGGTGTATGAGGAATACGACTCGAGTCAGCCGCCACCGCCGCCGATGGGGGCTGCGCTCGTGGGCGAGGCTCGCGTTGAAGATGTGCGTCAGGCGCCGAGGTTGGCGTCGACGGGTGCGAATCGCATAGCGATGCAGGGGCACACGGCGCATGGTGGGACGCAGTCGGGCGTTTTGTCGGGTGTGATCGACCAGTTGCCGTTGCCGGATTTGTTGCAACTGATTGGTTCGTCGAAGAAGACGGGCGGTTTGTTTGTGACGACGCCGTCGGGGACGGAGGGTTGCATCTACTTGCGCGATGGTCGGATTTATGGTGCGGTGATCAATCAGCACTTTGAGGTGCCCGTCGAGAAGGCGTTTTATCGGATGATGTGTTGGACGTCGGGGAACTTCTTGCTCGATACGACGGCATCGCACGATTTTGAGAAGCCGATTAACGAGACAGTTGAATCGATGTTGATGGAGTCGATGCGGATTATTGACGAGACGCATCAGCTGGGTGACAATGTGCCGAGTTTTGAGGCGTTGTTCCGGATCGATTTGCCGATTGTGCCGAAGTTGCGCGATTTGACGCCTGAGCAGTTGGACGTGTTCCAGTTGGCGATGGCGGAGCCGACAATGGAAGCAATATTGAACCATTCGGAAATGGACGATATCGAGACGACGAAAGCCGTGATGGTATTGTTAGATAAGGGTTATATGGCGATTGAGCAATAGTCGGTGGCGCTCGGCGTCGGTTTGGCGCTGAGCGGTGTCGAGTGTGCAGATTTGTCGCTGATTGTATCGACGTTGCAGAATTTGCGTTGATTGTATCGGATGTGCAGATTTGTCGTTGATTGTATCGATGTTGCAGAATTTGCGTTGATTGTATCGGATGTGCAGGTTTGTCGTTGATTGTATCAGATGTGCAGAATTTGCATTAATTGAAATTATCGATAGCGATAAAGGCGGCGGTTGTTTTCAATGATTATATAGCGATTGAGCAATCAATTGATCGAACAATGAGTTGATTGAACAATGAGTTGATTGAACAATGAGTTGATTGAACAATGAGTTGATTGAACAATGAGTAGATTGAACGATAAGTCGATTGGACAAAGAGTCATCGAAGCCGCAGATTTGCGGCGTGAGAATACGAGCCGCTTCACGACGAAGCGGCTTTTTTTAAGAAAAGGAGATCTCGAGTTATGGCATTGATAGCAGACATTTCGAATGCAGTGAAAGAGGCGATGAAATCGGGCGATGCGAAGCGTCGCGATGCGTTGCGCCTCGTATTGAATGCGTTGAAAACGGAAGAAAAAGAGCGTCGGGTCGAATTGACGCACGAGATGGAGATCGAAATATTGACGCGTGAAGCGAAACGCCGCCGAGAATCGATCGCCGATTATGAAATGGCAGGTAGTGAGGAGCGTGCGGCTCAGGAGCGTTATGAGCTCGAATTGATCCAAGCGTATTTGCCCGAGGAAATGTCGGTCGATGAGGTGAAAAAGATCATCGATGGTTTAGTCGTTGAATTGGGAATAACGTCGAAAAAGGACGTTGGCAAGTTGATGAAAGCGTTGATGCCGAAGATCAAGGGCGTGTTCCCGGGCAACGAGGCAAAGAAGCTCGTCGACGCATTGGAATTTAACGGTTAATTGCGATTATCATGGTGAATCGTCATTATTTTGGGACAGATGGAATTCGCGGTCGTGCGAATCAGATGCCGATGACGGTCGACGTAGCCCTGAATTTGGGTAAAGCATTGGGCGCGGTATTGCCGCGCCGCGGTGCGGCGTTGAAAGTGTTGATAGGCAAAGATACGCGTCGATCGGGATATATGTTTGAGTCGGCGTTGGCGGCTGGTATCAATGCATCGGGTGGCGAAGTTCTTTTTACGGGTCCATTGCCGACGCCAGCGATAGCGCACCTGACGACGGCAATGCGTTGTGATATTGGGATTGTGATAAGTGCGTCGCATAATCCGTATTACGACAATGGTATAAAGATATTTGCCGCCAATGGGTTTAAGTTGCCCGACGATACAGAGCGAGAATTGGAGCGTTATTTAGACGATCCGAGTCTTTGCCAAGTGGCGTTGACCGAGAATATCGGGCGTTCGAAGCGAATCGACGATGCGCCAGGGCGGTATAATGCCTTTATCAAGTCGAATTTTGAACGCGATTTATCGCTCGATGGTTTGAAGATCGTCATTGACTGCGCCAATGGTGCAGCTTATCGGATTGCGCCGACGGTGCTCGAAGAATTGGGTGCCGAGATCGTCGAAATCGGTACATCGCCCAATGGTTATAATATTAACGATGGCGTGGGGGCTTTGCACCCCGAGACGTGTGCAAAAGCCGTTTTGGCGCATGGCGCCCATATTGGGATATCGCTCGATGGCGACGCCGATAGGCTCATTTTAGTCGACGAAACAGGGCGCATCGTCGATGGCGACGACACGATGGTCATGTTGGCGATCGATTTGCATCGCCGCGGTTTGCTCAAGCGCGACACGCTTGTGACGACGGTAATGAGCAATTTGGGCTTGCATCAGGCTTTGCATGCGCGTGGAATTCAGACGGTTCAGACGGCGGTAGGCGATCGCTATGTCGTGGAAATGATGCGAGCGGAAGGGTATTCGCTTGGTGGCGAGCAAAGCGGTCATATCGTCATGCTCGACCATGCGACGACGGGCGATGGTTTATTGGCTGCGCTCCGCGTATTATCGCTCATGCAGCGGACGCGCGAATCCCTTTCGTCGCTCGCTTCGGTCATGCAACACCTGCCTCAAGTCCTCGTCAACTTTGCCGTGTCGAAGAAAGTTCCCCTTTCAGAACTCAAAGATTCTTCGAAGCTCATTGCCGAAATCGAAAGAAAGTACGGCGAGAACGGGCGAGTTCTCGTTCGTTATTCGGGAACTGAATCGAAATGCCGAGTAATGCTCGAGGGTGAGGATCGGGCTTTGCTCGAAAAAGACGCGCAAACGATTGCGGAGGCGATACGAGCGGAGATTGGATAGGTGGGGGAAATGCGCTTGGCGGCTAAGAATTGCATGGGATGCCAAGCGCGAATGGGGTATATTCATATAGGGGGTATGACATATCGTAGAAGTCGGAGTTGATATGGGCAATTTGAAATTTGGTTGGATAGAAAAGTATCAACAATGGCTCATCAACACGACAGATGACAAGGGCGTCGATGACGTGATGCGTAGCTCTTGTGCTCGAATAGTCGAGAAGAACGGCAATACGTATTGGGCATTTGACACAAGAGATGGCATTGAAAAGGTTCGAGGGTTTTTGATCGCCTTTGGATATGAAGAGTTCATCGTGGGTGCGCCGGGGGGAAAGGCTCAGGCTTCGTATAGTGTGGGAGCGCCAAGAACGGCTGGCGTTGGCGTGCGAGAAATGGCGCCGAAACAGAGGGATGATGCGTGGGGCGCTGGGGGAGCTGAACCGTTGGGGGGGCTCGAAAAGACGTATACAGTCGTCGAGATAGCGAAGCGAATCAAGGGCGTCGTCGATCGCCATTTGAACGGGTCTTTTTGGATTCGCGGTGAAGTGAGCGATTATAAGTCGCGAAATGGCCATATTTATTTTTCACTTCTCGAAGATATCGAGCCGAGTGAAAAGCCAAAAGATACGAGAAACGTCTATCAGATCAAAGTTTGCATTTGGAGAAATCAATACGATTTAATCACGAGATCGTTGGGGGGGAAGATCGAGATCAAAGATGGCGTGAAAGTACGACTCCACGGGAAGATCAATGCATACGAAGTTCAAAGTACAATTTCGATAAGTGTCGATGCGATAGATCCGCATTTTGCCGAGGGAGAATTTATCAAGCGGCGAACGGAGATATATCGTCAACTCGAGGCGAAGGGGATTCACGAGCAGAATTTGAAATTGCCGATGCCGTTGATACCGCTTCGGATTGCATTGTTTTCGAATACGACGGCAGCGGGATATGACGATTTTATGACTATGTTTAGAGAAAGCGGTTATCCGTATCGCATCACACTGTTCCCCGTTGCGTTGCAGGGGCGCGAGGTGGAATCGTCGTTTCGGGAGATGTTTTCGAGGCTCGAGGCGATGGGGATTGAAAAGTTCGACGTTGGCGTCATCGTGCGCGGTGGCGGTAGTGTGACGGATTTATCGTATTTCAATAATTTATATATAGCCGAATGGGTAGCGCGTTCGCCGCTGAAGTTTTTAATTGGGATAGGTCATAATCGCGATTACACAGTACTCGATATGATTGGGTATCGCTTGAAGACGCCGACCGAGGTGAGCATCGTTCTCAACTATTGTTTAGATGAGCAGGTGCGTCGTTGCGAGGAGCTGAGTGCGACGATCGAAACGGTGCTTCGGACGGCACATGAATCGCTCGTGGGGCGGATTGAACGCGCCGCGCTCAAGCTCGCGAATGTGACATCGCAAGAGTTACGCAAGCATGAATTGTATTTGTCGAGTCTTTGTGGAATGCTCGATAAAACGGTGCAGAAGAGGATCGTCGAGGGAGTTGGGGCTTGTGAGCGATTGAGAGATCGTTTGAAAAACGAGGTATTGACTGCTTGTCGTCTTCGAAATGAATACATGTCGAGGTTATCGCAACAGTTGAGTCTAGCTTTGGAATCGCGCAAGAAAGAGGAAGAAAAGCGGATTTCGGAGATCGTGACGAGATTCGATATGGTTTTCCATCATCGCATGAGTATAGAAATGTCGAAGATAGAAAAACTACAAGCGACAATCGATAGTTTAGATCCGCGATCATTGTTAGCGAAGGGGTTTGCATTTGTCACCAAATCGGATGGAAAAGTTCTTCGTTCGGCAGGTGAAGTATCGCGCGATGAAGTCGTCGATATTCACCTGATCGATGGAAAGGTGAGTGCCGTCGTGACGAATTCGGAAAACGATGATCGACGTTAGAGATTTATCATAAAAATCCTTTGAGTAGCATCATAGCGATGGTGAAATAAATGATGATACTGGAGACGTCGACGATCGTCGTGACGAATGGGGCGGAGGCACTGGCGGGGTCGACGTGGCATAGTCGGAGCAAGAAGGGGAGCATGGAACCGACGAGTGAGCCGTAGATGACGAGTATTAAAACGCTGATGGCGATGGTGAGGCAAAGTCGCAAATAGATGCCGTCGCCGGCGGGAAATGTTCCCATGAGATAGAATCCCGTAGCGACGAGAAAAGCGATGACGCCGAGCGTGAGTCCGAGGCAGCCCGAAACGATAAATTCGCGTTTGAAGACGCGCAAGACGTCGCGTTGACGGATTTCGCCGAGAGCCATGGCACGCGTGATGAGGGTTGCGGCTTGAGAACCCGTGTTACCGCCCGAAGCCATGATGAGCGGAACGAATACGCTAAGGATAACCGCCGATTCGATGGCGTTGGAATAGTAATCCATGACGCGCGTCGTAAAGATGGTGCAGCAAAAAAGGGCTATCAACCAAACGATGCGTTTTTTATACATTTCGCCATAGGATGATTGGAGATAGTCGTTATCGAGTGCGGCCATACCGCCCATTTTCTGGAAGTCTTCGGTGGCCTCGTCGTTGACGACGTCGACGATGTCGTCGATCGTAATGATCCCTTTCATGACGTTATCGGCGTCGACGACGGGGAGCGCGAAATGGTCTTCACGTGCGAAGATGAGAGCGACAGATTCTTGGTCCATATCGTCGGTGACTTTGGTCGGATCGGTTTCCATGACATCGGAAACCTTTTTATCGCCCGAGGCTTTGATGAGGTCTTCGAAAGAGACGACGCCCAGGAGGTGTTGTTGATGGTCGAGGACGTAGATGTAATAGATCGTTTCGAGTTCGTCGCGGATTTGCCTGCGAATGTATAATATGGCTTCGTCGATGCTCATATCGGGGCGAATGCGAGCAAATCGCGGACTCATGAGACCGCCGGCTTCGTCTTCTTTATATGCCATGAGCGCATCGACTTCGTTGCGGACGCGGTCTTGCAAATACGTTTTGAGTCGTCTTTGCATTTCTTCGTCGTCGATGAGTTGCAGAACGTCGGCGGCATCGTCGGGAGCGAGTATGCGCATCCATTGGCGTTGTTGGTGCGGTGTCATTGCCGCGATGAGAGCAGATTGATCTTCGCACGTGATCGAGGAGAAGAAGTCTTCGGCATCGTCGTGGCTAAGTTGATCGAACCATTCGAGCCGTTCGTCTTCGGAAAGAGACGGCCAGAGTTCCCAAAGGTCGTCGATCGTTACACTATGGTTTGTATTGGTTATCATGAGCTAATCCATGTCGAAAAGTCGCATTATTCGAAGAATAAAACAGCATGGATTGGCATAACGGCACTCGCAGGTGCCACATAATGATTTGCATCGTGGTCTTCCTCCTCTAGCCTGAGGAAGACAATGTCGCCCCCCTCAGATCATTTTAATGAAAAATGGCAACTGAGCGGGTCGTCCATATTGACTCCAAAAAGGGAAACAAACGTCGGTGCTCTAGAGCTCCCAGACGCGCGCCTCTTTACGCTTTTGCGTCGTCTTTTGCAAGCGATTACGATCGAAAAAAAGTGGACAGCCACGGCTCGCCAGCCCGCCGCACAGGGCGGGATGGGGCACGGTGGGGCGAATGTATTGGACTAAGCGACGCGTTCTTCTTTTTCGGTATCGAGAGCGACAGCCGAGCAGAGAAGGGTGAGTCGATCGCCGATTTGCGGCTCGTTGGGCATGTTTTCTATGCCTTGAACCGTGTAGAGACGGCCATCGACGGTAATGTGGGCACCGATGAGCCAGTTGAAGTTATCGCAGGCGCGATCGAGTTCCCAAATGAAAGCCCATCCGCGACCAGGCATTTGACCTTGGACGGATGGATTGATCTTGATCGGGTTGATGACGATGAGATTATCGTTTGCCAAGGGCGCTGGCGCGATGAGTTTCGGCCCATAGCCTTGTTCGATGAGCTCTTTGCAGAGCGCCTTGAGCGATTGCGGATCGTCGGGATTGGCCTTCGACATGAGACCTGAAAGAATTTCGCGATTGAGCGATTTCTCATCGAGTTTCATGCCCGAACGAACGAGTTCTCGAGCCATGACGGCTACAGAGACGGCGTCTTGTGGATTGGCTTGGCGAAGTGCATTGCCTATTTGAGTTTCTTGATTCATGGTATTTCCTCCTTAAAGGCACGAGCCCAGAAGAACTCGTGCGTTCCGGAACGCGCCGCAATCCGCGATTGGGCGCTGTGCGTTTCACGACAAGCAACAGCGAATGACGATGACGTCAAATCTCTGCGCTACATGTGCTACAATGTAGGTGTAAATCTCACATTGTCAAGAAATAGATCAAAAAAAGCGCAAAATGCGCCCTGCGTTCGCATTTTGCGAAGAGCACTCACCGGCGCCCTGCGGGCGCCAGTTGCACAATAGTTTCGATCTGCGCCTGCGGGCGCTCCACCCAATTCCCGTGAATTTGTGCGATGGGATCAAAAAAAAGCGCCTTTTGGGCGCCTTTAGATGTCGTCAACCTCTATCGATTAGAGCGTAGGGGAGGAGTTAGCCTGGTGGCCAAATAAAATCGCGCCCTGCGATGAGGTGGAGATGGAGATGGGGAACGGTTTGACCGGCTTGCGCCCCTGTATTGATGACGCATCGATAGCCGTCTTTTGAGAATCCGAGCTTTTTGGCGAGCTTTGAAGCGGCAACGAGGAGTTTTCCTGCGGTCGTCGCATCGTCGTCGGTCAATTCGTCGAGGCTGTCGATGGGGGCTTTTGGGATGATGAGAATATGCGTCGGTGCGACGGGCGATATATCGTTGAAAGCGAAGACGTCGTCGTCTTCGTAGACTTTGCTCGACGGAATTTCGCCGCGCATAATTTTCTTAAAGAGATTGTCGTTTTGACTCATAATGCACCTTCTCGCAACGCGTTATCGATATGTTTTGAAGAGATCGACGATGAAGTCGGCGACCATGGAAATCGTAGAGACTTGTGCGCGTTCTTTGGGCGAGTGCGGGGAGACGACGGTAGGACCGAATGAAATCATTTGAATGCCCGGGATTTTGGCGCCGATGAGTCCACATTCGAGACCGGCATGAATGACGTTGACGATGGGTTTTTTGCCGAATCGCTTTTCGTAGACGTCGACGCAACGATGGACGATATCGGCGTTCATATCGGGTTGCCAGCCAGGGTAGCCTTCGCCAGAATTGGGGACGCCACCGGCGAGTCGTATACATGCTTCGACGCGTTGCGTGATGGCATCGAGTTTTGATGCGACATTTGAACGTTGGCTAGAGAGGGTTTTGAGCTGATTGCCTTCGATGCGGATTCTGGCGAAGTTATTCGACGTTTCGACGAGTCCTTCGACGTCGTGATTCATCGAAGAAACGCCGTGCGGGTAGCAGTAGATGAGATCGGAGATGCGTCGCAAAGAGGCATTATCGAAGGCATCGCCTGCGATATCGGAGACGTCGGTCGTGACGACGACGCTTGGATCGGTCGAGGCGTATTCATTCGCGAAAATGGCGCCCATTTCTTTGGCAATTTCGACGACTTTTGCGCTATCGCGAGCCGCAACGGCGAGCGAGACGACGGCATCGCGTGGAATGGCATTGTGTTCGGAACCGCCGGAGATGGTGACGAGGCGCGCATCGGAGACGGTATCGAGAACACGAGCTATGATGCGGTTGATGAGTTTAATGGCGCTTGCGCGTCCGAGGTGGATTTCGCAGCCCGAGTGACCGCCCAAAAGTCCCGTGACGTGGATGTCGACTTTTCGAGATCCGGCGACGAGCGGTGCACGACTGAGATCGAGCGTCGACGTCGTTTCGCGTCCGCCGGCGCATCCGACGGTAAAAATGCCCTCGTCTTCGCTATCGAGATTGAGGAGAATGCGAGCCTGGACGGATTCGGGCTTGAGCGCGATGGCGCCCGTCATGCCGGTTTCTTCGTCGGATGTGATGATGATTTCGAGTCTAGGGTGTTCGACGTTGGGATCTTCGGCCATGGCAAGGGCGAGGGCGACGCCTAACCCGTCATCGGCGCCGAGCGTCGTTTGGTTGGCGTGCATCCAGTCGCCTTCGATGATGACTTCGATCGGATCGGTATCGAAATTGTGCGTCGACGTCGGCGTCTTTTCACAGACCATGTCCATGTGACCTTGTAGTGCGATAATCGGGGCGTTTTCGTAGCCTTTTGTCGCAGGGACTCGAATGATGACGTTGTTGGCATCGTCGCGTTCGACTTCGAAGCCCGAAGATTTGGCGCGATCGGCGAGCCAAGCCGAAATTTTCGCTTCGTGCTTGGATTGGCGCGGTACTTGCGCTATCGCCTTAAAAATCTCAATGACGCGATCACTTAGTTCCATAATGGTCTCCTTAAAACGTTCTAAAAAATGGGATCATTGCCCAAAGACGCAATGCACTTGCTTCTGTCGTAGCCATGATACGCCTGCGAGCGAAAATGAACTTCGGCATAGCCGCCCGAGGCCGCCGGCCTGCCGATGGTACGCCGCCGCCCGAGGGCGGCGAGTATTGTACGACAAAAAGCGCATAGAGATTGGGAAAATGTTAGGATTTTTTGTTTTTCTTTTTTGAATCCTTTTTTGAGGCCTTTTTTCGTTCCCAAAGAGCTTCGGGCGTTTCTAGACTCATGTAGTTTGCTTCGATGGGGGTGTAGTTGAATGATTGTAAGAATTGTAGCTGTTCATTGCCTTCTTTAGCACTGTTATTGATTTTCTTTGAGAGGCGATTTCGTCGGTGCTTTTGGGCTTTGTGTTTGTTATGGAGATTAGCGGAAATCTTGGCTACTCGTCTAGCCGCATTATTTGTTGTTTCGTAAAAGCGATTTCGTTCAGTCCCCAAACCGAGTTCATAAAGCCTATTTTGCTGTCTTTGCTTCAGGGAATTGTGTGCATAGAGTTCAGCAACGGTCTTTGGTTCTTTGGGATGATGATCGTATTCTATAGATCTAGCGTTTTTGGGAGTTTTATGATCGTAAGAAAAGTCATTGGTATTGAGAGCCTCAGTATTGGCGATAAGGTTCACTCCATTTGTTTGGGGGGGAATAATATTTTGAGTTGTAGTTTTTATGGAATTCATAGCCATTTGTTCTGGTTTTACGTTTATTGTTAGAGTGTTGTCATGATTTGAACTATCGAGAGAACTGATGATGACATTCGTGTCGGTTGATGTCATTTGGTAGTTGGATATGCCAGAAGTATCGTCTGTGAAAGTGTAGGTTAGAACGTCGTTTGAATTGCCGATGTTGTAGCTATTATCGGTTGCAACGATCATTTGATCATTCGTCAGAAGTGGGTTGAATGGATTGTCGGGAAGATCGGTATTTGGAGCGTCGAGTATAATCGTTTGTTCAACTTGTTGTTCTTGACTGAGTTTCTCGCTATCTTCATTTGGTTTTGAATCGTTAGTAGTCGCGTCACTCGTGTCGGTGCTGTTTGCAGTATCTTTTT
>SFMP01000046.1 GCA_004554395.1 Myxococcales bacterium | reverse complement strand
GTGACGTTTGAAGTATTCCATTTATTGATAGATTGGTTGAAACTATGTGCGCCCCAAAACATCTGCCTCATATCAGTGACGTTCGATGTATTCCATTTGTCGAGCGGTTGGTTGAAAGCCTTTGCGTTGTTAAACATGTTGCTCATATTTGTGACATTCGACGTATCCCAATCATTGAGCGGTTGGTTGAAATCATCTGCGTGATAAAACATCTCGCTCATATCGGTGACGTTTGAAGTATCCCAGTCATTGAGCAGTTGGTTGAAACAATATGCGCCACTAAACATCTTGCTCATATTGTTGACGTTTGAAGTATCCCACTTGTCGAGAGATTGGTTGAAACGATATGCGAAATGAAACATCTCGCTCATATTGGTGACGTTTGACGTGTTCCAATCATTGAGAGGCTGGTTGAAGCTCTTTGCGAGGTAAAACATCCTGCTCATATTGGTGACATTTGAAGTATTCCAACTGTTTATCGGTTTGTTAAATATGGTGTACGCGTAGACGATGTAGGGCCTTTCCTTGATATATTTGGTGTCCGCCGCAAACATGTTACTCATATCTTTGACATTTGCAGTATTCCAATTATCGATGTCACCATTAAAACTCTCTGCGCCTTGAAACATACCGCTCAAATTTGTGACATTAGAAATATCCCAGCCATTGAGAGGCTGGTTGAAGCTCTTTGCGAGGTAAAACATCCTGCTCATATTTGTGACGTTTGATGTATCCCAGTCATTGAGAGGCTGGTTGAAGCGAAATGCATCATAGAACATTTCGCTCATATCTGTGATGTTTGACGTATCCCAGAAGTTGATGTCTTGATCAAAACGATAACAACCAGCGAAAGCACCTTTCATGCTATTGTCGTTAAATATAGGCATTTTATCAGTTGGAATGACTTCAAGAGCGCTATCATAAAACGCATAATTTCCAAATTTTACTTTTCCATAATTATGTATTGCATGCAGACGTATGCAAGTTTCAGTTCTATCGTTATGACGGCAACTCCAATACTGAATTGATCCTGTAATGGAAATTGTCGTATAATCCCCAGTTGAATGAGAATAAGTATGGCAAATGAATTCAGATGTATCCGATGTGGGTATAGTCTCGCAAGCTCCATCGCCCCAGCATATTTGAATATCATCGCGTCGTTGCCCAATTGGAATGCACAATTCAGTGCCAGGATTAACGAGCCACTCCGATACAAAAGACTCACCGGTGTTCTTTTCGCAGGCGCCATTGATTTTATCAAAACCATCAAAGCACTCGAAATCACACTTTCCTTTGTTGCAAATGTTCGTTCCGTTTTCGACATTGCATGCGTTGCCATGTGCGCCACAGTGTTCGAGAGTGTCGGCTTCGCATCGACCAGCGAAGAGATGCTCTGTATTGCGGCATTTGGTTTCGCCATTCATCTTTGTGCACTCTCCTGTTTTGTCATTGCAAATGGCATTGTTGCCACACATTTTGAACTTATCCCATTTCCCAGCTATGCATTTGGAAAGCACATTGTCGTCGCATTTCCAAGTGCCGTTGGTGCATGCCGTCGTGCCAGGCAGGTTCGATGGCACTTCTTCCGTCGAGATTGCATCGCCACAACCAGAGGCGAAGAGCATCGTCGTAGCGAGAGAGATCCAATACAATTTGCAATTCTTCATGATGTAACTCCTCTATTATTTTACAAAATCATACAAACGATGTGTGCTAAAAATATAAAACCCTACAACAGTCAATGATATGGCGTTATGATTTACAACCACAGAAGTGGCTATAAATCGACTGTATCATAAGTATACATATCAAAATCCGCAACTTTTTTTGACGAAGAATTAAAAAAACTGAGGGTTTGGAGATACATGTTTTGCGGATGTGTATGGTTGGGTTATGCACGTATCCTTGCGCCCCAGGGTTGCGCTTCGCTTACCCTGGGCTGTGTTCTGGCGCCTCGGGGTTGCGCTTCGCTTACCCCGGGCTGTGTTCTGGCGCCCATTCAGGGCGCTAGATGTAGCGACGATCGGAAACCCGGGGTTGCGCTTCGCTTACCCCGGGCTGTATTCTGCCGCCCCTTCAGGGCGCTAGATGTAGCGACGATCGGAAACCCGGGGTTGCGCTTCGCTTACCACGGGCTGTGTTCTGGCGCCCCGGGGTTGCGCTTCGCTTACCACGGGCTGTGTTCTGGCGCCCCTTCAGGGAGCTAGATGTAGCGACAATCGGAAACCCGGGGTTGCGCTTCGCTTACCACGGGCTGTGTTCTGGCGCCCCTTCAGGGCGCTTCATTCCCCCTCGCCATTTATGGAGAGGGGGGGCCGACAGGCCGGGGGTGAGGTCAAGGGGGAACTTTTGTTTTTCTAGCCTTATCGCTTTTTGACTTTGAGTTTTGCGCCTTTGCGGATTGGGTCGGAGGCTTTCATCTTGTTGAGTTTGAGGATGGAATCGACGGATACGCCGTATTTTTTGGCGATCTTTGAGATGGAATCGCCTTTGGCGACGGTATGATAGACGAAGTGGGCGCCGGAGGATTTTGCCGAGGCGGCGGCTTTTGCGTTTGTCTTGCGCTTTGCGTCGATGATTTCTTGGTGCTCGGGCGATCCTTTGACGACGATGCGCACGTCGCTTTCGGCGAAGTAGCGGATATTGGCATCGTCGAATGATTTGTCGACGAAGATTTGCAAATACATATTTGGGCGCAATTTTGCCCAAACGTCGAGATCGTTCCAAATGGCGAGTTGGTTGGGCAAGAGCCCGAAAACGCGAGCGATGGCGGCGACGGAGTCGCCTTTCTGTGTAACGTAGAAGACGCGTTTCTTTTGATTAAATGTAAATGTTTCAGACGTGACGAGGGCAATGGGGAGATTGTCGTCGTCTTTTTTGGCATTTTTATGTCGTTTTGAGCCGTTTGGAACGGCGACATCGGCGCCGTAGCTCAAGTTTTCTTTTGCGCCTAATTGATTGATTTGTCGCAAAACGCGTGCAGGCACGTCGATTTCGCTGGCCAAAGTATCGATCGTCTCGCCAAATCGCAAAGTCATTGAATCGGAATGATTGGCATATTTTCGTTTGACGTTATCGAATTTGTCGACGAATTGTGAAAAGCGCCCGGCGGGTATGCGAAGTGTATAATCGTCGCCAGGTGGTGTGACAGTTTTGAGCAGTTCGGGGTTGAGGTCTTGAAGCGTTTCGATCGAGCAATTAGCGGCTTCTGCCAATGCTGCCAATTTCGTATTTCCGGGGACTTGTACAGTATCGAATGCAAAAGGAGACTCACCTTTTAATCCGTCGAATCCGAATGCTTTTGGATTTTGCCCGATGATGGCCGCAGCGAGGATTCGCGGGACGTATCGGCGAGTTTCGTCATACATGGCGCCGTATTCGACGAGTTTGAAATAATCGGTCGTATTATATCGGTCGATGGCGATGTTGACAGTGCCGGGTCCGCCGTTATAGGCGGCCATAGCGAGGGGCCATGAATGGTATCGATGATATTGTTTTTTGAGGTATCCGGCGGCGGCGTGAGCGGCTTTAATCGGATCGAATCGTTCATCGACGTAGGCATCGATGCGCAGCCCCATTTCGACGGCGGTGCCTGCCATGAATTGCCACATGCCAGCGGCCGAGGCAGGACTTTTGACGCGCGGTTTAAATCCGCTTTCGATCATGGCTAAATAGACGAGTTCGAGGGGCACGCCTTCTTGAGCGAGGACGCGTTCGAGCGATGGTTTCCAACGCGCCATGCGCTTGAGCCATGTCTTCATCGTGCCCGAACCTGGCGCCGAAAAGATGGCGACGTATTCTTGCACGGCTTTTTGTTGAGCGCAATCGAGCCCAAAAGGCAAGACGAGCCCCGATCCCGCCGATTGAATTTGGTTTTGTATCGATTGAATCGCCGACGTCATGAGTTTCGTCGCTTGTCGTTGTAGACCGCGATTTTGATATTCATCGCTCGTGCCCGAACCGAGGGCATGAAAAATTTCGTCGGGGGTGAGCCCCATCGGATCGGCAGCTTGTTGAATCAAATTTTGTTCGTCATTGATGCCATTATCTTGAATACTAGACGGCAGTAGCGATCGTTCTAAGACGCGCATTTGATAGATTTCGCCGTATTCTTCGGATCCGTCGGGCGGAGCGATTTTGCTGAGTGCGGAGAAATCGCTGGCGAAGTCGTCGTCTTGTGCCGAGTCGTCGTTTTGTGGTTCGTCGCCCTGCGGCGCAACATCGTCGGGCGATGCAGAAGCGTTTTGCGCTTGCGGCGTATTGGCATCGGCATTTGCCCAAGCGTTTTCGACAAACGATGGCACCAAACCGATGAGATTTGCCATTATCAGAAGACGGATAACATTGCGCATGCGGTTTTTTGCCATCGCGGTGCCTTATTTTCGAGCGAAAAGGGCATCGTTCATCGAACGATGCTTGAGTGAAGCGTAGTGCGACTTTGTCGCCGTTGGAAGACTAGTCTTCGGTCTTTGTTTCGGCTGTTTTTGCCGAGGTTTCTGCCGCTTTCGAATCTTCAGAATTCGAAGCCGATTTGTCTTCGCGTTCCGAATTATCGGCAATTTTGTCGACGTCTTTTGAATCCGATGCAGAATTGTCTTTGTGGGCCGAATTATCGGCATTTTTGTCGGCGTTTTTGGTCGTTTCTTCTTTATTGGAACGTTTGACGGCGGGGTTAGAAATGCTCGATTCGCGCCAGGCGCGTCGTCGTCGTGGAACGCGTTTGAGATTGAGGTAGATCGTGAGCAACATGCCATAGACGACGAAGTAGCAAACGAGCAAGAAGAAGGCGATAGATGGCGTAAAGACGAAGCACATCGATCCGAACAAGATGAGCCCGATGAGGACGAAAGCGATATCGCCTTTTGTCTTTTTGCCTTTGAGCGTTTTGTATTTGACGTTGGACACCATGAGCAAGCCGACGGCGATGGCGACGACGCATAGCGTATTGAGTTCGAAGGGCGTCGAGGGCATGATCTGCGTGTCGATGCAAGCCAAGACGATGGCTGCGAGGCAGGCCGCGCCGGCGGGCGATGGTATGCCTTTGAAGAACGTCTGGACGCCTTCATCTGGGGCTTCGATGTTGAATCGCGCGAGTCGCAGGAGGGCACCGCACGCATAAATGAAGCTCGCGATGAGCCCAAAGATACCGGCTTCGTTGAGTGCAAAGCCGTAGATCAGGAGCGCGGGGGCGATCCCGAAACTGACGCAGTCGGAGAGGCTGTCGAGCTCCATGCCAAATTTCGTCGACGTCTTTGTCCAGCGAGCGACTTTGCCGTCGAAAGTGTCGAAGACGATGCTGCCGATAATCGCGATTGCCGCGTATTGGAGCAGCAGTAGCCGTTCATCGCCTTGGAGTGCTTGCGATTTGAAGACGAAAGACATCGACAAGAACGCGCAAAAGACCGATCCCAAGGTGACGAGGCTCGGCAATGCAAAGCGCGCTTTTTTAATCTTTTTAATTCTCCCTTCTACCATGCGAGAAAAATCCTTTTAGTCGTATACTGTGCAGATCGGTAGTAAAATGACTACCGATTCGCGGCCCGAAACCTACGACATATCTATGCGCATGGCAACTATTTGAACCCCCATTGAAATTAGAGAACACGATGGCAGACTTCATCATCACGACAGATCGTTCGCTTCCTCTTGCACTTGGCCAATCTTGGACGCCAGTGTATTCGACGTCGCGTTATTGTTTGGCGATCGAGGCGACGCCTACGCCGCACGATATTGCCCATCTCTATGAGTCGCCCTATATCGTCGTGGCGTTGTCGCATACCGATACGCCGCGCGACGTATGGCGAGCGATGCGATCGCCCAAAGACGGCGATAGTCGTCATTTTATCGACGCGCTCGGCGTTTGTGCGGGCATTGTATGGAATACCGAGACCGATGAATTTTGCGTCTTTCGCGACAAATTCGGATGGATTCCGATATTGGCGACGGAATATGGCGACTATTTGAGCATCACATCGTCGCCGCAGGCGCATGCACATATCAATGCGCAGCGCGATATCGATGAGAATTGGTTTGCGCGGTTTCTGTATGGATCGAACGAGACGCGGCGCAATGACGTCTGGCGTCAAACGTCGCGGCTATATCCGGGCGAAGTGAGGCTTTGGGGCGGGAGTGATTTAGGGGCGTTTTTGGATCCTTTTGGCGGTGGCCGAGGGTGCGGGGGCGTGGAGAGCGGTGTCGATGCGCGTTCGGATATGTATTGGCATCGTCGTCGTTATGCGCCGTTAGATATTTCGTTCGACGAGGCAGTCGAAGCGTTACGGGCATGTCATGCGCGTGCGATTGGTCGGATACCGACGACGAAGCCGCCGGTTTTTACGCTATCGGGTGGGCTCGATTCGACGAGCATCGTTGCCGCATACGCGCGAGCGACGGGGGCGACGCGCGAGCACCCGATCGAAACGTTTTCGCTCTTGTCGTCGCGACATGCGTCGTGCGATGAATCGACCGAAATCGACGTCTTGGCGCAGGCGTTGCCCATCACGGCGCATCGCCTCGATATGGGGTTGAGAACCGACATCGGCGACGATGTGATCGCTTCGAATGCTCATGGCTATGGGCCGATATGTAGCCCAGGGCTCGAAATCAACCTCTGGACTTATCGCCAAATGGCGCCGCAGCCCTACAGCCGTACGATCATCACTGGGTATGGTGGCAACTTCATCGTCAAAGCGCGTGTCGAAGCCATATTGGGCGATTTATGGAAATATAGAAAATTTGGCGAACTATTGAACTATGCGAATAATATTCGCTTTTCGACATATCGATATTTGGCAAAACGATATATTACATATTTATTGGCAAAGTATTTTGGCATACATAAAACGAACACGAGTGAAGCAATCGTTCGGAAAGTATGCAATCGCGAATTTTGGATGCGCAATGAAAATCCGATGTTTGACAATATATTCACATCGACGCAATACCAAGAGCGAGCATCTATGCCGCTTTGCGACGAATGGGAATATATGATGCGAGCGATTGATATAACGGCACGAATGTCGAAACAATACTTTTACGATCCGTTATTCGATGCAGAATTATACGATTTTTGTGCACAAATACCGCCGCATTATTGGGATTATGGCGGCAAAGACAGGGCAGTATATCGGGCGGCATTTATGCCACTTTTGCCCGAGGCGATACGAACGCACCCGAAAGTTCAATCATTCGACGAAGCAATCGTCGATATCGTGAACAAAAACATGGCGCGATTTGGCGTCGATTTCAATGTTGCAAGTCGCGACCCGTCGATCATCGATCGAACGGAGCTGAAAAAGATGCAAAGCGATTTCGTCGAACGTCGCCAGACGGAGCATTTGAGCGACGTATGGCGCCCGACAGCTGTCGATTGGTGGTTGCGCGCGTAGCGCGCCCCAGAAGTCGTGTTTGTCTCTTTCATGGGTGAAAGAGACAAACTATGGGGTAGGGTTGGGCTATTTCATGGGTGAAAGAGACAAACCATGGGGTAGGGTTGGGCTCTTTCGGGAGTGAAAGAGACAAACCATGGGGTAGGGTTGGGCTATTTCATGGGTGAAAGAGACAAACCATGGGGTGGGGTTGGGCTATTTCATGGGTGAAAGAGACAAACCATGGGGTGGGGTTGGGCTATTTCATGGGTGAAAGAGACAAACTATGGGGTAGGGTTGGTCTCTTTCATGGGTGAAAGAGACCAACCATGAGGTGGGGCTACTCGCGCCCCTGACCTCATTCCCGGCCTATCGGCCCCCCCCTCTCCATAAATGGAGAGGGGGGGAATTGGGTTGGAGTGGGGCTAGAGGGCGTATTGAGCCCCGAATGGGGCGAAATAGCCCGACAAAGAGGGCGTATTGAGCCCCGAATGGGGCGAAATAGCCCGACGAAGAGGGCGTATTGAGCCCCGAATGGGGCGAAATAGCCCGACAAAGAGGGCGTATTGAGCCCCGAATGGGGCGAGATAGCCCGACAAAGAGGGCGTATTGAGCCCCGAATGGGGCGAGATAGCCCGACAAAGAGGGCGTATTGAGCACCGAATGGGGCGAGATAGCCCGACGAAGTTGCGCATTGGCGCAACTTCGCGCGCCCGTATGCAGAAGGCATAGGGCGCGTTTAGGCGGAGTCGGGGTGGGGGAGTCGCGGGGCGTGTGCGCGATTAGCGTTCGATCCCGGTGAAATAGAGTGCGACGTTTTCGAATTCGGCGATGGCGTTGGCTCGTTTCATGAGCATGAGGCCGGCGAGGCCTGCGCTGCCCGTGGCCGATGGGGTGATTTGCGTGTGCGTATGCGCGAGTTTGTGGGCATCGGCGAGTAGCGTTTCGTCGGCGACGAGTGGGATGCCGCCGGTGCGTAGCATGGTGCAAACGATGTTGTACCAGTCGTAAGTTTCGTCGTCGAGAATGCCGTGTGCGATGGAGTGTGGAGCGTCTTCCCAGGGCCACATGAAGAGGTGTTTGTTGGCGGCGGCGTATCGGACGGCGGATTGAACGGCGGTGGAGTCCCAAGCGGCGCGAATGCAGTCTGCCATGACGAGGAGTTGTGCGATGTTTTCGGCGCTGTGGTCGTTGGCGCGTTGTTCGAACGATAGGTCGTCTTGGTAGGCGTTGAGTTGTGGGAATGGTTTGTCGTGTAGTCGAGCGTCGATGACGCGGACGAGTCGGTCGTAGGCGCGAGCGAGTGGGAATGCGCCGCGCGTTTGGACGGTGTGGAATCGCGGTAGAACGGCGAGGGGCTCGTGTCGCATGACTTCTGCGAGAGCTTGTGCGGAGCTCGAGGCGAGTGCGCCGCCGCCGACTTGAACGAACATGTGGTGGCATGTTTGGTTTTCGGCGTGCCATCGGTCGAAGATTTCGTATGCGAGTGTTTCGCCGCCTTCGATGGTGAGCCCGTTGTCGGGTCCTTGGCATGTGAAAGGGATGGCGCCGTTGGCGACGGCTTCGAGAGAGCGGAGGTAGCATGGGTCGCCCAATTCGCCTTCGCGTCGCTCGCAGATGTGCAAGTGAGCGCCGAGCGTTTTGAGCCGTTCGACGACGCTGGGTTCGGCGTCGGTTGGGATGAAGACTTCGAGTTGTGCGCCTGCGGCTTTGCAGACGACGGCGGCGGCTAGTGCGGCGTTTCCGCAGCTGGCGATGGCAAATGGGGCTTTGAGGGAGGCGGGCGAGAGATTGAGCAAGACGCCGAAGAGATGGCGTGCTTTGTGCGAGCCTGCGACGTTGTGTGTTTCGTCTTTGACGAAGAGTTTTTGGAGCGGATCGAGACCGATGGCGTTGGCCAGGTTGGTTTCGATGGTCAGGGGAGTTTCGGCGAAGCCCGTGCCGTCGATGGCTTGGAGTGCGCCGTCGAGTCGGGCGATGCGCTCGAGGTAGTCTATGTCGGTGTGGTGCGAATTGAGGCAACGGTGATAGCCCAAGAGGCGGTGGCGATAGCGAACGAATGGATTGTTCGAATCTTCGAGTTTACTGCGTTGCCAGAGTGGCGTCGTGACGACGTGTTTTTTCTGAAGGATATGGTTGACTTCGGGCATGCATTCGCGATTTGGACACGAAAAAGTCGCCGAATCATAGGCGTGTACGCGCGTTCCACAGCCGATACAAGACATATAATGGTGCTGAGGTATCATGAAGCCTCCGAGGAATGTTGAAATGCCAAAGGTACCGAGTGCGCACACGGAGGCGTCTCTGGTACCTCAAAATTCGAATCGTATTTACAACGAATTCGGACGACTCGCAAACCCGAATCACCTTAAAAAGATCCCCTGACCTCACCCCCTAGCCCTCTCTCCATAAATGGAGAGAGGGAATAGACGCCCGCCGCGGCGGGCGTTTGACCTCACCCCCGGCATATTGGCAACCCCCTCTCCATAAATGGAGAGGGGGACATTTGTGGTGGGCAGGGGCAAGGAGAGGGCGGAAGGGAATTATTGATTCACGATTTTTGCTCTGAAGACGCCTTTAGTCGTTTCGTAGGCGACGAATTGGGCGTCGTAGCTGATCGAACCGCGGAGTCGGATTTCTTTTGATGGGTTAGAAATCGTGCGGCGCGAATGGGTTTTGAGGTCGATCAAGACGAGGTTTCCCGAGGTGAAATCGTCGCCGTCGTCGGTGGTGACGGCATAGATGAGGTAGCGGCCGTCGGGCGAGAAGCTCGGATCGGTGCCTTTTTCGCCGATGTAGACGACGGCGTTTTGTTCGATGTCGAAGACGTGGACGCCCGTCGTCAGGCCGTTGAAGACGACGAATTTTTCGTCGGGCGACAACATGGGCGAATAGTATCGGTCGGCCGATGTATCGGAAATCGCCTGCAGCGTCTCGGTATCTTTGCGCACGAGGATGATGATATCGTCGGCGTCGTAGGTGAAGTATTTCGATTCGGAGAGGCGTTTTTTCGCGCGCAGTGTCGCTTTTTTATTGCCCAATTTGAGTTTGAGCATTTGGCCATCGTGGAAGAAGGGCTTGTCGGCTTGGCGCATTGAGATGTTGTCGGCGTCGTCCCAGGTGACGTAAGTCGAGACGTCTTGACCGCGCATGATTTCGTGGTCTGTTTTTTCGTGGCGCGACCATTGGATGAGTCGTTTTGGCGTTTCGCCTTTTTCGGGGCTAAACAAGACGACTTTGTCGCCGTTGGGCGAAATCGAAGGGAATTTCGTGTTTGTGCTGATTTTCGAAATTTCGGTCAATTTTGCCTCGGGAACATCGGAGATAGTCCACATATTTGCCGCGTCGAGCGCGATCATTTCGCCATCGACGGGCAAACGGAGACCGGGTTTTCGATCGACGTGAACGGGGGCTTCGACGCGTTCACGCGCGGGGAGTATGGCTTGCGCGGGGACGAGATCGGTGACTTGGATTTGTTCTTTGGCTTGGGTTTGTTCTTTTGCCTGACCGCGTTCGAGCGCTTGATTATGGGTTTGCGCTTGATTTTGGGTTTGTGCTTGATTCTGCGTTTGTGCTTGATTTTGTGCTTGATTTTGGGTTTGCACGAGGTCTTGAGCCGAGGCTTGTAGCGCGGCAAAAGAGGCGACGAGAATCGTTGTCGTAGCGATGATGCGATACCATTTCATTGTAAAACTCTCCTTACGATAATCGTCTACGAATGCCCAATCCGACGAGGGCGACGATACCGAGCGCCCAAGCCATCCACGAATGGGCGTTGTTTGTCGCCGGCGTAGCCGAGCAAGAATCGGAATAGACTTGAACTTTTGTCGTCGGCGTGTCGTATTCGGCTTCGACGACGGCACCGCCAGTCGATTTGGCGACGAGGCCGATATTGCAGGGGCTATATTCTTTATCGTCGTCGCTTGGCATGACTTGGCATTCTCTCGTTGCTTCGTAGTAACCGTCGGCCGTTGCGCGAACGTTATAGAATCCGGCGGGCAAATTCGTCATGCGCCAAGTTCCCTTGCCTGGGTATTTGGCGGGGCTATAGCCATCGATCGAAACCGTGGCGGGAATGCGCATCGTTTCGCTTCGGCTGTCGTAGACATATCCGACGAGCGCGCCCGTGGCGGTGTCGTTTGGCACGAGCAAGATTTCGCAAGGCGATTCTTGGTTGCCCGGTTCGACCGTGCACGAAACAGCCGTCGTACGGTAGCCCTCGGCCGATGCCGAAACGTCGTATTCGCCAGCGGCTTGCGTCGATTTCCACGCGCCCTTATCGTCGACCTCGACAGTCGACTCGCCGATTTTGATGATCGGTTTCTTGGCGCTATCGATCGGTTGTTTCGTCACAGCATCGAGCAATGTGCCCGCAAATGCCCCGCCTAGCGGCGTTATCGAAATATCGCAATGGACGCTTTCGCCCGATTTCACCGTGCATTTGGTTTCGCCTTTTTCATAGCCCGTTGCGGTTGCCGTGACGGTGTATTCGCCGGGTTCGAGATAGAAGCGATAATATTCGGTGCCCGTAAAGTGGACGGTTTGATCGTTTGTCGTCACATCGCTCTTGACGTTTTCGCCACTATTGGCATCTTTGACGAGCCCCATGAGCGTGCCGCGTTCGACGGCGACTTGTTCTCTTTCGACCGTAATATTGCACGTCGCCGTTTGACCCGGATTGACGGTGCACGACGCCGAACCGGGTTTGTAGCCCTCGGCAATGGCGTTGATCGTATACGTGCCCGCATCGACGGTAAATGTAAACGGCGTCGAAGCATCGTAATCGACGTTAGAATCGTTGAGCGAGACTTTCGCGGCGACGTTTTGCGCACCATCGGTCACGGCGCCCGTAATCGTCCCCTTCTTGGGCGTGAGCGTAATCGTGCAATCGCTCTCTTTTTGCGAAACGACGGTACAACTCTTCTCATTGTCGTCGTAGCCGTCGGCCGTTGCTATGATTTGATACGTGCCAGGGTTGACCGAAAACGACCATTTGTCTTTGCCGTTATATGTCGCCGTTGCGCCATTCTTAATGTCGACTTTGGCATTGGCGATGTGCGCCCCAGTTGCCGCATTGTCGACGTGCCCGACAGCCGTGCCAGGCTTAATTTCGGCAGGTTTCGGCGTGAGCGCAATCGAACACCACGCGACTTGGCCCGCCGTGACGGCTTGGCACTCTTTCGTCGCCGTGTTAAAGCCATCTTTCGAAGCCGTCGCCGAATACTTGCCCGGCGCGAGCGAAAACGACATCATCGAATACGATCCGGCACTCGTTTGCGTTTGCCCGCCAACCGTATATTTCACGCCGCCTAGCCATTTGTCATTGGCAATCGTGGTGTTGAACGTGCCCGCCATGATGGTGCCTTTCGACGTCGTTTCGCCGCCGCCACCGCCACCACCGCCTTCGGAGCACTTTGCCGCATTGCCGCCCCATTGTGCGACGATAGCTTTGCAATGCGCCACCATCGCCCTCTTGAGCTCGGCATCGTTGGCCAAATACTTCGCGTCTTTGCTGCAGTTGCTGATAAACGCCAGCTCCGACAACGTCGCGGGCATATTCGTTTCGCGCACGACGGCATAATTCGCTTCTTTCGCACCGCGATTGGCCAACGGCCACGTCGCTATCATATTGTTCTGAATGTTCTTGGCCTGCGTGCCGCTTTTCTTGCTCAAGTTATTGATGTAACAAAACGTTTCGATCCCCGTCGCAGTCGGATTACTAAAGGAGTTGTTGTGGATACTCGCGAAAGTCGCCACGCCCTTGCCATTGGCATAACTCGCTCGCGCCCCCAACCCGACGTCGACATTCGACGTCCGCGTCATGTAGACCGTGTGCCCCGCCGACTCGAGCATCGTCTTGAGCATCTTCGACGACTTGAGCACGACTTCGGCCTCTTTCAAACCGCACCCCACAGCCCCCGGATCGCTACCACCATGCCCTGGGTCGAGGCATATCGATATGGCGTGCGCCGTACTCGAAACAAACATCGCACATGCCGCCACCGTCGCATATGCCAACAAAACGCTTCTTCGCATCTCCATCCTCCGTGCCGTTTTTCCAACAAACTCGTCGCTTGCCCTATATGGTCGAGGTGCAACGCCATTATTACAGCGTCGTTATTTTCCACATATTTCAGTTTGTTACAATCTATTTTTCTCCCCGATCACCGCACCGCGATTCATTGTAGCAACAAATCCACACATTTTCTCCGCCTCGGGCACCATTTTTTGTATCGCCCTATCTCGCTATCGCTCAATACGGGCTCTCTTTTTTGCCATTTTGCGCATCTACGGCGTCAGCGTCGCCACGCGTGCGGCGGGAACGTACCTGAGTACGCCCCCGCCCCCCTTGGGCTAGCTTCCTTGTATCTGCATCAAACTGGCAAAAAAGCGCGTTTTGCGCCCTATTTCGCCCTACGGGCTCAATACGGGCTCTTTATCGCCCTATTTCGCTATCGCTCAATACGGGCTCGGGGGGCTACGGCTATGTGCTCGGGCGTTCCGCCCTTGCGCGCATACGCCTGCGCTGCCGTGCTATGTGCTCGCTACGCTGTGCGCATACGCACGGCTTTTTCGTCTAAAACATCCCACGCTCGTATGCATAATCGACTATCGCACAATAATCATCGACCAAGCGACGGAGCTCTTTCAAGACATCTGGATGCGAGGAGGCGACATTCGACCGTTGCATATAGTCGTGGGTAGAATAGAGTCGATCGACGGGATCCGAAAACACTGCCGTAAAATCGTTCGTTTCGATCATCGAATTGCCATATTTCGTATTGATCGTGATGCGTCGATTCGTCGTCCACAAATCGTGGCCCGTAAAGACGTTGTCGTCGTATATATCGAGCGCCGACAAAATCGTCGGCGCGACGTCGGAATGCGAAGCGGTCGTCAATTGCTCGCCTCGTGGCATATCTTCGCGATTCGATATCATGACGAGCGGAATCCACGTCACGTTGCGCCGACATGCTTCGAGCCCAGCGACTTGCGATTTCTCGACTTCGTACTCGCCGAGATCGTAGCCGTGATCGCCCGTAATGACGACGATGGCATCTTTGAACACGCCTTTTTCGTCTAAAGTCGTGATGAATTTGCGCAATTCGTCGTCGTCGAAAGCCATCGTTTGATACATTTTTTCGACGAGCGTTTTCCCGCTTTGATCGACGCCTAAATCGCTCGGCAACGTCCAATCGACGTGATTTGTGATGAGCCATGCGACGCTAAACTGCGATTTGTCGAGGTTTGCGCCGTCGTCGCCGACGATTTCATCGAGCGCACCATTGAAGACGAGTCGGTCGTCCCATTCGATATAATAATCCATTTTATCGTACCAACGATTGCCCCATATCGCCTGCGAATCGAGCGTGGCATCGCCTCCGATAAATATCGACGTCTCGTAACCATGCGATTTGAGGTACTGGGGCAGAGCCATCAATTTGTCGTTGGGGAAGGCCGAAGCAACCGTTTGCGTCGTATGCTGAATTAACCCCGTATGGAGCGCGAAAAACGCATCGATCGTCGGCTGGCCATTCGTATTGTAATGTTTCCAATATGCGCTATGGAGCCCGTTTTTGCTCAAGAACTCTGCCGATCCATCGACGATCGATTCCAAGAAAGGCATGGCGTGATGCGTCTCGGCTTCGTTAAAAATGGGCAACGACATGCCGCGAAGCGATTCGACGACGACGAAGATGATCTTTTTTGGGCGATAGAAATCGCTCGTCTTCTTTTCACCGACATACGTCTTTGCAAATGGGTCGTCGGGCGATTTGAATTTCCAACGGCCATTGCTTCGCATGATCCAATCGTTTTGAACGCGCTCGATAATCGGGCGCGCCGTGTCGGGCGTCAGCGACGAACGCGATATGTGCGTCGTTTCTTTGATCATCGTCAAAAAGACGGGCGCCGTCTTGAGTTGGCGTCGCGACGGATTAAAAACGATCTTGCTGGGGTCTTTGGCCGATTCTTTAAAGACGAGCGCCACGCCACTGCCACCCACGCCCAAAGCGATGGCAAATGCAATGATACACGGCGCAAACCGCGCCACGCGCATCCACACGTGTGGATGCCGCGCAGCGGCAGCTGCGCGGTTTTGTATCTTTTCACCGAGTTTTTCAAAACCTTGCGTCATCTTTTTGCGGAATCCGAGCAATAAACCCAACATTGCCAACGGAATCAGACCTAACCAAAGCGCCGAATAACTCCCCCTCACATCGGACGATAAAACCCGACCGACGAGAGGTAACACGTTGTCGCTCGTCAACTGGTACGTATTCATCATTTCGATGGCATAATGCGTCCCGACTTGGCGCATGTATTCGTGATCTGCATGATTTAAAAACACATATATCGTTAATACAATGGATAACAGTATATATGTAACAGATTGTGGTATCTTTTTTATCAACGAAAGCAATAAAAAAGGCAATGTACACAACGAGATAAAACAAGACGAATAATATATCGCCAGTTTATAGAATAGCCATGGATCGCTGACGACGACCGAACCCGATGGGGCGGGGTAATACCATAAGAAATATTGCAATATGGCATCACATAAAACGACGACGATGGCGATGACGATGAGTTGTAATTGTTTCACGGGATTGATTCTTATCGGGTGTTCGTCATCACGCCCCCAGACTATCGAAACCCGGCAAGCAGGCGGGTTTAATTCCCGCAGGGCGTGTGCGGGGGATGTGCCGCCCCTAGCTCAGATAGACCGAACGCTAGGGGCTAGATGTCGTAACGCGAGTGATTTAGTAATCGGAATGCGATTTGCCGCCATTGACGATGGCGACGCTAGCCGAGACGCCCAAGCGCGAAGCGCCGGCTTTGACCATGGCGAGCGCCGTTTCGGTGTCGCGAATCCCACCCGAGGCCTTAACGCCCATTTCGCAACCGACGACGCGGCGCATCAAGGCGACGTCTTCGACCGTCGCACCGCCCTTCGAAAACCCTGTGCTCGTCTTGACGAAGTGTGCGCCAGCCGCTTTCGAAAGGGCGCAAGCGATCACTTTTTCTTCGTCGGTCAAGAGGCATGTTTCGATGATGACTTTGACGAGCGTGCCGGGAACGCCTTCGACGACTTTGCGAATATCGTATTCGACGAGCGCATAATCTTTGCTCTTGAGCGCACCGACGTTGACGACCATGTCGACTTCGACGGCGCCACAGCGAACGGCTTCTTGTGCTTCGAAGACTTTCGACGCCGTCGTCGCCGCCCCAAGCGGGAACCCGATAACGGCACAGACATTGACACCGCTATCTTTGAGCAATTCTGCTGCCAAATGAACCATCGTCGTATTGACGCAAACGCTTGCAAAATGATGCTCACGTGCTTCGGCACACAATTTCTCGATTTGCTCGCGGTCGCCATCGGGCTTGAGATACGTATGGTCGATGATCTTCGCCAAGTCTTTTGCTTCAGCCGTTTCGGGATTCGAAAGACCCTTCGTATTCGGATGAGCTATCGTTAAGACTTCGAGTCCATTCGGACAGTGATTGTTCATGCACATATCGCTTTTCTCCTTCTAATTCTCGGCGCCAGAACCATTCCAACGCCATAGCCCTCTGGGCTGTATCTTATCGCTTCTGAGATTGGCTTCTCGCCAAACGCCATTTCGATCGACGCCAGCCGCGCCGCATTTTGCGTCCCTGGCTGCTACTAGAGTCTTCGTTGAATCGTCAATGCGATCGACTGCAACTGCGCTAGCGTACACACTTTCGATGAGCAAGACAACAATACCGTTGCGCGTTTGCTTCTATCATAAAAACCGAGCTCGTGCACGTCGTGATGCGATGCCGTAAAGGCATCGGTCGCGAGAGCTTTGAGCTTTTTACCGCCGAACGACTGCGCATATAAATCGCCAAATCGCTTCGAAGCCGCCGATTCATTGCCCGGTTTCCAAACTTGAATGGCAAATCCCAAGTCTTTGGCATTGTCGGTCGCCAAACGCATGGCGTTATACCGTTCATCGGGATTCTGCCCCAATAACCACGCATCCGACAATGCTCCCGAATACCCCGTTTGCTCGCGTAGTTCTCGAATGTTGATCAATTTTTCGATGTCGAGTCCGACGCGCGGTTTGGGTCGTCGTACTTCGGGCAAAGGCTCGGGTTCGTCGAAATTCATCTCGTCGTTTTGCGCCTCGTCCGAATCGCCTAGCGCATCGCCCGCCTCGGCATTGGCTTTGTCGTCGGCTTTTTTGGGGTTGGGTTGGCTCGGTTCGGGCGCATCGCCCGCCTCAGGGGCCTTTGCACCCGCCTCGTTTCCGGCTTTGTCGTCGGCGGCTTTGTCGGCTTTTATGCCGTCTTTCCCAGCTTTTGTGCCGTCTTTCTCGTCTTTCTCGGCTTTGCCTGCCTTGTCGGCATTGGCGCTATCTTTATCGCCTTTTGCGCTATCTTTGTCGGCTTTCGCGCCTTTGGCGTCGTTTTTTGCTTCATCACCGGCGGCGCTATCGTCGACTTCACCCAAATCGACGGTTTTCGAGGTCGCTGCAGGCGCTTCGTCTTTTGCGCCTTTCTTCGAGCATCCCGGCGTCAAAGCAAGCGTCAACAATATGATAAAGGCGATTCCTATTCGTTTTTTCATAAATTCATCTCTTCGACGATTGCGATCGCGCGCCCCTGTCGGTCGGATCGCGCGATTGCGGTACTCTTCCTAGAACATAAAGTACAAATTGGCGAGTACATTCCAAGCAATATCGGGATCATACGCCTCCGATGTCGAATTTTCGTAGACGCTCTGCGAGGGGAGAATGGGGTAATCGACGTTTTTCCAAGCTTTCCCCGGCACGAAGATGCCCGCACCGATTTCGAATCTAAACCGATCCGATTCGTCATAGAATAACTTGACATTTCCTTCGAAGCCATACCACGACGCATTCCCCGGCGTCGCTTCCTTTTCGACGGCGCCCGACGTCGTCAAATCGAGTCGCGCACCAAGTGCCATCGTCGTTTGCGGCATTTGGATCGGGAACTTGTATTCGCCATATAAATTCAAATACCAAGCATTGTTAATCCCGCCCATCAGCTCGCGGAACATTATCGTATCGACGGTATAATTCGGATCGAAGCGCAAAATCGAACCAATCGGCACGACGTCGAGTTGTTCGATCATCGAATGCCCACTATAGACCATGTTATCGGCCCAAGCGACGCCCGTTTTGAGACCCGTCGTCAAATCGCGCCACTTGACTTCGCCCTCGAACGCAAACCCGATCTGCGTAATGTCGCGCGATTTTCCATCGTGCCCCGTGTCGTGCGAAACGCTACCAAATACCCCGACGAATTCCGCTTCTAAGCGCAACAAGACGTCTTTCGGGCACGGAATGAAGAATCGCCCCCATAAATCGACGGCATACGCTTTGGCATTTTTCTTATACATGTCGTACGTCGACGATGCGCCGTCGTTCGTCTGCTTCGCTTCGGACTCGGCGGCAATCGATTGCTCGCGATACGAAAACAAAACGCCCCAATCGACCGTCCAATCGCGCGATTCATACAACGCTCGGTAGCGTTCATCGACTTCTTGCTGCGATATCGGTCGATCGAACACCGACAACGTAAACTGCAACACGTCGTCGTTATCGGCCAAATCAAACGCCTGACCCAAGCTGTCTTTCTGCAAATTGTAACTCGCTAGACCCGAATTGATGAAATCCCACGAAAAATCGAGATACAACGCGTCGAAAAATGGGTCGCGCACGCGCCATTCGATTCGATCGACAGCATCGCTCGAATCGCAATCGAGACATTTCCACCCCTGCCCATCAATGATTTGTTCGTCGCGTTTATAGACGCCACCATCATTATAAATGATGCCCATCCCCCAGTGCGCTGGCACGCGCCCGGCTCGGAATGTACCGATTATCGTATCGGCTTCGCCATAAAGCGCCTTCACCGTGATCGCATTGCGTCCAATCGTATCGGCATTGACGGGTTCTGCGCCATTGAACGTGAAAAACGCATCCGACCCCCAATTCGTCCGCAAACCATTGGGCGTCGTTCCCATCACGAGGTTGTCGAGCACGTCGAACGAACCCGCAATGCGCACCGTCTCCGAAATGTGAATCGTCGGCGAATACCGGAATCGAATGTTGCCCCCGAGAAGCGCATCGCTATCACTCGTCTCGATGTTGTCTTGCGCCGCGTTGCCTCGGTGTTTCGAATCGAGCGGCGCCGGCACGGGCGACGTCCCGCGCGTGTTCAAATCGTAATTGCCAAACGCCGTCAACCGCGTTCTAAAATACCCATGATGCTCGAAATGCGGCATGCGCTCGCTCGTCTTCTGCGCCGCCGGTATGACGCGCGCTTGCACGGGTTCTGAAGGGCGCGCAGCCTCTTGCGTCGGAGCCGTTGCCGTCTCGGCACTGCCATCGGCAGGGTACCGCTTCGACAAGTTGCGCATCGCCTCTTTACGCGCCTCGCGGTCGCTCTTTTGAGCCGCTACCGTTTCGGGCAAGCCCGCAGTCTCTTCGGCTGGCTTCGTTTCGGCAGACTCGGCAACAGTCCCTGCATCTCGTGCCGCAGTCTCCGCCTCGGCATGCGTCGGGCGTCGCAAAGCCGCAGAATCGGCCGATCCATCCGAGATCCCAGCATCAGCTCCGCCCGCGCTCTCCACCTCGGCATTTTTGGCCGAGTCAGAACCCGCGCCATCAGATTGCGTCGTGCTCTCGGCGACGTCGGTTTGCACTGGTTCGGCTGGTGTCTCGGAGTCTGTCGTCTGTGCCAACGCACTGCACGGCGCCAACAACGCCGATGTCGCCAATATCCATAAGAGCTTCTTTCCCATATATCGCTTGAATCCTATCTTCTAATCGAGCCCAAATCCACCAGGCCCACTCCGCGCCTTCGACGCACATCTCAGCCGACCGTCTATCGCAAACAGCCACGCAAAAACCGCATTCCTATACCCTCTGTGCAGTTCTTACGCAATAAATTGTGCATCGCTTCGTCGTCTCTTCCTACACACGCCATGTCACGTCGGCAAACCCCTACGACTACCGCATTTCACAATTCCCTTGACTTTGGTCAATATAACCGACTCGCAAAGCCCCGGGGTTGCGTCCCGGGGTTGCGCTACGCTACGCCCCGGGCTGTGTTCTGGCGCCATTTCAGGGCGCTCGCTGTATGACCACTCCATAAAAAAAATTTACATGCGTCTCTTTTGTATTGACGGATATGTTTTTTTTTTTATGTGAAGATGCCTTTTACACAATGTAAAGGGCTACCCATCTGCAGTGTTCGGGTAGGCATAAAACAGGAGGCATCGGCGCGAACAATAATTAAATATAGGGTTATTTATTCAAGTCTAAGAGAACTCATCTAACAAACAATGATTATCGTCATTGGCATAAACACACACGAAGGAAATGAAATGAAAACGAACAATCAAACCGGTTCATTCAACCTCGAACTCGATGCCGTATTGTACCCCGATGCCCCCGATAGCTTCGAAGATACGGAATCTGGCAAACTCATCCTCGATCAAAACGAACTCCGCTTGCCCAGCGTATACTTTAGCCTCGGCGATCTTAAAACGGCGCAATACGAAAGAGTTGACGACATGAACGTCATCAAACTTACGACGAGTTACAATAACGACTTCTACTTCAGCGTCAATGACGCGAATAAAATCAAATCTGTTCGATACGCCGAAAACATCTGCGATGCCATTCAACAATTCAATCAGGAGCCAAAACGCTCAAACCGCGATACTCAATCAAAAAGCCGAGTCCAAAACGCCGACTCCCCCAACGATGACGACTCTAAAGCTGACTCT
>SFMP01000004.1 GCA_004554395.1 Myxococcales bacterium | reverse complement strand
ACCGGCTATCATGAGGATAAGAAGAATGGTATATGTGTGAAAAATACAGCTGAGAATTGTGGTTATGACGGAAAGTGTGAGAATGATACTCCGTATTGCGAAGCGAATAAGGGCAAATGCGTCAAGTGCACGAGTAAATCTCACTGCAATACAAACGGCTCAGGTTTTTGCGATACAGACACTAATACTTGTGTATATACCACATGCAGCGAAGGCTATACACTGTCTGAGAATCATGACTCGTGTGTTCCAACCAAGACAAGATGTGGCACATCTGCAACGGATTGTACGAAGATTGAAAACATTTCAGATGCTCCCGATGCAGTCTCTTGTGTGAACGGATACTGTAAGATAACTCGGTGTGTATCTAATTATCATCCGCATAATTCTAATCAAGGTGAAAACCAAACAGCGCATGATGAATGTAAGGCGGATTCCCCAGATGATTGTGGCAATAGTCATTCAAATTGCTCTGATCAATACCCATCTGAGTACTTCGATTCTTCATGTAAAGCAGGAACCTGCAAGGGAACCTGCAAAAAAAGTTACACGGAATGCACAAATGGCGAGACGGTACTTTGTCTGCGAGAAGGTAATGGCTGGGGTAGAGGAGTTTTTAAGAAAAACTGGAACGCAACGAATTGCTCCAATTGTGTTGCAGTCGAAGGCTGTCAAAATGGGCAGTTTTGTAATCTTGATAGCGGTAATCCAGAGTATACTTGTACCGACTCCAAATAACCCCATCCCCCTTCCCCTCCCCCGCAACGCCGCTTTAATTCGCGAGAAAGGCGTTGCGCGTGGTGGGTGAAGCGTGCGAGATAGAGGGCGTGGCGACCGTGGTGGTTGCCGCGCCTTTTTTGTGCGGTGGTAAGAGATGAAATCGCGGATAGTCTTGTTTTTGAAGGGAATCGTGATGGGGACGGTCGACATCGTCCCTGGGGTGAGTGGCAGTACGGTGGCGGTATTGCTTGGGTTTTACGAGCGGTTTATTGCGGCGCTCAAGAACATCGACATATCGTTATTTCGAGCGTTTTGGGGCGTCGTGCGCGGTCGGTTTTCGCGTGTGAGCCGCGAGGCGTGTGCCGAGGCGTGCAAGCTCGCCGATTTGCCTTGGCTCATCAATTTGTTGCTCGGGCTGGCGACGGCGTTTGTAGTGGCGAGTTTTGCGATACCGAGATTGATGGAAAAGTATCCGTCGGTGATGTGGGGGTTGTTTTTTGGGTTAGTATTGGGATCGGTGATAACGCCGTGGCGGCAGGTGGCGCGTTGGCACGTGTCGCGCGTGGCGATCATTGCGGTCTTTGCATTGGTGTGTTATTACTTGATGGGTCAGCACGTGCAAGCGCCGGTGGCGGTCGAATACGTCGTCGCCGATGGCACAAAGGCGTTGTCGGCATTGTGCGAAGAGGCGCCGTGTTTTTATACGCCGAGCGATGTCTATGCGATGGGGGCGAACGCGGGGTTGCGCGGAGCGGTGAGCGGCGCCGACGAAGTCATCGGTGCGGGCGTATCGGTGGCCGTGCCCAAGGCGTATTATTTATATTGCATATTGGCGGGTTTTTGCGGCATTTGTGCCATGTTACTGCCGGGCATATCGGGGAGTTTTATATTGCTCGTCATGGGGTGCTATTATTTTATGTTGCACACGGGCAAGAGCTTTTTGCATGGGCTATCGCAAGGCATCGTATATCCGTCGCATTTGTTATATATGATTTGTTTCGGCGTCGGTGCAATTTTGGGCATTGCATTGTTTTCGCGCGCATTGACGTATTTGCTCAAGAATTACCGCGATGCGACGTTATGCGCCATCATCGGCATATTGGTGGGTTGTTTGAGAGCAATATGGCCGTTTAAGTCGTTCGAGAGCGGGTGTCAAGTCAACGTTTTGCCGTCGCAGTGGGGCGAGGTCGTGCCGGTGGCCATTGCGTGCGCGGTGGGGCTCGGCGTCGTCGTGGCGACGGTCGTCGTTCAGAGCAAGCATTCGCAACCGAGCGAGTAACCCATCTTGGCGAGCATTTGAAATCGTCGAAGTTGTCGTTTTTGCAAATCTTTCGTTCGATGCCGAGGCATTTTGAATTGTTTTCGTCGAATTGGGCACATGTATATTCATATCGTTCAGAGTTGATGACGCGAACGATCTTGACGACGTCTCCTTTTTCGACGATGGTCTCGTTGGCATCGAATGTGCCACACAAATTGAGCGTTCCATCGGCTTTTGTAAAGACGTCGTGATTGACGGTGTCATCGTCGCATCCGACGGTAGCCATGGCGACGACTGCAAGCAAATAAGACAATAAGCTCTTCTCATGTAGCATGATAAACTCCGCATCAGATCGAATTTGAAAGAAATGCGAATGCATCCATGTAAAGACGGCATACGGCTCGGCATTTTGCCATAATCGACATGGAATCACAAATTCTATGGCAATTTGTCGGCAGCGTCGATGACGGGCAACGCGATTGCGCAAAGTGCTCAAAAAGGGTATAGAGATCGGCGACTTGTCGTCGGAAAGTGGGCACAAGGCGTTAGGTAGACTGGCATATATTTGGGCAAGAGCGAGGGCGATATGAACGATAAAATGCAGAAAGGTTTGTTTGAATGGGAACCGAAAAAAGAGAAGGCCAAGGGAGGCGTTGAACGGGTTATAGAGCGCGAGCGGACGCCAAGTGCAGAAACGACGGCGACTGCATCTGCATGCTCAGAACCTGCCGTGGCAGGAACGCCCGAGGCTGTCAAAGACCTCATCGCAACAAGCGACGCCAGCGTCGAGCAATTGGCAGCGGCTGTACGCTTCCATAATGCCCGTTATAACGATGGCAAGCCTGTAATATCGGATGCGCTTTACGACGCTTTGATCGAGAAGCTCCGAGAGGTTGACCCTGGCAATGCTGTGCTCGACGAATTGACGACACCTGCCGTGCAAACGCCGCTTCATGGTAAAAAAGTCACACACGACGTCGCCATGTTGTCGCTCGAAAAGCTCAAAAAAGGCGAAGAATTTAAAAGCATCGCATTGTGGTTGAACGGATTTCGAGGCGATTTTATAGGTTCTCCGAAGATCGATGGGCTCGCTTGTAGCCTCGTCTATGATGAAAATGGATCGCTCGTCGTCGCCTCGACGCGTGGCGATGGCCATGTCGGCGAGAATATTACAGAAAATGTATATTATATCGACGATATTCCGAAAAAGATTGCAATGGGCAACGTCGAAGTGCGCGGCGAAGTCTATATGCCTTTGACCGCTTTTCGTGCATACGATGGAGAAAAGATTAGCGCACGAAACCTCGCCGTTGGCGGGCTCAAGCAAAAAGATGCTCGGCAAACTTCTAAGTATGGTTTGAGCTTTTTTGCTTATGAAGCACTTGGGCAATCGTTTGAAACAGATACAGAGAAGTTTGAAAAGTTGCGATTACTCGGCTTTCATACGATTGAAACTCGGCGATTTGCATGGAACGAGCGTCGCAGTGTCGACGATGTTTTAAATGAAGTTCGCGCCTATTGTGACGAAATGGCTAACGCGCGATCGAAGTGGGATTTCGATGCCGATGGACTCGTCTTTAAAGTCGACGATAACAAGATGCAACAATCGATGGGAACGACGGCACATCATCCCAAATGCGCGATAGCCTATAAATTTGCTTGCGACAGCGCAAAAACGACATTGCGCGACGTATTGTGGCAAGTTGCCAAAGGTGGCACGCTAACGCCCGTTGCCGTCTTCGATGCCGTCGAATTGGCTGGCGCCAATGTCCAACGTGCGACGTTGTCGAATGTCGAACAAGTCGAATCATTCCCCGTCTGCCCGAGCGATTTAGCCGATTCGCCCGAACTGCCAGCCACAGCCGATGTCAATTGGTCGCTAGCGCATTTGTCGATCGGCGATACGCTGTGCGTTTCACGCCGTGGCGACGTCATCCCACACGTCGAATATATCGTTTCATTTGCCCCGAGTGCGCAAAAAGTCGGAATCCCGACGCAATGCACTTCGTGCGGAGCGCCACTGCTTCGAGACGGGAAGTTTTTGCGATGTACCGATCCCGACAATTGCCCAACGACAGGGCAAGCGCTCATCGAAAACTACGTCAAAGTGACGGGTATGATGGGGTTGGGCGAAAAGATTATTGCAAGTTTATATGACGAAAATCTCATCACATTGCCATCTGATTTATATCGCCTTACGCCAGAACAAATCGCTTCTGCAGTACAAAATGGCGACGATTCGATAGATGCTAGCGCACGATTGCCGCAGAAATTATATCAATCGATACAATCTCATCGTAATCTATCGCTAGCGACATTTCTCGAAGCGCTATCGATCCCAGCTCTCGGCAAGGTCTACAGTAGTCTGCTCGCACAATCGCATCTCTCGATCGACGAAATATTACAACTCGACGCTCAAAAGATTACAGATATATTAAAAGGACGTGAATTGACTGCCAATAAAATACATCTGGCTTTACAAAAAAAACGATCTCTCATCCAAGCTCTACTCGAATTCGTCACTATCGATGATGAAGTATCGGTTCCACAAAACGAAGGCGGTCCATTGGCTGGCATGTCGTTCCTATTTACGGGTACGCTCAAGTCGATGAAACGCGATGAAGCTCAAAAACGCGTCGAAGCTCTCGGGGCTACTGTCGCCTCGGGCGTGAGCAAAAATCTCTCGGTCCTCGTTTCGACGACGAATAAAACTTCGAAATGGACGAAAGCCGAAAAACTCAACGAACAGGGGGCAAAAATCGCCCTTTGGACTGAAGAAGAGTTTTTGGAAAAGCTCAAAGAATTGTCGTAGACGTTGGATCGTTTCGGTTGGCGTGTGGGCTGGTTGGGATGTATTTATAGTGGATGAGTGGTTGTTGTCGTGAATTTTCAAGATATTCAATTCAATCGTTTTGAAGTCAATGATGAGAACAGAAGAGAAATCGCCGATCGCGAGTTGGCGTTGCAAGAAAAAGAGCGGGAGGCGGTCGAGGAGAGAACGGAGAGAGCATTAAAGCGAGTGGCGTCGCATGGGCGAATGACGGCGCTTGAACGCATCGAAAGCGTCGTCGATAGGTACGAAGACGACGCGCCAAGGCTTTGGCACATCGGCGCTATGCGTTCGTATGAAGGCAATGCGAATGCATCGAAAGCCCTAGGCGTATTGTGCGTGTTGGGCGTCGTCGCTGGGCGATCGGTCGTCATCATTGCCACCGATAACACACAATCGGCTGGGGCTTGGTGGCCAGGGACGCCCGAAAAGATACAAGCTGCGCAGAATATGGCTCTACGTCTGCGCATTCCCGTGATCTATTTCGTCGAATGTGCGGGATTGTATTTGGCATGCCAAGAGAAAACATACGCAGGCGCCCACGGCGCCGGTGCCATCTTCGAACGACAAGCTCAGCTCAATCGCTCAGGAATCGTCCAACTCGCCGCTGTATTTGGCGATTGCATCGCAGGCGGTGGTTATATGCCCATATTGTGCGATAAAATCGTCATGACCGAGCAATCGTCGATTTGCATTGGTGGTAGCGCAATTTCATCGGCGGCTTGCGGACGCCAAGCCGATCGCATTGGTGGCCCCGACGTTCACGTCGTCTATTCGCATACCGCCGATGCTCGCGTTGCAGACGATGGCGCGGCAATCGCTTGGATTCGCCACGAAGTCGAAAAGCTACCGACACCGGCGACGGTGTACTATCGCATTGCCGACCCTGTCTTGCCCCAAGCCCCAATCGCCGATCTCTACGATATATTGCCCACCGATTTATCGCATCCTTACAATATCGAAGATGTCGTCGCACGCATCGTCGATGCATCGCAATGCGTTCCCTTATGCCCCGAGTTTGGCGAAGAAATCTACAGCTGTTTTGCCACTGTCGACGGGCTTCCCGTCGTCATCATCGCCAACCGAGCCCAAACGATTGAAAGCGATGGACGATTAAAATCTGGTGGCATTTTATATAAAGAAGGTATTGTGAAAATACGGCGCATTGCTAGTGCTGCCAACGACGATGGTATTCCGACGATTTGGATACAAGATGTTGCCGGATTCGACATTGGCGCACAAGCCGAACGAGACGGTTTGCTACGCCTCGGCGCTGGGATATTGCACGAAATCGCAAGCGACGAACGCGATACACCCGCAGCGATGACGATCGTGCTTAGAAAAGCATCGGGCGCAGGGTATTACGCGATGAAGGGTTCCCCATTTCACCCAGCCTGGACTGTCGTCACGGCAATCACTCGCATGGAGGTCATGCGATCGGATGTCTTGGCATCGGCTCTCTATGACAAGAAAATCTCCAAGATCGACGGCGAAATCAAAGCCCGACAGATCAAAGATGGATTGGCTCTCGATTGCGCCGAAATCGCTCAACTCACGCGAAATCGCGATGAGCTCGTCGAGGCTCGCACTGCCCTCGCAAGCGCGCAAAACGACAATGCCCAACCACGCGCAGCACTCGCTCGCGGCGATGCCGATTCATTCGTGGCGCTTTCTCAATTGCGCCGCGCAATCGTCGATTTCCTTCATGCCGCTTGGCAAGAGCAACGAATCGTGAGGCCAAAGCGTTTGTGGGGTATTTGGTCGTTGTAAGGCGTTGGAATGTGCCACCAGCTACGATGTGTTTGGGCGGAGCCGGTGGCATTGGAGGTGTTATTTGCTGGCAGTGACTTCGGTCCAGCAGTTTTTGTAAAGACCTTCTGGGGCACTTTTGAAGCAACCGTAGTGGGTCTTAAGAACGCATGAAGGAGAACCATAATTGTTTTTGTATTGATATAATTTGTATCCACTACAACAATTGATTTGGTTGATGTCATGCTTATGGTTAATGTCACCAGTTACGCAACAAGCCTTTTGATTGGTATCATCTATTTGAGTACAGTGATTCATACAATCTTTTAAAAATGTGCATTCAAGATTGCATTTATTATAACATTTGCCGCAGTGTTCATTGGTTGACAATTCGTTTTCACAACCATCAGTGAGATCGGCATTGCAGTCGCCAAAGCCTTCATTGCATGAATAATAAGTGCAAATGCCTGAGCTACATGATGTGAACTGTGTTTGCTTATCATTTATGTACGCTCTGCAATTGACTGTTTCATGTTTTGCACCACCTAGTCCGCAGTGTTCTGTATTATTGGCGACATAAAGCTCACATCCATTTTTGATATTATTGTCGAAATCAACATATCCAGGTGCGCATGTGCAGATAGGGTCAGTGTGTGTCGTTAAACACTCAAGATTTAGCATAGAATAATCGGCTGGAATACACGTTTGTTGGTCTTTATATGTTATGTAGATTTCGTCTGTGGCGCAAAGACATGCAAATGAATTCTCATCATCAGGATTTGTTTGCGCACAGCGAGCGAAGCCTTTCTTGCTACATGAATCGTAGCATTTTGTGCAATGATTGAGCGAATGAAGTGCAGTTGCATCCGGATTTGTAGCCATATCATTTGGCACATAGGGAGTTATACAAATCTCATTTTCATCGGTGCTAGCACATGTTGCGCAATTACAAATGAATTCATCTTTGTCTATGTATTTTTCATTGATGTTAAGTAGTTTGTTTGCAATGCATACAAATTCATTAGATTCTGAATACTTGCCAGTGGTTGGATCAATAGCGCGTT
>SFMP01000045.1 GCA_004554395.1 Myxococcales bacterium | reverse complement strand
TCGTCTACGAAATGTCGCCCGAAGACATCAGCGTCTCCGTTCGCGATGGAAACCAATACAGGGGCGAAAAACTCGCCATCGACAAACAAGTCAAAATGCTACGACTCACCGGCACGCTCGATACTTCCCTATATCAGGCGTTCCAGAACTTGGGCGAATCGGGCGACTTGGCGTCGCATTTTATGCAACTCTTCAAATACGATTTCGATTTTGCTTCGGAATCACAGCGCGGCGACTCGTTTACCATGCTCATCGATAAGATTACGCTCAACGGCGAATTTTATCGTTATGGGCGCGTATGGGCGGCGGCGTATACTTCGGCGGCTCGCGGAAAATCCCTCGAAGCCTACTATTACGACGACGACTCGCCCGATTATGCCGGCTACTACGATGCCCAAGGGCGCGCGCTCAAGCGGACGTTTCTCAAAACCCCCGTCGTCGGTTGCCCGATGACGAGCCCCTATAATCCGAAGCGACTCCACCCCATTCTCAAACGCATCCGCCCACATAATGGCATCGACTGGGCGTGCCCAACCGGAACACCCATCATGGCGTTTGCCGATGGCGTCGTCTCGTTCGCCGATTGGAAAGGCGGCAACGGAAACCTCCTCGTCATCGAGCACGCACACGGCTACACTTCGCTCTACGCCCACATGTATGGCTTCGCACGCGGAATCAAAAAAGGCGTGCGCGTGCGTCAGGGGCAAGTCGTCGGCCAATTGGGCAGCACCGGGCTCTCAACCGGCCCACACCTCCACTTTGCCGTCAAACGAAACGGGCAATACATCGACCCAGCGGCTATCGATACGAAACACGCCGTCACGCTCTCGGGAAACCGACTCTCGGCATTTCACACCGCCCGCAACCAATATCGATCGACGATGAGTCCAAAAATGCATCAAGCCGATACGGCATTTGTGGAAAATTCGGCACAGTCCAATCGCGCCACTGTGGCAAATTCTTTAGCCCCATGACATGTGGACATGTGTCTACAGTCAAAAGGCGGGCGTATTGCCCCCAGGCAATAGCACGCCCAGTGCGCCGTATTTCGCAGAAATAGGCGCACCGCGGAGGCGTATTGAGCGATAGCGAAATAGCCGCCGCCCGCAAGGCGTATTGAGCGATAGCGAAATAGCCGCGCCGCCACCTATGCCGCGCCATAGGTGGCGACAAAACACCTCGCTTTTTTCGATCATTTTAGACGATATGTGTTTAGGCGTTTTTATTCATGCGCGCAAAATGTCCACATGAACGCGCGTTTGCGAAAATTTACATTTTTTATTGAGATTTGCATATTTATTGCATGATTTTGGATTATTCATCGTTGTATGCGCGTCGTCGCGGTGGCGAGTTGAGGTGTGCAAAGTGCGCGGTTGACTTGAAGTTGCGCGGCATGTGGCTATAATGATCGGATAGCGAATGTCGTAGGTGGCGCCGATGAGAAGTCGGCTATCGGAGCAAACATGGACGAACTTCCCGAAGGACTCCCGTCATATTTCGAGCCTGTGCGCCGTCTCGGTGAAGGCGGAATGGGTATCGTTTGGTCTGTGCACGATACGCGCATCAACCGGATTGGTGCGCTCAAGGTCATCCGTCACAAGCCCGGGCTCACGAGTGTGGCGGTGACGCGTTTCGAGCGCGAAATCCGCAATTTTGCTCAACTCATTCACCCCTACATCGTGCAAGTCTACGACGTCGGTCAAATGACGACGGGCGACCCTTATATTTTCATGGAACAAGTCAACGGGCAGCCGCTTTGCGCCGGATGCTTGCTCGGGCACACGTTCGACGAAATCATGGTCTTGCTCGACAACATCCTCGAGGCGCTCGGCGAGGCGCACGCGCACGGGCTCATTCACCGAGATCTCAAGCCCGATAACATCCTCATCGCCGAAGACGAACACGGGATCTTGCGCCCCAAACTGATGGATTTCGGCTTGGCACTTCGCGCCGACGAAAACGACATGCGCATCACGTGCGATGGAATGGTCGTCGGCACCCCAATTTATATGGCACCCGAACAGGCGTGCGACGAACACTACCAAATTTGCCCTGCCACCGACTTCTATGGCATCGGTTGCATCCTCTACGAGCTGTTTTGCGGCGTGCCGCCCTTTAGCGGTGCCAATGCCGTCGCCGTCATGGTCGCACAAGCCAAAGAGCCACCCCGAAAGTTCACCCCACTGCCCGAATTTGCCGAGGCGATTCGGCTCTCCAATATCCTCGACCGACTCTTCGAAAAAATGCCCGACCGGCGATTCGAAACCGTCGCCGATTTCAGAGCCGAACTGCGCCGACAAATGCTCGTCCGCGACGGAAACACGTTCGGCGTGCAGGCACTCAAAACCGAAAACGACACCGTGCTCGATATCGCAAAAGCCGAAGATAAGCCGTTTTTGTCGTCGCAACAAAGACACCACACGTATCGCACCATTTTGCCCGAAATCTCGCACGCCAACTACAACTATTCCGTTCTGTCGTTGCGCCCGCCCGTCTTCGTCGGACGAAACAGTGCCAAACACATCCTCGACCGCTACTTGCGCGACGTCTATTTGTGCCGCCGCACGGGCGTCACGCTCGTCACGGGGCGGCCCGGCGTCGGGAAATCCCGTTTCCTCGAGTCTTTCGTCCAAGATTGCTACAAGCAAGGCACGGCCACGGCCCTCATCGTCGATGGATCCGTCTGCGACGATTTGCGTTTTGCCCTCTATCGCGCCCTCTTTGCTCGACTCTTGCTCAAAACCCTCACCGACGCCCAAGTCACCCTGGCGCTGTGCCGATTCATGCAAACCGACGACGACACCGACGTGCGCGTGCGCCATTTGCAAGCCATCTACGCCGCCGAAAAGGCATCGACACCGCCCCCCGTCTCGCAGATGGAAGCCGTTTTCTGCGACATCTTCGCAAAATTCACGCAATCGCGCCCACTCGTCTTGGGCTTCGACAACATCCGCCCCGATCAACGACTCGATTTGTGCCGACTTTGCCGCGAACTGACGTGCAATCCGCGCATCAAAATGCCAATCCTCATCTGCGTCATCAACACGACGATTAACGAAATGCCGACCGACCTCGAAATCACGCTCGGCAACGAAAGTGCGCTTTGGCTACGCCGGAGCATCACGATCGAACCGCTCTCAAACGCCGATATGCACACGCTGTCGCGCCATAGCTTGGGCATTTGCGACGAATTGTCCGACTACATCGACAGCCTGGCGCTCGGATTGCCACAAATCGCCGTCAATTTGGCGCGTCAATGGCACTTAGCCGGATTGCTCCAGCCATCCGAATTCGGCTACCGAAGCATTCGCCCCGCCGATACGCTCCCCATCCCCAACGTCGTACACGAAGCCATCCTCAAACAAATCAAACTCACCTTCTCCGACTACGCCTACGATTCGTGGGCACCCATTGCAACACTGGCGGCGGCTTTTGGCAATAGTTTCACGCCAAAACTCTTGTCGTGGGCCATTCAAAACTTGGCCAATGCCACGTCGCTCATCAGCCATAGCACGTTCATTTCGCTCGGTTTGTCGGGCGGCGTGCTCAAAACACTCGACGAAACGACCCTGGCCTTTAACCACAAACTCATGCAAGATGCGCTCTTGGCCGTCGTCGACCAATACGCCTTGCGTTCCTATCACAGCGCCATCGCACAGGCCCGAAAACGCCTGCCACACACGCCCGAAAACGAACGCGCCATCGCCAACCACCTCATCTGCGCTCACGAAGACGCACAAGCCTACATCGCTTGCCGCAACATCGCACGACAATGCGTCTTGTGTGGCAACTACGAAGAAGCCCAGTCGTTCCTCGAAAAAGCACAAAAAGCCATCATGCAGCAGTTCGGCTTCATCGAGGCACGTACCCCCGAAATGTCCGATATCTGGTTCATCGAAGCCGAAATCGACATCATCATGAATCGACTCAGCGATGCCGAAAAAAAACTACAATGGCTCGACTACGCCATTCAAATCCATAATACCCCCATCCGAATGGGGATCTTCCTCGTGCTCAAATCGCACATCGAGAGCTCAAAAGGCAACGCCATCGCCGCTCAAAAATGCCTCGTCGAAGCCGAAACTATCGTCGCTACGCTCAAAGACCCTCTCGATCAAGACGAACTCGAATTCAAATTCCAAGTCCTAAGCGCCAAATTCCAATACGACGCCTCGGTCGCGCAAGATTTCATCGAAACGGCGCGACGACTCAACAACGAAATCTACATGGCAAAGGCTTTCTTGGCCTTCGCGCGAAAAGCAGTCGCCGCTGGAAACCATACACGCGCCACGCGAATCCTCAACATGGCCATCACGCTGTCGCACAAACACGGCGATACGCGCACCGAGGCCGATAGCTTGCGACTACTCTCACAACTCCAAACCGAGCCCAACGACAACCGCATGAAAACCCTACAAGACGCACTCACGTGCTACGAAAAAATCGGCGATTTCAACGCACTCTCCTCGATTCATGCCACCATGTCGCAAATGCTCGCCGCCTCGGCCCCCGACCAAGCAAAACTCCATGCACAATGGAGCCGCGTCTTGAGCACCGAGTAACCCCGCCCGCTCCCCTAGGGCTACCACATTTACTTTTCCGTTGAAACATCATGGCGGGGAATATCATAAACCCGTCTATTCCCCCTCGCCAAATTTATCACATCTGCCGCAGGCAGATGTCTATTCCCCCTCGCCATTTATGGAGCGGGAGCTAGGGGGTGAGGTCAGGGGCGCAAGAAACTCAGCCCGCCCAACGGGCGGGCACTGATGCTAGCACAAGCCAATCTCTAATGGCTCGCTACGCGTCCAATCGTCGAAGCTATAAGCCTTAAAACCGCTCACTATCTTGACCATCGATATATCATTGCGCAATAAAAGGGTCTCGGGCGAAAGTGCCGCCGCCCAAATCTGCCGACCGCAAGCCAATATGCGCAACACTTCCGACACTTGCCCCGTCTTTAGGCTAATCTTGACGACGACTTTGTGCCCCTCTTCGCTCTCCAAAAGCCCAAATATCGCCGATTTCGGCGCATGAGCATGCGAAATAAAGGCACCGTGCGGAATGTCGATTCGACACAATGGCGACGTCGTCGAATCTTTGAGCGACGCCATTTCGACCGCCAAATCGTCCTTAAACACGACGATATTTTGCGGCGTTTTTTCGCGCACAAAGGCGATATCGACGGTGCGATCGACGCAGATGTGCTGTTGCGTCGATTTTTTGACGCCATAGACGACGATTTCTTCGTCGTAGAGGCACGCGACGAGCGCCGCATTCTCCGAAACGGCGAGTTTCTTGGGCAACGGAATCGATTTGGCGACGATCGTTTGGCGCGAACTATTCGAAAACACCGACAAATTCCCGTCTTTATCGCAATAGGCTCGCGACTCGCCCGCCGCACACATGGCGACGACTTCGCCGGTGGCTTCGCCCACGGCGCGTATATTCCCGCTATCGAGCTGTATCTGATAGATGCGCCCATCGCTACAAGCGGCTAAAAACTCCGAAGCCCCAGCTCCCGCACACGAGGCGACGAGCGCCGCCGGCAACGGATCCGAGGGCAATATCTCATTCGATGCCCCCAAAAATGCCGTCGCACTTTCGGTGCGCAACCCGATAAACCCGACTTTATCGGGCGATGGATAAGCCGCCACGAAATCGATCGGTTTGCGCGCCGTTTGCAAACAAATCGAACGCCGAGCGACGTCATAGACCGCCACATTGCCCATGTCGTTGCCCAAAGCGATAAAGTCATCGTTTTCCAAATCGCAAGCCGTCACGCGACCACTGCGCAAAGCGACCGTCTTCGTCGTCAATTTCACCGGGTCGATGTGATAAACCGTCGAATCGTCGAGCAAAGCCACGACGAAATCGCCGCGCTTCGATACGACGAAATCGCACCACGACGCGCCAACAGGCGCCTCCAAACGCAAGCGCTCGGCCGCCTCATTCGTCGCCACGATCCGCAATTGCGACGCCGAAACCATCACCACATACCGCTCACACGGCTCAATAACGGCGCGGCGAAGACCCGCCATTTCGTGCTCAAATTCGTCGTCGCCATATTTGACGACGCACAAATCGCCCGAAACTTCGACCTCGGGCGACCCGATAAATCGGATCACGCGCGACGCATCGATTTCGCCCATTCCCTCGGCAAAAAGCTCGCCCTCGTCGACATCTAGCACAATCGTGCGAAGCGCCTCACCACCCGCCCCCAAACACGCCAACTGCGCTCCGCGCCGCCATTGCAAGCGATCGCAAGCAAAATCGAGGTGATAAGCCCCCAACACGTCGAGCGTCTCAAACGCCCAAATCAACAACTTTCCACGTTCATCGACCGAGGCAATATAGGCCAAATTCGGCGAAAACTTCACGCTCACCACCGGCGCATCGTGACCACATTGTAGAACCGCGCTCGCGTGACGAATGAGTTTGCTCGATGTTGGGACAAATCGTTGCGGTAAATCGACCACTTCTCTACCTCTTATCCTTAAGAAAAAGCCAAAGTCGCGCTATTGTCGCACTCTACGCCTGATGCATCAACTGATAATCGCGCAATATCGTCCCGATTTGATGGATATTGTAGGGCTTCTGTATCCCTATCACCCCCATTTCGTCGATCCACTTCTGCGTCTGTTCGTCGATATACCGCGACGTCACGATGATTCCTGCCGACGGATACTTCTCGCGCGTGCGCCGCACGATTTCAAAACCATCGACGACGGGCATGCGCAAATCCGTTATCACCACGTCGAACGCCTGCTCGGCAAGCAAAACCGACGCCGCCATCCCAGAATTCGCCGTAATCACGCAATAACCTTCGAGCGAAAGCATCAACGCCACGCTACGCAGCACGTCGAGATCGTCGTCGACGACTAAGAGACGGTATCGCGATTCCAAGCCGATTCTCCACTAAAAAATCGTTAAAATGCCTAAATTGACGCCGTCACTATTACCACGTCTCGCGCCCAATCGTCAAGGAATCATCCGCCCAAGACACGCCATCGACGCACACGACACGACATCGACACGCATCCACGACGATCCAGCAAATGCAAATGCGCTGCCACCCCAACAAAACCGAATTTTAATCGAGAAAACCCTCAATCATCGCAATAAATTCAGGAAAGCGCCTCGAAAACACCCGCAAAAACAAAAAAAAGCACCACAAAAGTGGTGCTTCAAGCGAGGCGGACGGGACTCGAACCCGTGACCTACGGCGTGACAGGCCGTTGTTGTAACCAACTCAACTACCGCCCCAAAGCGGAATCGAAGTGCGAGCGAGGCGGACGGGACTCGAACCCGTGACCTACGGCGTGACAGGCCGTTGTTGTAACCAACTCAACTACCGCCCCAAAGGGCACTTCAATTCCTAACGAGGCGGACGGGACTCGAACCCGTGACCTACGGCGTGACAGGCCGTTGTTGTAACCAACTCAACTACCGCCCCAAAAGGGTTTGCCTAATTGTCAAAGAATGGGCGCAGCAGGGTTTGAACCTGCGACCCTCGGCTTGTAAGGCCGATGCTCTCCCGCTGAGCTATACGCCCCTGGGCACCGTCTGCCTTCAAGGCGTCGGCGAGGTGGCGTTTTAAGGAAAAACACTTCGCCCGTCAAGATCTTTTTTTTTCGCATGCGATTTTTTTTCGCCGTCTATGCCTAGCGGCATACGCCGGCGGCTCCGGCTATGTGCGCGAGGGCTAACGCCCTTGCGCACATACGCCTACGCTTTTTTGGCTACGCTATAGCCGCCGCTGGCGGCTATACGCTCCGACTGACGCCGTCTATGCCTAACGGCATACGCCGGCGGCTCCGGCTATGTGCGCGAGGGCTAACGCCCTTGCGCACATACGCCTACGCTTTTCTTGATGATGGCGACTGCCATTCCAATCTTTCGCGATCAAACGACTCAAAAAAACGACTTATCGATAGTGCAACCAAGGCTCGCGGAGATCGCGCCACCTATCGGTTTGCGACTGCATTTGGCTAGCAATGGCAAATGGGCTCTCGCGCGATTCGATAGCGGCGCGAACTTCCGACGTGCCAAACAACAAATCGATGGCCAGCTTATCGCCTTCGAATTCGTAGACCTCGCGCCGCCAATCGAACTCGTCGTGAAGTGCACTCATGACCGATAAAATGGCGATCCCCGTCAAGAGCGGGCGAAACGCCTGCCTATCGGAGACGAACATTTGAATCCCATGGCATACGGCCATGGCGTGTTTCTGAAACATCGGACGAAAATCGACCGCTCGAAAGACGACGCCGGGGAGCGCCAAACAAGCGAGCGCGTCGATCGTCGCCTGCGGCTTCACCCAAGGCGCTCCGATGTACTCAAATGGGCGCGTCGTTCCTCGCCCCTCCGACAAATTCGTCCCCTCGATAAGGCACATACCAGGGTAGACGATCGCCGTTTCGATCGTGGGCATATTGGGCGATGGTGGCGTCCAAAAAAGCCCCGTTTCGTCGAAATATGCCTGCCTGTCGTAGCCTTGCATCCACAAACAGTGGAGATTCTCGCGGTTTGGCGTCGCATCTTCTTCGCACCACATCGACAAGAGCTCACACGTCGTCATGCCATGGCGCGTCGCCATCGATCGCATACCGACAAACGACCGATATTCTGCGTCGACGAAATTGCCCTCGATCGCACTGGCGCCAATCGGATTGGGGCGATCGACGACATAGACTTCGCAACCCTTGGCAAGCGCCGCCTGCGCCAAAAACAAAGCCGTGTAGACAAACGTATAATACCGTGCGCCGATGTCTTGGATATCGATGACGATGACATCGAGATCGGCGAGCGATTCGGCATCGGGGCGAAGCGACTGCAGCGATGAACCATACAAACTCACGACGTGGCTGTCGACGATGGCATCGTAACCGCTATCGACGCTCTCCATATCTTGAGCCACGCCCCACAAACCGTGTTCTGGCGCAAATATCCTCGCGCATTCTATCCCATTTTCGCGTAGCGCAAAGACGATATGGACGCCGCGCGAATCGATCGATGCCGCATGCGCCAACACGCCGACGCGCTTCGCGCGCAAATGTCGCAACGTCTCTTCCTGAGCCAATAATACATCGAGTCCTGTTTGCATCGCCCTAGCCCCTTTTCTCGCGATTGTCACGATATCGGCGCACTATCGCCGTGCGCCGTGTTCTCGAGCAGAGCTTATACCATATCGCGAGCAGTATCGACGTTTTCGGGCTTTGCGCACCCAATAAGTCGCCAACGCGCGGCGAAGCCTCGCCAAACCAATCCGAATTATATTCAAAAAGCACTATTTTTCGACAATTCAATACAAATCAAACAACTCGACACTTTATCGAATAATATTTATAAAAAGCATATTTTATGCGAATTTTTATTCATATTTCATCCTCATCACAAATGATTATTCACCGACGCAAAAGGCGATAATCTGAATCTTTTTGAATTTAATTTGCGCAAGCCCCGATCGCCTGCTATGAATGCAACCGAAGGCGCACGAATGTGTGTCTATGTGCTACATGGTGTAGTTTGATGAAGTGGTTTAAACCGCAACGATTTAGGAGCTAAAAGATATGCGTAAATTGACACTCGTATGTGCCATCTTGGGTTTGAGCATGGGTTTCGTCGCTTGTAGCGACGACGACGACAGCAGCAGTAGCGACAAAGTCGCCGTCGGCGGCAAGTGTAAAGTCGCCGCCGAATGCCAGTCGAACGTTTGCGAAAATGGCGTCTGCGTAGCAAAAGCAACCGATGCCGACGCTTGCAAAGACAAAAACGAAGGCGACGTTTGCGACAAAGACAGTAAAAAAACGTGCCAGAAAGAAAACGATAAACTCGTCTGCAAAGACAAACCCGCCGATGCCGACGCTTGCAAAGACAAAAACGAAGGCGATGTTTGCGACAAAGACAGTAAAAAAACGTGCCAGAAAGAAAACGATAAACTCGTTTGCAAAGACAAACCCGCTGGCAGCGATACCGACGCTTGCAAAGACAAAAACGAAGGCGACGTTTGCGACAAAGACGGCAATAAAACGTGCCAGAAAGAAAACGATAAACTCGTTTGCAAAGACAAACCCGCTGGCAGCGATGCCGATGCTTGCAAAGACAAAAAC
>SFMP01000044.1 GCA_004554395.1 Myxococcales bacterium | reverse complement strand
CCCCCATCACACTTAAATCCACCATAAATGCCTATTTGCGCATATAATTCAACGATTTCATATACTCTTGCATGCGCAATTGCATATCGCCGTTGGCGACTTGAATTTCGTATAATTCGCTCGTGATTTCGACGAGTTTTTTCTCGTTTTGTTGTTGCCGCGATAGGATTTGATTGCGGAGTTTTTCGGCATTTGCCGATTTGATGCGCGACAATCCGCTGAGATTGCGCGTGAGCGAACTTTGATCCTTTTCAATATCGCGTTGGCGGTCTTGTAATACGCGAATGCGAGCGGCATTCGTTTCATACTGCTTTGCGTCTTCGAGATATTGTTCGAAGAGTGGTTTTTGAATGTCGTCGAAAGCGTTGGCTTCGTAGGCACTTTTAATCGCTTGGTAGCAGAGGTCGGAGCGTTGTGGCTCGAGAGATCGCGAATAAGACCGCGTGCGAACCATCGTTAGGGTAACGGTTTGCTTGCCATTTTCGGGAATATTCGACGTGATGACGTATGCCGAATCGTTCGTCGCCACCGATTCGGGGAAGTCGACGGGTTTCCAAGTATCGAATTTGGGAATTTGCAATAATGCCGTGACCGATGTTGGAATATGGCTTGTAAATGTAAACGTCTTTGTCGTCTTATCTTCGCTATCATAAGTACAATTGCCATCTTGTACTGTGGCCAGTCGAACCGATTTCGTATCGATCGAATCGGTCACTTGTACGTCCAGGCGACCTTCTTTGGCAAAAGTAATATATGCGGTGGCGTCTTTTTCGGTTCGGGCTAAGTAGCCTTCGCCGATCACGGCGCTATCGCGATATATCGTAATGGGGCCGGCATCAAGCGCGACACCGCTCTTATTATTGAGTTCTATGGTTTGATAAGATTCGTTTTGTCGCCACCCTTTATAGAATTGATCGAAACCATTCATATTTGTGACTGGCTTAAACATACGCGTTTCGCGCGCGATGAGATTGCTTTGGATGAGATTGACGAGGGCTGTGTTGCCATCGGGGATGGTCAGTTTTGATGCGAGTCGATATTCGTCAAATGATCCGATTTGCGTTTGACTCGCTTGTTGCTCAAAACTCTCGATCATTTCATCGCTCGTTATCGTGGCGCGCGGAACGTTGATACCAGCTTCTTCGGCTTCTGCGGCTTCTGCGACGGTATCTTCATCAAAACCGTAGATAGTCATTCCTTCGTCATAGGTGAGCTTATCTGCAGCTGCGGCTTTGTTCATCTTCGATCGCGCTCCGCCTGCCGCGGCTTTGGGGGCGGCAAGTGCAGCTCGATTCATCATGATGGCGCTTTCTTTCGCTTCGCCAGTAACGCGTGCATCTCTTTTGGCATAAGACGATTGCGTGACGACGGGGGCTTCGGCTCTTTGTTCGCTCAGTGACGTGAGATCGGGGCGAGAGAGAAATTGCGGGCGATAGAGATCGTAGGTGAAGCTCATCGGACGACCCGAAACGAGCGAGAAATCGATGCCCTTCCAATCGGCGCCTGTCACGTTGCTCACGATAGCCCAACCTTGGAGCGTGCCATTGTCTTCATCGCCCAAAACGAGGCGATAGGCGGGTTTCCACGTGGGCATGGCGACTAAATAGCTCAGTGCGACCTCGCGACTGTTTGCCTTATCCATGCGAATGCGCAATTCGATGAGTTTCCAATCGCCTTCGTTGAGGCTAATGTTGAGGCTCTTATCGAGCCCTTCGGCGAGGCTTGGGTCGTGGAGCGAAACGGAACGGATGTCGTTGATGGCAATGACTTCGAGGACATTGCCTTTCGTGAGCACGGTCACCGTCGATGTATCGGGGACTGTTTCGTCGATGAGTACTTGTTTGAGCTGAGTTTCGACGCCGACGATGCGGCCCGCAAAAGTCTTCTTCTTCGTCTTGATTTCGACGTTTGCACCGCGGAATGCCTCGAGAAGTGAGCGGATCCCACCATCGCGGACTTGATGCGGGATTTGCGATAGCGCATCGAGCGTCGTGTGATCGACGGGGAGCGAAATCGAAACGGGACGCCCGTTGGCGCGATCGATGACGGTGAGCGATTTGAGTATGTCGTTGATCTGATCGGGGCGAATGTGCAACACGAGTTCGTCGCCCTCGACGACGCCATTGCGCTCTATGTAACCGATTCCACTTTGATACATGACGACGCGCGAAACGGGGAGATCTTCGCTCGTCGGCGACCTCACATTCGTATCCTTTGCACAACCACATAGTGCACATGCGCTCAAAAGTCTCAACAAAATACCGGCACGATAAACGCTCTTTTTCATCACAAATACTCCTCATCCCAAGGTTATAGACTTCGTTAATAAATAAGTCTGCGGTGCAAAGTGCACGCATTTTAGCAATCGCAACGCCAATGATCAACAAATTACTCGAGGTCGTGGCGATTGGCTACGTTTTTTGAACGACATGAAAAATAGTTGCACGTCGAGGGCAATAATCCATAGAATAAACCGCTTTATGCCGTAGCGCCCTTTTGGGCGCTGGCACGCTGGCGTATCACGCTGCAGTGCCATTTCCCGTTTTCCTTTGGTTCTATGATACAGTTTTTCCTCATCTTATTCCTCTTGTTTTGTAACGGCTTTTTCGTGGCGGCAGAATTTGCGCTTGTTCGCGTCCGCGTCTCGCAGCTCGAAATCCTCGAAGCCGAAGGCAATCGCGCCGCTGGGCGCGTCATTAAAATCGTCCATCACCTGGATTCGTATTTATCGGCCGTTCAGCTCGGTATTACGATCGCCAGCCTCGGTATCGGGTGGTTAGCCGAGCCTGCGATTAATGAGCATTTAACGAAGTTTTTCGATTGGATTGCGCTCCCCATATCGCAAAATGTATCGCATTCGATTAGCTTCGTCTTGGCATTCTGCATCGCGTCGTTTGCTCATATCGTCTGTGGCGAGCTCGCGCCCAAGAGCATCGCCATTGCGAAACCGCTCGAAGTGAGCATGTTCGTATCGATGCCGATGAAGATATTTCACGCGATATTTGGTCCGGTGATGTATCTGCTCGTCGTCGCGAGCAATGCGCTCGTGCGTTTAGTGCGCATCGAGCCTCCTCAGCCAGGGCATAATGCTGGCGTCTCGGCCGAAGAATTGCGCAATATCGCTCAACATTCACAAGACGATGGCACGATAACGAAAGAAACGGGAACACTACTCGAAAACGTCTTCCAGTTTTCCGCGCTCAATGCGCGCGAAATCATGGTCGCTCGTGGTCAAATCGATGGCATCCCCATCGAATCATCGCTCGACGACTTCATCTCGATGGCTCTCGAAAAAGGTCATTCTCGCTATCCCGTCTATCGAAACGATCTCGACGATATCATGGGGCTCGTCCACATCAAAGATGCTATCGCGGCGCAAAAGAAAGATCCACAAGCGACGCTTGAATCGGTTCTGCGAGAAATCGTCTATATCCCCGAAACGGCGACGATTGGGCATGCTTTGGAAAAACTACAGCAAAAACGATGTCATCTGGCCGTCGTCGTCGACGAATACGGCGGAACTTCGGGCTTGCTGACGATCGAAGACGCTCTCGAGAGACTCGTCGGCGACATCGAAGACGAATTCGACCCCGAACAACAAAGCGAAATCGAACCTGCACAAGATGGCGCTTGGTTTGTCAAGGGCGAAACGCTACTGAGTGAATTGAGCGAAAAACTCGACGCCCAATCGATCGATGCCGAAAGCGATACCGTCAGCGGATTTATCATGGAACAGCTCGGGCGCGTCGCTAAAGTCCACGATACGATCGCCTTCCAAGACCTCTCTTACGAAGTCATTTCGATGGAACGCCTACGCATCGTGCGCGTCCTCGTGCGCAAAATCCCATCGAGCCATGAAACGGAATAAACCCAAATGTCATTTCGATGGAATGACTACGCATCGTGCGCGTCCTCGTGCGCAAAATTCCATCGACCCATGATATAGAATAAGGCTCAATCATCGGCGTTATCGACGCCAGCTAAGCCGAGGGCGTCGTTGGCGCCCTCGCATTTTCACACGACGCTGAGGGCGTCTGCAATACATCGAGCGCCACAATCGTGGCGCTATTGCCATATAGGGCATAACAAAAGCCCAAAGTTTTAGGATAATCATGACCGATACTCCCCTAGCTACGTATTCCGAACCGTTTGTACGCGTATTATCGATCGGCGGTACCGGTGTCTTTGGAATGAACTGTCTCCTCGTCCAGTCGCCAAAGGCGCGACTCCTCGTCGATTGTGGTGTGTGTTTCCCTGCCGATACCGATCTCGGCGTCGATCTCATTACCCCCGACTTTTCGCTTATCGAAAACGATCCGCCAACGGCGCTACTCGTCACACATGCTCACGAAGACCATATCGGCGCCATTCCCTACCTTCTCATGGCGATTGAGCGCAACTACGGCAAATACAAACTCCCCATCTACGCCAGCGATTTCACACTCGCTCTTATCAAACGACGCCTCGACGAACACGACCTGACAAAACACGCCGAATTCAACGTCGCACGAGCCAAAGACGTCTTCGAATTTGGCGATATGAGCGTCGAATTTATCGACGTATGCCATTCGATCCCCGGCAGCTTTGCCTTTGCCTTCGAAACCCCCGTCGGGCGCATCATTCACTCGGGCGATTGGCGCATCGATAACACGCCCATGGTCGGCGCAAAGACAAATCTGGCTCGCTTTGAAGCCCTTGGCGACGCCGGTATCCGCCTCTTCCTGAGCGATTCCACCAACGTCGAAGTCGATAACGAAACGATTACGAGCGAACTCGACGTCTTTAACGACATTCAAAAATGTATTAAAGCCGCACAAGGACGCATCTTCATCACGCTCTTTGCTTCGAATATCGGGCGACTCCAATCGATCATCTTCGCCGCCGCCAATACCAATCGAAAGCTCGTTCTCTGTGGACGTTCCCTACTCACAAACCTCGCAACGGCTCGCGAACTCGGCTATATCAAAGTGCCGCAGAACCTCGAAATCCTCCGCGAAGAAGATATCGACGAAAAAGCCGACGACCTCATCTTCGTCGTCGCCGGTTCTCAGGGCGAAAAAACGGCATCGCTCTTCCGTATTTCGCAAGGCAAACACTCGATCATCAAACTCCGCCCCACCGATACGCTCATCTACTCGGCGCGACAAATCCCCGGCAACGAACGACGCGTCGACGCCATCATCAACGGGTTTTATCGACAAGGTGCGAGCCTCGTCAATCGTCCCGACCTCACTTTTCATAGCTCGGGGCACGGATGTCAGCGCGAGCTCGAATTGCTCATCGAACTCACCGACCCGCAAATCTTCATCCCCATCCACGGCGATCAGCGGCGATTGACTTTGCACGAGCAACTCGCTCAAAACCTCACTCAAAACATGAAGACTGAAGTTATCGACGAAGGACAAGCTATCGTCTTGTTCAAAGATTCCTACGAAATCCGCGATTGCGCCGATCTTTCGCCGCGATGCGTCGTCGGAAAATGCCCCAATGGCATCGACGCGACCATCATGAAAGATAAGAAAAATATGGCGCATCAAGGCATGCTCATCGTCGCCGGTGCCATCAACGCTAACGACGAACTCGTCGGGGATCTGCGCGTCCATCCAATCGGAATCTGCGTCAACGATGGCTGGTTCGACGAACTCCCCGACGAGCTCCGCCGAACTATCTCCAGCTCGGCTCACCACGGCGACCTCGAAGAAATCGTCCGACATAAAGCCGCTAAATACATCAAAGCGACTATCGGACGATTCCCCACGATCGTCGTCGACCTCGTCCGCGTCTAATTCGCGTCTTTTTCTCGTCTATGCCCCTTGAACCTACATGCACAAGCTGATATAATTCAAAAATGGTCGGCTTGTGCCATACACACCGAATTTAATGCGGGCGTTTGGTTCCATTTGTGTATTTATTGCGCCTGTGTTGCCTTTTATTCCAACAAAGGATTCCTTCGATGAAACGTTTTCTTAAGGTCGCGATTTGTTCGGTCGTCTTGGGCGGCATTCTCAACGGTTGTTTTGGTAGTTTCTCGGCAACGCGTTTTCTCTACAACGTCAACGAGGGCGTCAGTAGCAACGTCTTCCTCCAAACACTCGTCATGTGGTGCTTCACCATCCTTCCTGCCTACGAGCTCTTCATGTTCGCCGATTGGCTCGTCATCAACATGATCGAATTCTTCGTCGGTCACCCCGTTATCGGCTCGAATTTCGATTTCACACCCAACGACGATGGCACGATTACCGCCCGTAGCGACGACGGCCAAGTATTCAAATTCACTGCCGTTGGCGACAATCGCATGCTCGTCGAATCGGACGGAACTGTCTTGGGCGAAGTCAATATCGACGATAAAAAGAACGTCACGATGACGAACTACGCCAACGCCGAACAAAAGACGATCGCTCTCGAAGGACAATTCTAATCCAAAGCGCATCGTTTTGCTATGCGCCGCCCATCGGCGTTTTCGCATAGCCAATCAATCTCATCTTCCCCATGCATCGTTTTGCTATGCGCCGCCCATCGGCGTTTTCGCATAGCCACTCAATTCATCAGCTGGAAGCCAAAAGTGTGAATTTTATTCAGTCTTTTGGCTACATTTTGCTATAAGACCGAATCCTATGCGATTTTGGGCGGTTTTTTGCCCAATTGCAGACGTTTTTCACGTGATGAGAGGATTCCATGAAAACTCCCCAGCTCTACTTCTATCTCGGCGCGATGTTGTGTTTGGCAGCATGTAGCGATTCCGTCGATCCCATTTCGCCTTGTGCCGATTTCTGCGCCGATGCCATCCATCTATATCGTTGCGATGCCTCTACGGGCAAAACGACTCTCGAAAAATGTACCAATGGATGCCACGAAGGCAAATGCCTCGAGGCACCCATCGTCGCCCCAACGAAATGCACACGAGATACGTGCATTTCCGATACGACTTTGCTCGCCTGCAATACAGAAACAGGAGAATATACCAAAACGCCTTGTCAATTCGGTTGCCGCGCTGACGCATGCAGTTCTACACCGATTGAAACGTGTACAAAAAACACGTGCAAAGACGCGACGACATTGCTCGTGTGCGATACCAATGCGGGCACGCAAACCGAGAAGGTTTGCCCCTCGGGATGCGAAAATGGCGCTTGCAAAGGCGATCCCGTGAAATGCACCCAACACGTATGCAGAGACGCGACGACATTGCTCGTGTGCGATATCGATACGGGCACGCAAACCGAACGCGTTTGCCCCTCGGGGTGCGAAAATGGCGCTTGCAAATCCAACGATTCCGGCGTCCCCTGTGTCAAAGATGCGTGCAAAGACGCCGTCACGCTCTATGCATGCGATAAGACGACGATGACGACGCGCGAAGAGCCTTGCCCTTATTATTGTTACCAAGGCGCATGCGTACCCAAACCCGTGCCCTGCAAATATGGCGCACTACCGCGTTGTGAAGGCTCCGATAAACTCGTCTTTTGCGACAATCTCGACGGCGAAAACGACTACGAATACACTGCCCATTGCGCCCCAGGGCGCACGTGCAAAACGATAGATGGTGCCGGGGCTTGCGTCGTCGACGATGCCATCGCCAACGGCGCGTGCATTGCCAACGCATGCAAAGACCTCAATACACTCGTCGTGTGCAACGACGGCAAGCCGACCGAGCAATCTTGTGGTCAACATGCCTATTGTATCGACGATAAATGCCAACCGCGTTACACGACGTGTCAGTCGAATGACGATTGCGCACAGCTCGACATGACGTGCGTCGATGGGCGTTGTGCGCCAGCCACCACGGCTTGCGCCTCCAATGTCGATTGCCCTGGGAGCGGCGAATTGTGCATCGACAAAGTCTGCGTCCAGCGAAACGAAATCGCCGTTTGTACGAAAAACGACGATTGCAAAAGCGATGAGCTTTGCCGCCATGGGCTCTGTTATCTCAAATCGAATATGGAACTCAAAGTCGGCGATTCTTGCGATTGGGGCACTTTCCAAGAGTATTGCGACGATACGGGAAACATTGAAATCAAATGCGGTTACGAGAAAACTGTCGAAAAGAACGACTGCGCGTCGATGGGCGGTTGCGCCGTCTACGTCAAAGCCGCCTATCGGACCAATAAACCCGTCCGCAATGCCATTTGCCGCGGCGAAGAAGAACGCCTCCGCGAATGCAAAAAACCGGGCGTCACGTCGTATCAATGCGTCAACGTGCTCGATCTGTATTTCTCATATTTTATGAGCGTCGCCGAAGCTTGTACCATCGCAACCGATGGCACGATGATTCATCTCTATCAGCGCGATCAATATACGTGCAACGCCATGTGTAACGAAAACACTGGCCTTTGCCCCAATGCCACATACGACTGCCCAAGTGGGCAATGCTCTTGTACGAAAAACACGTGCAAAGATACATCGACGCTCAACGTTTGCAACGAAGACGGCTCGATAACCGAAAAGGTTTGCCCATCGGGATGTGTCGACGGCAAATGCGCACCGCCAGATGCCATCCTCGGAAAATCCTGCCCAACGGAATCCGATGCATTTTGCCACGATCAATCCGTCGTCTATTGCGCCGAACAAAGCCTCACCTCGACGGTCGGCATTTGGACCAGCTATGCTTGCCCCACGGGGTTTATGTGTATCGACCAAGAAAATGAATCGGTTTGCGCCGAAGAGTGCACAACCCTCGGATCCGAAAGTTCCGTCTGCGCCACGACTTCTATCGGCTCCCTCATGCTCAAAACAGTCTGTACACAACTCGGCGACAAACGCGTCTACATCCGCGACGTCAACTCGATGACTTCGTGCGAAAACGGCTGCACCGACGATAACAAATCTTGCAAATAAGCTCCCCCGCCTCCCCCCCTTCTACGCCATTATCCTTTACACTTGACCGAGCGCGATCGGGTTCAACGGTCACGCCGCGAACCCATCGCCCTAGATCGCCTTAGCGGGCGGCATCTGGGGGACTCTTCCACCTCGCAAAAAACAAAAAAAAGCGATTGAACCGTGGCATCATCACGGTGCAATCGCCTTGACATGTATTGTGGGGGAATTCGTCCCCCACCAAAAGTCGCGAATTACGCTTGGCCAGCAGATCCGAGGACGACTTGGCACTTATGGATGTAGAGCTTTTTGAGTTCATCGCGAGCAGGACCGAGGTATTTGCGCGGATCGAACTCTTCGGGGTGTTCGGAGAGGACTTTGCGAACGGCTGCGGTCATGGCGAGGCGACCGTCGGAATCGATGTTAATCTTGCAGACGGCGCTCTTGGCGGCTTCGCGCAATTGACCTTCGTCGATGCCGATGGCGTCTTTGAGTTTTCCTCCAAAGTGGTTGATTTGAGCGACCAAATCTTGCGGAACCGACGACGAACCGTGCAAAACGATGGGGAAGCCAGGGATTTGCTTTTCGATTTCGGCGAGGATATCGAGGCGAATTTTCGGATTCGTACCGGGCTTAAACTTATAGGCACCGTGGCTCGTTCCGATCGAAATGGCGAGTGAATCGACGCCAGTGCGGCTCACGAAATCGACGACTTCTTCGGGCCGTGTATAAGTATGTTCTTCGGCTTTGACATCGTCTTCGACGCCAGCCAAAACGCCGAGTTCGCCTTCGACGGTCACATCGTGTTGGTGGGCGTATTCGACGACTTTTTTCGTCAATGCAACGTTTTCTTCATACGGCAAGTGCGAACCGTCGATCATCACGCTCGAGAACCCTGAATCGATGCAATCTTTGCAAAGTTCAAACGAATTGCCATGGTCGAGGTGGAGCACAATGGGAATCGCATACCCCAACTCCTTCGCATATTCGACGGCGCCTTGTGCCATGTAGCGCAAAAGCGTCTGGTTCGCGTACTTGCGAGCACCGGCCGATACCTGAAGGATGACGGGCGATTTGCATTCGACGCAAGCTTGGATAATGGCCTGCATTTGCTCCATATTGTTGAAGTTGAATGCGGGAATGGCATAGCCACCTTTGACGGCTTTGGCAAACAATTCGCGCGTATTGACGAGCCCGAGGTCTTTGTAACTAATCATTTTTGTCTCCTATAACCCAAATCACCACAATTGGTGACGTGAAAACACTCATTCTACTCCGATTCCAGCGAAGTGTCGATGGGGAGCAATTCAAACAATCCCAGATTCAAACAATTCCCCAATTGGCGCTCCTAAAACGCCCATCATTCTACTCCGATTCCTGCGAAGTGTCGAACGATTACGATTCAAACTTTTCCTTAATCTTTTGGAAGATGCTCTTTTGCGGCGCAAACTCGACTTCTTGTGACTTTGCAAACGATTCGATGCATTCGCGTTCGGCGTCGGAAATCTTCGTCGGTATATCGACGAGTAACACGACGATGAAATCGCCTTTGGCATTCGATCCGAGTTTTGGCACGCCCGCGCCTTTGATTCGCACCTGCGAGCCGGGCTGAGTCCCCGCCTCGACGCTAACTTTTTGCTTCCCATCGAGTGTTTCGACTTCGATTTCGCACCCCAAAATGGCCTGTGCCACGTGAATATGTCTTTCGGTATAGAGGTCGAGCCCATCGCGTTTAATCGACGGATGCGGTTTGACCGCCAAGCAAACGTAAAGATCCCCCGACGGGGCACCCTGTGTCCCCGATTCGCCCTCGCCACGCAACCGCAATCGCGACCCATCATCGACGCCTGCGGGAATCTTCACCGCCACCGTGCGTTTCTTCTCCACGCGCCCCTCGCCTTTGCACTTTGTGCACGGCTTTTCGATCTTCGTGCCAGCGCCGTGGCATTGCGGGCACGTCGTCTGAACGGCAAACATCCCTTGTCGCATTTGAACGCGTCCCATCCCGTGACACGTCTGGCATTGCACGCGCTTCGAACCTGCCTCCGCACCCGTTCCCTGGCATTCATCGCACGTCTCGAGCCGCTCGATGACGATATCGCGCGACGTCCCCTTCACGGCTTCTTCGAGCGTAATTTCGAGGTCATAGCGCAAATGGTCGCCCTGCACAGGCCCGCCCGCGCGCCCGCCGCCAAATATGCTCTCAAAACCGCCAAAACCGCCAAAACCGCCGCCAAACAAATCTTGGAAATGGCTAAAGATGTCGCCCATATTGGGCCCCGCATAACCTTGCCCGCGCAAACCCTCTTCACCATACTGATCGTAAATCCCGCGTTTCTGCGGGTCGCTCAGCACTTCATACGCCTCCGAGCACTCCTTGAACTTCAATTCCGCCTCGGCATCGCCAGGATTGTGGTCCGGGTGCCATTTCATGGCTAGTTTGCGGTACGCTCTCTTAATTTCCTTATCATCGGCTGTGCGCTCGATCTCTAAAATTTTGTAGTAATCTTTCGACATTTCCTAACTCAAATCACCGTGGCCAGACGCCTTTCGCAACGTCATGGCAAACCGCGCGCGAGGTTAGACACCGCCTCCACGAGGTCAAGTTTTTTCTCCTCCTCCGCTTCTTTTTTATGCCACCGCTTCTTTTTGCACCGCCCTGCTTGGCAATTCTTCCTCTTTGTTTTTCGATTCTCTTGTTGCCACCGTCCAGTTTGGCAATTCTCCCGCTTCGTTTTTCGATTCTCTTGTTGCCACCGCCCTCTTTGGCAATTCTCCCGCTTCGTTTTTCGATTCTCTTGTTGCCACCGTCCAGTTTGGCAATTCTCCCGCTTCGTTTTTCGATGTCACGGGGGGAAGCCTCCCCCCGCGCGGCTATTGGCATACGCCAATACGCCGCTCCCCCCTCTGCGGGCGCTCAGTCGCCGCGCCCGCAACGCCCGGGCTTTACCCATCCTCTCCCATCGCGCCCTTCGCTCCGCCCCCTATTTGGTATGCTCGCTTTTTCCACAAATGAACAACACCACGAGGAAACTCTCGATAATAGCGCACTGTTCGCGCCCTCCTCGCCTTTGTTAAATTGGATTACCGATCGCGACAAATGTATGAGCTCTGAGTGCGATGGACGCGACGCACAGCATCCACATACGCAATTCAAACATCGATAGTCTTGATCTTACCGAAGCCCTCTCCTATGAATCTTCCAGTGCTCTGAATTCGTACCATAAAATAAGTTGTCATAATTGCGGCTTCCAGCTAGTCCAGAATCCTCAAATATCCCGTACATGTCCTCGACATTTGATACATTCCACTTGTCGAGAGGTTGGTCGAAACGCGTTGCGCCACAAAACATAGATTTCATGTTAGTGACGTTTGAGACGTCCCACTTGTTGAGCGGTTGGTCGAAACTCTCAGCCTCCCAAAACACGCCTTCCATATTTGTAACCTTTGATGTATTCCAGCGATCGAGAGGTT
>SFMP01000043.1 GCA_004554395.1 Myxococcales bacterium | reverse complement strand
GGAAATCGTGATGTAATCACCACGTTTTACGGTGTGGCCGTTGCAGCTGAAGGTACCGGCGGCTTTGTCGATCGTGATTTCGGAAGCACCGACGACGGCAGGAATGCCCCATGCGGTCGCCATGATGGCGGCGTGGGAAACCTTCGTACCGGTGGTGGTCAGAATACCACGGCTGGCCTTCATGCCCTTGACATCTTCCTGGCTCGTCATGACGGTCACGAGGATAGCATCTTCTTTGTTGGCCTTGGCGGCAAGGGCTTCGTCCTGCGTGAAGCAGACTTTACCACAGGCAGCGCCCGGGGAAGCAGCGGAACCCTTGGCGATCATCGTGGCGGCCTTGCGGTCTTTCGGCTCGATCTGCGGGAAGAGGAGCTCTTCGAAACGTTCGGGGTTCACTTTGCAGATGGCTTCTTCTTTCGTGAGGATGCCTTCTTTGACGAGGTTGTAGGCGATCACGGATTCAGCCTTAGCCGAACGCTTGCCATCGCGGATCTGGAGGAAGTAGAGCGTCGGCACGCCGTTGACTTCTTCGATCGTGAACTCGGTATCTTGCATGTCGCGGCATTTGTGTTCGAGTTTGTCGCCCGTTGCTTTGAGTTCTTCGTAGATGGCGTGGAAAGCGGGATCGGCGTGATCGCGCAGGGCTTCGATGGGTAGGCTGTTGCGGATACCGGCGACGACGTCTTCGCCTTGAGCTTGGAAGAGGACGGTGCCGTCGAGGATATCGTGTTTGATGCCGGTGACTTTGTCGCGCGTGAAGTAAACGCCCGTGGCGGAACGCGGCGTGCGGTTACCAAAGACCATTTCCTGAATGTTGACGGCGGTGCCCAAGCTATCGGGGATGCCTTCCAATTTACGCGTGAAGATGGCGCGTTCGTTGTTCCAGGAACGGAAGACGGCTTCGGCGGAAGCCATGACTTGTTTTTTCGGATCTTGCGGGAATTCATGGCCATACTTGGCGTAGATGGCTTTGTACTTGGTGATGAGTTCGCGCAAGTCGTCGGCGGTAAGGTCGAGGTCGGTCTTTGCGCCTTTTTCTTTTTTGAATTCCGTGAGCGTTTCTTCGAACGGATCTTCGCCGTTTTCGTCTTTGATTTGTTCGACGACGTCGCCGTACATTTGGAGCAAACGACGGTAGCTATCGAGCCAGAAACGCGCTTGTTCGCCCGTGGCGAGTGCGTCGACGATTTTGTCGGTGAGACCGATGTTCAAGATGGTGTCCATCATGCCTGGCATCGAGTATTTGGCGCCAGAACGTGCGGAAACGAGAAGGGGATTCTTCGTGTCGCCAAACGTCTTCCCAGAAACTTTTTCCATTTCTTCGAGGCGTTGCATGATTTCGTCTTGAAGGGCTTTTTTCATGTGGCCGTTTTCGAGATCGTTTGCATGGAACGTCGGAACGTTGACGACGACCGGGCAACGGATGTCGAGGACGCAGTGCATCAAATAGAGGCCGTAGCCTTTGCCACCCAACAATTCTTTGAGTTCGTCTTTGGAGACGCCTTCAAATTCGGGGAATTTTACGCCTTTGTGGAAGAAATAAGTGTTTTTGTACTTGGATCTGTCAAGCATGTCGTTCACAACTCCTTTAGGTTATTAGACGACTTTTGCGGCAGGCAAAAAATAAAAAATTCACGCCGCAAAGCCGGCGACAAACTAGTGAAAAGTGCCGATTTCGTCAAGCAATATCGCGCGATAGTGGCGCAATAATCGCGAACGGAAAACGGCCGACTTTTCTTCGCCGGCGACGAGTCGTAAACATGGCAATGGAAAAGTCAAGGGGGGGCAAAGAAAAGCGCGGCGTATGCGCGCAACGCAGTGAGCACATAGCCGCGCCAGGAGCGCGTATTGCCCCTTGTGGGCAATAGCGCGACAGCGTAGGCGTATTGCCCGAGAGGGCAATAGCCGGAGCCTCTAGGAGCGCGTATTGCCCCTTGTGGGCAATAGCGCGACAGCGTAGGCGTATTGCCCGAGAGGGCAATAGCCGGAGCCCCAAATCGTTCGACAAAAAGAGTTGTGAATGTGTGGAGAGTTGTGAATGTGTGGTGCGGGCGGCGTTGTGCCTCGTGTGGGTGGTGCGGGATTACGCGTCGTGGCGTGCGATGACGACGATGGCGTGGACTTGCTCGTGGGTGAGGTGGAGCGTGTGGTTGTTGAGGTTGACGCAGATGCCGTTGTCGGTGGAGGCGGTTCGGGTGAGGGCGATGTTTGGGAGAATGCCCATGTCGAGGATGGCTTGTCGTTTTGCGCCTTTTGCGCGGATTTGCGCGACGATGACGGGGTGGCCGTCGGCGATTTTGTCGAGTGTGGTGTGTGGGATGGTTTTGTGGATGGGGCAGCAGGTGCAGGCGCACGATTGTTTAGGGCAGGAGTCGGCGTTTGCGTCGGGGACGAGTGAGCGGGATTCGAAGAATTGTACGAAACGGTCCATGCCTTCGTCGGAGAGTGCGTGTTCGAGTCCGCATGCTTCTTCGCGGGCTTTGTCGGCGGGCATGCCGAGGATGTCGTGGAAGAATTGGAAGAGTAGGACGTGTCGTGCGTAGATGCGTCGAGCGGCGATTTTCCCGGTTTCTGTGAGTCGGATGGACTCTCGTTGAATGTATGAGAGGTAGCCCATGTCGGCGAGACGTTTGAGGGCGGGCGAGACGGAGGAGGCCTTGACGTCGCGCGCGGTGGCGATGTCGCGCACGCGAGCCTCGCTTGTGCCTTGCTGTAGGAGGTAAATCGTTTCGAGGTAATCTTCGAGAGATGGAGTGAGGTTGGTCATCGTAATCCTTGATCGTCGTGATCATTTTGCGCAGCACGATTGCTATGGCGCCGTGGGCGGAGGGGAGTTTAATCACAAATTTTGAGAATGCCAAATAGAATTAGGGCGTCGATCCAGGGCGTGACGAAGAGCGATTTTGGTCCTTTGTATGCGCATGATTGGACGTCTTTTTTCGATTCGATGAATTTGATTTCTTCGACGAGGGGAGACCAGTGGTGGATGTTGAGCAGTCGCGGCGAGATGGCTTGTGCTTTGAGTCGTCGCGTGGTGTCGTTTTCGTTGAAGACGGGGTAGGCGTGGGCGCAATCTATGCCGATTTGGGAGTCGTTTGGGATGTGTGCTTGTTTTTCGAAGTGGTTGGCCATGAGGACGAGTCCTTCGGGGACGTCGAGCGTGGCGCCGCTGGCTTCGATGCTCGGGACGTGGGGTGCGAATTGGGCGTCGCGAGCGAGTTCGAGGAGGCCTTCGGGGGAGATGGATTCGACGCTCGTGAGGCTGGCGTTGATGATGGGTGTGTCGAGGATTCGTTTGACGAGTGCGAAGATGAGCCGATAGAGGGGGCGCGAGAGCGAAGAGGAGAAGGATTTGAGGACGGCTTCGCCTTCGACGAGGGCGTTTTTGTATTTGACGACGCCGCACGTGGCGTGTGGTGAACCGTTGAAGGCGGAGCAAATGAAATTGCGAGAGACGAGTTTGTCGAGCAATTTTCTTTGGTTTGGTGTGCCGTTGTAGAGATTTGCTTCGGCTTTCATCATGTTGGGGCAACCTTGGCTGTAGCCGATCATGGCGAATGGGCCGTCGACTTGTGCGATGACGCGATCGATTTGTTCGGCGTTGTATTGGAGTGGTTTGATGGTGCCGGTGTTGGTTCGGATGGTCGAAATATGCCGGGTGAGAGCGAGTCGTTTGAAGACGGTTTCGAGTTCGTGACCGGCGATGCCGTTGGTGACGATGCCCATGGCGGTGATGAGCGTGAGATCGACGGTACCGGCGGGTGCGGCGGGCATGAACCAGACGATGGGATCGCGTCGGAGAGCGGTTTTGTCGTCGTCGAAAGCGTAAATCAAATCGATGATGGCGCTGTAGGTTTGTGCGCGGGTGAGGTCTGTTATCGATGTGAGGGGGCGATGGTATGTCGCTTCGTATCGATAGGAGAACCATCGTCGGACTTCGTCGTTGTCGTTTTTGAGGTCGTCGTAGACCGAGGCGATGCGCAGTGCGTCGGTGGCGCGAGCCCATAGGTCTTTGAAGACGCGATATTGCCATGGGTCTTCGACATCGGAGGCGAAAGATTTGGCGGCGTCGATGGCGGATTTCCAAGCGGATTGTGCCGATTCGATGGCCGTGGCTGGGAGCGCGTCGAAGATATCGCCAAAAGACGAGGACTCGGGGCAGAGCCGTTGCGTGGCGGATTGGGCGTCGTCGATGGCGTTGCGCAATGTGGCGATGGCGTGTGCGAGCTGTTGGGCGTGGTTTGAATCGACGGCGTATTGGGCGGAGGTGGTGGCGTGTGAATTATCGGTGCGATCTCGATAGGATTCGAGTTTGAGCCTTGCGGCGACATAGGCGTCGTTTTGCGCGTTGATCTTTTGTGCGGCGTCGAAGATGGCTTCGACGTAGGAGGCGGGTTTTGTGCCGCTCCAAGGGGCGTAGTCGTCTTCGTCGGGGAGGCTGACTTGTAGGAGTTCGGAGAGTTTTTTAGCGCGAGCGATAGGCGTTTTGATGAGGGATTGGTCTTGTCGTAGCCAGCCCATGAGCATGTTGGCGAGTACGCGGATATTTCGTTGTCCGATTTCGTAGAAGACGGCGCGGGCGAAGAGAGGGCCGCGTCGCTGTAGGTAATCGAAGAGTCGCGCCTGATTGACCTGTACGCAGAAGCCGATATATCGGCTCGAGATACACGCCGTGAGGAGCGTGGCGACATCGATGGGCGCGAGCCATGAGCGGAAGACGTTGGCGATATGTGGGCTATCGGGGGCGATGCCGATTTTGTCGCAGTATTGTTTTTCGGCGTCGAGTAGGGTACCCAAGAAGACGGCGATATTGAAATCTTGGACGATGAACGTGCCTTCGCGGACTTCGAGGTCGGCGATTTTTCGCTTGATATCGAGGAGCGTGCGGAGTTTTTCGATGTGGTTTGCCGTCGGGAATTGGTCGAATTTATGATCGATGATCCATTCGATTTGGGCGATGTTGAGGCCGGCGGCATAGGTTAAGATGCGTTGGGCGGTTTGCGGCGCCCAAGTCGGGGCGTAGATATCGTTTGCCGCGGGGAGCGGTTCGATATCGGTGCTATAGCGCGGATCGTCGCATAGCGGAGGGCATGCCGTGTGATCGGGGGCGATATAGGGGACGGTTTGGAAAAGGTGATGTAGCCATTTGAGGATGCGGCCGATGTTATCGAGATTTGCGTTGGGATAGGCGCGTTCGAGGAGTTCTTCGATTTTGAATCTGTCGATGCCATCGGCGTGCATGATGCGTTCGATGGAGGGCAAGATTTCGGCAGTGGCGGAATCGTCGTCGAAGAGAAGTAGCGAGATGGCATGTGCGAGGGTGGGTGGATGGATGAGGTCGGAGACGGAGAAGATGTCTTCGTCGATGCATCGCTGTATCCAATCGCCGACGTGGGAGCAGAAGTCGTCGGCGCCGTCGATATAGGGGAAGATGACGACGCGTGCGATGTCGAGGATGTGTTTGAAGAGGGGTTCGTGTTTGACGATATTTGCCCAGTGATCGCGTTCGGAGTTGGGTTGGAGTAGGGTATTGAAGAAGGTGGCGTTGTAGAATCCGGAGCCGTTAGAGAACGTGAGAATGCCGTGTTTTGAGATATCGGCATCGATGGAGAAATCGAGGAGTTCGGCGGGCAGGAGTGGTGCCGAGTTTGACCCCATGGCGACGATAGGGGATTGCGGCGCGTCGTAGTGAATCGAGAAATGGCAATCGGAGAGGCCAGCGACGGTGCATTGTGCGCTTTGGATGCGGATCGACAAGTTCGAGGAGGCGTTTTGCGATATCGAAAGCGGGTTCCAGATATAGGAAAGGTGGTGCATTTCGAGGTCGAGCGACGAGTTGTCGAAAGTGATGCAGATCGTGTCGTCGAAGAAGTGGTCGATTTGGCACGAAAACGTGGCATAGGCGAAGCCATCGGCGTTTATGGTTGCGATGGGTGTGACGAGATCGAGCTCGGGTATCGTCGTGGCGTCGGTTTGTGTTTGGACGTGGAAAGCGGCTTGTATGGAGGCGTGGATATCGATGGGTGCGTTGATGGATTTTCGCAGGGTTGCATCGAAATGGCACGATTCAGCTCGCATGTCGATATCGTGTCCGCGCAGGGCAAATTCACCGAATTTTTTGAGATTGAGTTCGCCGTGCGTCGTCAAATCGAGGTCGTGTATGCAGATTTGGTGATTGGCAATGTCGATGCCCCAAGTGATGTTGCCCGAGAAGGCGGTGTGCACGTCTTCGATTTGAACGCGCGCTTCGTCTTTGAGCCACGGATGTTTGGCGTGGACGCCGATATGTGGCGTGGTGAAGTGGCTACACGGATTGAGTTTGATGGATCCGACGATGTCGTTTCCCTCGTCGATGGGCGTCGTCATCCACGAGGCATTGAGCTCATGGGCGCATAGGATGAGTTTTTCGGGGTCGATATTTGAAGATAATTCGAAATCGACGTGTCGTTGGTGTCCTGATTTGTCGCAATAGGCGATATCGGCGCGCAAGTCGGCATCGAAATGGTCGTTGGCGCGTTTGAAGGCATATCGTGCGTGCCCTTGGGCGCGGCCGTGGGAGTCGAGGAAAGCATCGGCGCGCCAACCTTGGCGCGTCGCAATGGCGATGGGCCAGTCGTTGGCGATGAGATCGGCGTTACACGTGCCGGCGATCGTATCGATCATGCCCAAGACGGTGCGCGAGAGGTTTCCGCCTTGATCGCGGTCGAGGCAAAATTGATCGATGAGAATGCGCAGATTTGGGCTGAACGTGGGCACGAGGAGGCTTGGAATTTTGTATTCGGAGAAGGCGTGTTTGATCTTCGAATTGAGTGCGACTTCGCCCGACATGGTGAAGATGAGTTCGTCGTTTTTGTCGACTTCGAGGACGACGTGACCCGAGGCATCGCGTTTGATATGTCGAGAGATTTGTAGAGCCGAGAGTTCGACGCTTTGCAGGGCGTTATCGAGTGCAGTTTCGACCGATTCGCGTCCGCGTTCGAAGAGTTCTTTGGAGTATTCTTTCGATTTTTCGAAGCTGGAACTGAGTCCACTCCGCTCGGCGGCATCTTTGAGGAATTTCCAAGCGCTCGAATCGGAGACGCGGTCGGCGTATTTTTTTGCACCTACTCGTAGTTTTTCTGCATTAGATTCGATTAGTGCGTTAGCTTTTGTAAAAAATTCGCTATTGGCGAGTTTTGCGCCGAGATCGGAAATCTCGCTGGAGTCGTTTTCGTCGTCGTCGGAGGAGGGTGTAGGGGCAGGTGTTTCGTAGAGAGCGGCGAGTTGATCGAGTGTCGTGAAGATGTTGAGGAGTCGAATCGGTTTTGAAAACGATAAATCGAGTTTGTCGAGATAGAGCTCGTTTTTAATCGAAGATAATTCGACGACGAGTCGTGCAGTTGTATTTTCATCGATGGCAAACTTTGCGCTTCGCTTCGACGGATTGACGGCGTGTGTATTGGCGACGAGAGCGAGTTGTGCTTGTGTCGTGAAGTGTTCGACGACGCATGGTGCGACTTGATCGAGCTGTATCGAGAGGTTGCTCGAGGCGTTTTGTTGCGGGTCGATGGGGTTTGCGGAGAGTTTGAAGCGGAATTGGAATGGCATAGGGATTCGAGCTCCTCACGATTGCTGGGGATAGCCCCCATGGCCCGCTGGCGAATTCCAGCCCCATCGCCACATCGGTAGAGCTGGGGGCGATGGGGGAGCTAAATGGCGCGGGCATTATTCGGCTTTATATTGGTTAAATTGTGTTGTGTCGAAAGTCGTCGAATTGTCGATACCGAATCGTTCGATGCTTCCGGCGGGTAGTTCCAGGACGTATCGGACGCGCTTATTTGACGTATATCGCGGTCTTTCGTCGAGGGGTTTTGCATTTTTGTAGAAATTCGACACGGTGCCATCTTTATCGATGAAGACGATGTCGAGTGGTAGATAGGTGTGGCTCATCCAGAAAGAACGGCGCAGTTCGTTGGGGAATATGAATAGCATCCCCCAATCGGGGTGGCATGATTTTCTGTTCATCATGCCCCTTTGACGGCTGTAGTCGTCGGAGGCGATTTCGACGTAGACGCTGTGTGCGTCGTCGCCCGTAGAAAAAGCGAGTTTTGGGGTCGCATCGTCGACTTTATTCGTGATGGAGGGGGGAATTTGGCACAATCCCGATGTGCAGACGAGTGGCATAGAGCAATCGGCATTTTTGGCACAAGCGAGTTGATGGCTTCGATTGAAATCGATTTGCGAAATGACGAGGAGTTGCAGGGCGTCTTGTGTCGATGGCTCGGTTCTTTTGGTGCAAGCCGTCGCAGCGAAGAGCGATGTACCGATGATAGATGAAGTGATGATAATCGATAATGTGCTGTTTCTCGTCATGGTAAAAGTCATGCCTCGACATCGTGGTGATGGTGTTTTGATTTGGCGCGGAATAAATCGCGCGGTCCGACGCGGAAAACCCAGTATAGCCCTGTTAGCATGAAAACGACAAATAGGGCTAGGTGGAACACATCCCATGCGACGTGTGGGAGGAATATCGACGAAAGCCCGTGTTCGGAATGTGAATCGAGTTCGGGAATGTGTTCGTGATGTGAATCGAGTTCGGGAATGTGTTCGTGATGTGAATCGAGTTCGGGAATGTGTTCGTGGTGTGAATCGAGTTCGGGAATGTGTTCGTGATGTGAATCGAGTTCGGGAATGTGTTCGTGATGTGAATCGAGTTCGTGTTCGTGGTGAATCATGGCCGAGGCGACGTCGGGTGCAATGGCTTCGATAAACGCCGCACGGTTTTCGTCGTGTGTTTGGAGGCCGATGGCGACGAATAGGGCAAGAGCGACGGTTAGTGCGGCGGCGAACTTGATCGAAGATTTGGCTTGGCGTTGTTGGTCGCTTGGAATGGCCAATGGCGACTCGGAATAGCTCAGGAATGCGATGCCGTAGGCGGCGATGAGGGCGACGAATAAAAGTCGATGAAATCCGAATTCTCCGAAATTGAATACGCATAATATCGAAAACATGATGATGATATGCGCGTGGTAGCCGATGAAATCGGTATGTGTTCCGTGACGTCGCATCGCCATATAGCCGTGGAATCCGAGATAGACGATCGAGAACGTCGTGAGGATGGCGCTCGTAGCCAGCGGCGATAGATGTGCAAGGGACTCGGTCAGAGGGGCGACGAAAAACGGGATAATCGAGGCGATGAGGAGGATTCCTGCGAGCGTGCCGAAGCTGGTCATCGTCCAGGAGGCAAAAGATTTTTCGGTATCGCAGTGCCCGATGCGCTCGCACATCGAGCATTCGACGCGGACGGGGAGCAAGAGATACGACAGGATGACTGCCGCTGCGACTGCAATCCACCAAGTTGCCGCGAAGCAAGTATCGAACAGGGCAAAGATCGCGGCGAAGCCGGTTGCGCAGAATATGTGTGGGGCACCGCCTGCGGCAACGGGGCGTTGTTGTGGGTCGAGGTATTGGCAAATGTGATTGCCCAATAGGGCTATCTTTTCGTTTTTGTGGCGTTTGAGCCCATAGCCGAGAGCGAGGATGGCGGCGAAAAGCGCCCAAATGGGGGCGGCATCGTAGAATAGCCCGATCCAGAGATCGAGCGGTGAGGCGTGTTGATGGGCATGAACGGGGACAATCCACGTCATGAAGGCGAAGGCGGCGATACCCAATAATGCGCCAATGCCCTTTGCGTAGCGGAATTCGCGAGCGCCACCGACCGAGACGTTGTGAAAGACGACGTGTAGCAACATGCCGGCGATGAGCCCTTGGACGAGGTTGAGAATCGTCATGCCGAGATGGGGGAGGGCAAAGTGCCCGAGTCCGTAGCCCAAGACCGTCGAAAGCGCCATCGTCGCCGCGATGGCCCAAGTCTTACGCGTGCCGATTCTCGGCACGAGCATGAGGCTGAGGAAGACGCCGACGGGCAATCGATGAAATAAGACGCTGATGCTGAGCAAATTGCCAGCCGCGCCGACGTCGTCGCCCATGTCGCTCATTGAGAGTCCGATGCCGTCGAGTATCGTATGTGCACACATGCCGACGACGATGGCAGCCATCATGGCGTATTGTGCAAATTTGCTCTTTTTTTCGTTGTCGTGTTCGCCCGAGCAGTTGGCATCGTGTTCGTGGCGATGGGAACGTTGGTGGACGAGAGCGGGAATGCCAAAGCCGATGGCAATCGTCGCCATGCCCAAGATCCCCGAATCTTCGAGGCAATGTGGAACGATGTGGAATAAGACGAGCCCGACGATCGAGACGACGACAAAGGCGTCGAAAAACGAGAGCCACGAAGGGCGCTTTTGTATCGATGCGCATAGCGCGACGCCGACGAAAAGCGCCAAAATACTAAAGATGAGTTGGAGCATTATTGTTTCAGGAGAGTATCTGCCGTTGCGACGCCCGTGACTTTTTGCAATTTGACGAGGGCAATTCGATAATCGTGTAGCGCCTGCAAATACATCGATCGTTGTTCGATAAACGTCGTAAGCGCCGAAATCATATCGCCGACATCGCCGTCGCCTGCTTCGTAGTCGAACAGAGCTTTGGTGAGGAATCGCTTTGCCGATCTTCGCGACTGATACGTGATGGCGATATTAGCGAGGGCCGTCGCTGTATTTTGATATTGCTCGGTGACTTCGAGTTCGATGCCCGAAATGGCGAGTTCTCGTTGTGCTCGCGTTCTTTCGGCTTTTGCATCGGCTTGTCGGACTTTGAAGACTTGTCTCACGGGATCGAGATCCCACTTGATCATAAAGCCGAGGCCGAATCCGCGCCCGTTATAGCTGTCTTTGATATAAAAGTTCTTTTCTTCTAGTTTTGGGACGGCATTGCTAAATTTGTAGTAGACTTCGCCGACGAGTACGAGATCGGGCCACCAATTGAGCCATTCGATATGCGCCTGTTTATCGGCGGCTCGGACGCTTGCGTCGAGTAATTTGAGATCGCCACGGTTTGCGCGCGCCAAATCGAGGACTTCGTCTTGGGATTGGAGCTCTTCTTTGGCGTTGTCGAAATCCATCGCTTCGATTTCGAATGGGCCTTCGAGCCGCGTATGGACGCGGAGCGCTTTTTCGGCATAAGTGCGCTTTGCGTCGATCGTATTCTTGAGCCTGTAGACGTTTGCTTTGGCGATATCGATGCGGTATTGGTCGGTATCTTTGACAGATTCCGACCCCGATTCGAGCAATTTCCGATATTGCGTTTCGACTTGATCGACGTATTTTTCGGCTTCGGCGACGACGTCGGCGGCGGCAGTGGCCAGTTGCAACCCGTAATAAGCCCTTGCGACGTCGTATTCGACGTTGAGAATTTCATTTTGAACGCGCAATTCTTCGACTTCGAGCCCGATCTTTGCCAACTGATGCGTCTGATACACCTTTGTCGACGTGAAGAGCGGCAACCAGAATTCGAGCGAGTTCCGCGTCGTAAATCCCCATGAATCGAAGAAATTGTCCCATATATCGTTTTCCGAGCTTCTAATATCTTTGGATTTGGGCATCGGTCCGAATTGCGATTTGAGGGCAAATTTTGGTGCCCAATAGTATTTTGCTTCTGAGACTTGTGCTTGAGCTGCATCGCGCGCATAGCCTTGGGCTTCGATCTGTGGGCTATTGGCGTGCGCCAATTCATAGGCGCGTTCTAGCGTTATCGTTTCGGCTGTCGCCTCGGGCGCATACGAGGTGGCGCATACCGCTGCCAAAGCCATTGCCCCGATGAAGTCCTTTATTTTCGATATCATCTGCACGAAAAAGCTCCTTTCGGTCAACATCGTCGTTCGTGCCATCAAAACGCGCGTTGTCTAGCACAATTGCATCTAAAATGCCGTCGTTTTTATCGTGCTACGATGACGTCGCGGTCGTCTTGGGGAACATCGAGACTTTTTCGATGTTGGCTTTGTGCATGCGATGCATAATTCCGACGACGAATCCGAATTTTATGCTCGGATCTGCATCGACAATGATACCAGATTCTTTAGCATCTTCATTGGCTCGAATAGCTCCCTCGACCTCATCGAAACATCGCGTCCATTGGCGTTTGTCGATGGCATCTCGATATTTGGAACAATCCGAAACCGTTTTTCCTTCAAATGAAACGACGAAATTTTGGTCGATTTTCAATGTGAGCGTTTGTGATTGATTTGCCGTGGCTTGGGAATTGTCGAGCGCAGGCAAATTGAGAGCGACGAGTCGTTGCTGTTTGTCGCGGTTTTCTTCGAGCTCTTTTTGGGAACGCGCTTTTTCCATGACGGGCGCCGCCACCATAAATATGATGAGCATGACGAGCATGACGTCGACGAGCGGTGTCACGTTGATATCGGCCATTGCGCCGCTTTGTGCTTGCATTCCCATAGTCATTCCTCGCGGTTTTGTTGGGGGGCTCCCTGACCTCACCCCCAGCCTATCGCCCCCCCTCTCCTTGAATGGAGAGGGGGAATAGACGGGCTTCTCCTCTCGCCCCACTCCCTGACCTCACCCCCGGCCTATCGGCCACTCCCTTTCCATGAATGGAGAGGGAGAATAGACGGGTTTATTATATCCCCTGCCATGATGTTTCAACGTAAAAAGTCAATGCGGTAGCCCTGATAAAAAACCGACGAAACAAAAAAAGCCACGGCGTCTAAAACACCATGGCTTTTGCGATCGAAGCGACGTTGCCGTTGATTAATTGCGTTCAGCCCAGAACTTGCCGTAGACATACTTGCCATCGGCGACGCTTACGCGCCATGTGCAACGATTGTCGGTCGTAGCGCCCCAGACTTGTTTTTGACCAAACGAAGTGAGCGCAGAGACAGTCGGTGTCGACTGACTGGGGGTGTAGGTGATGATGCAATCCTGCGAAGTGAAGCTAACCTTTTCGTTCGAAACTGTGAGTTTATCGAGTTGGGTATCGATGAGTTTATCGAGAGCCGCTACGCCTTGTCCACAGAACGCGGTGAGCAGGCTCTCACCACCGACGCCAGCGATAATTTTGTGAACCGACTGCGCCTTTTCTTCGAGGAGCTTCATGACATACTCGCTAATACCTCCGCAGTACGACTTCGTGACTAGGTTATCCTTGTGCGCTTCGTCTTTATTCCAAAGCGTCTTCAAGCCATAGCCGATGTAGTATTCCAACACTCTGCCCAGAGTATTGGGCACTTCTGCGCCATCTTCGGGCTTGATGAACATGGGGATCGTCTGCAACAACGTCGCATAGATGAGCTTGCCATAGGCGAGTTGTAGCGTGTGCGATGCGATATCGGATTTCGTTGGTAAGGGATCGGTTTCGGCAGATTTATTGAAGCTAGCCGTGAACGTGCCACGCACTGACGAATTGGTGTCGAGCGATGCCAACGGAATGCGGCAAATCGTCTTGCCATCGGTCGTCTTTTCGTTAGAGTCTGAGCCCACATAGCACTTGTCAAATGCTGCGTTGTTGTAGAGTAGAGCATCGTAGGAGTGCCCGATACCTGCAATCTTGTCATTTTCGTCGAGATCGGCCGTATTGATGACGAATTGGCCATCGAGCGTGAAGTTGGTTGCGAGGTCGTCGAACATCTTCACGGCATCGGTCGCCGTGCCCCACCAAGGCAATTGCCCCGTCAATTCTTTGAGCAAGTCTTCGATGATCGTATTGATGCCGAACGAATTGATGAGGGTTTGGATCAATTTGGGCATGCTATCGGCAACGCCGCCAAACCCGAGCTGTGTGAGCAGTTTTTTGAGCCAGTCGCCTTGGAGCAAGAGCGGCACGAGCTGGTCGGAGATGATGCTCGTGATTTCTTTTTCGGGGTTGCTCAAGAAATCGAGGGCGAATTCGATCCAGTCGCCTGCCAACATGTCTTTGAACAAAACGGGTTTTCCGTCGACTTTATCGGCGTGGGGCAAGAGCGTGAGGGCGTTGAATTGGCTACGCAGGCGATAGTTGCCGTCGTAGCGCACGGTCGTTTCGGGAGTGGGTTCGGGCGTGACATCGTTAAACGCATCTTCGAGCGCGACGGTGAAATTAGCTTTGTCGCGCATCACGCCGTCGGTACAACCGTAGGCGGCAAAGACGTCGTTTGCCTTGACGCGAGCGACGGCGGCATACGTCTTGATGTCTTCTTCGATCTCGGTCACCTTGATGCCGTATTCGTGGGTGAGGACATCGCTGTCGGCACTGGCAGAGGGCGCATTGGACGCGCTAATCTTGGCGATTTCGGAGGCGCTCATCCCCGTTGGCGCGACTTGGGCACACGTCTTTCCTTCGAGTAAGAAGACTTCGCCGTTGCTAAACGCCTCGATTTCGCCAGCATAGGTGAGTTTGCCTTTGTAATCGACGTCGACGGTCTTCTTTTCGCCTTCTTGGCCGGGGTTGTCGCCTCCGGGATTGGGATTGTCGGGTTCTGCGACAGTCGCTTTGACGACGGTGACTTCGAACTTCACTGGTTCGAACGAAATGCCATCGGTTTTGCTCGCGAAAGTCAATGCTTCGACGCCTTCTTTTTCGGCATCGGCCGTGACGATCAACGTCACCATGCCGGATGTATCCGAAACGAGCTCGACAGAAGTCGAGTCTTGCGCTTGGAGCTTGACGAGCGAATCCGTCTTCGCCACCGAGATGTTGACGCCCGAAGCCGCCACGGGAGCCTCTGTGCCAACTGTCTTCGCGATCTTCATGATGACGATGCCCGTCTTGCCCTGCTCGAGGCTCATCTTGCAATCGGGATTGACGCACGTCAATGCATACGTCGCATCACCTTGGGGTTGGTCTTGTTCGCCTCGGTTGGATTCGTCGCCCGCATCGTCTGAACACGAAACCGACAGCGCCGAAAACCCTACGAGTAAAGCTAATAACCACGTCTTCTTCATCTTTTTTTTCCTTATGCTTAGATAAGCCAAATGGTTTGCAAAAAGCAATGACGCCTTTGCGATGCAATGTTGCGATCCGCTTTTTGAGCGATGAACGACCCAAAATCAAGATCGAAAGGCATTTTTATCGCATCAACGTCTTTGGTCCATGAATATCCATTCACATTCCAAACTTCCGCACTACGCCATTTTCGCATAATTATTCAACATTTTCACGCATCGATGCGCATTTTTTCGTCGCGCGGGAATATTTCACGGCGTCGCAGTGTTGACTCGCCATTATCCGCCATTATCGAACGATGCAAAATCTTGCCTGTTTTGGGGCTCGGCTATTGCCCATGGGGGCAATACGCCTTCGCCGTTGCGCTATTGCCCTCTCGGGCAATACGCGCTCCCGGCGCGGCTATGTGCTCACTGCGTTGCGCGCATACACCGCGCTTTTTCGATGGCTTGCTCGAGGCATTCCCATGCGCGTCGCGCATCTCGAAAAGCGACGCAATTTCGAGCCATCGAACTGCTATCGATAAAAGATTATGCGCAAAATGCTTGCAAAATAGTGGGGAGTGATTAGATCGGGCGCGCAAAACCGTCACTGCGACGGTTCGACTTCGCGTCGCTGAAGTCATCTATACGAAGTCCATAGCGAGGTTTACATCATGACAAGTGATGCGCCACAGGCGCTAGAAATATTTGCCCAAGCCGATTTGCCTACGCAATTTGGGGAGTTTCAAATCGTCGCATTCCGACGCGATGGCGTTCGGCTCGACGACGTCGCCCTCGTTCGCGGTAATGTCAAAGGGCGTTTCAACGTTCCCGTGCGCGTTCACAGCGAATGCCTGACGGGCGACGTCTTCCACTCCTTGCGTTGCGATTGCCGTCAGCAACTCGAAGCCGCACAACGCCATTTCGCCGAGCTCCCCGAAGCCATCATCCTCTACATGCGCCAAGAAGGTCGCGGCATCGGCATCGCCAATAAAGTCGCCGCCTATCGGCTCCAAGAACAAGGATACGATACCGTCGATGCAAACGTCCATCTGGGCTACGACGACGATTTGCGTTCCTATGATACAGCCGCCGAAATGCTACGAACTCTGGGCGTCGGATCTATCGATCTCTACACGAATAACCCTCGAAAAATCGATGGCCTTCGTGCCTGCGGCATCGAAGTCGTCGGGCGAGAACCGATCGTCATCGAACCAAATGCATTCAACGACCGATATCTTCGCACAAAACAAGTCAAAAGCGGCCATTTGTTGAATTTTTAATACATCATCACCCATGGAACGGATATCATGTCTATGACAATCGCCCAGCTATGGGCAAAAAAAGCAGAAGGCAAAAAGATATCGATGATCACGACATACGACGCGACGTTTGCGTCGCTCGTCGATGCCGCCGGTATCGATATGATCCTCGTCGGCGATAGCCTCGGCAACGTCATGCAAGGTGGCAGTTCGACGCTTGGCGTCACCGTCGATGACGTCATTTATCACGCGCGTTGCGTCATGCGCGGGTGTTCATCGCCCTTTGTCGTCGTCGATATGCCGTTTGGAAGCTACCAAGTTAGCGACGAAGACGGCGTTCGCAACGGCATTCGGATCCTCAAAGAAACGGGCGCTCATGCCGTTAAACTCGAAGGTGGAAGCCGAGTTCTGGGCGTCGTGCGGCGATTAGTCGATGCAGGCGTCCCCGTCATGGGGCATCTCGGCCTTACGCCGCAATCGGTCAACGTCTTGTCGGGCTATAGAGTCCAAGGCAAAGGCGACGATGCCGAAACGCTCTACAACGACGCCCTCGCTCTTGCCCAAGCCGGCGCCTTCTCGCTCGTCCTGGAATGCGTTCCGCGCGATTTGGCAAAGCGCGTACAAGATGCCCTCGATATCCCCGTCGTCGGAATCGGGGCGGGCCCCGATACGGCTGGGCAAGTCCTCGTCTTGCAAGATTGCCTCGGCATGACGGCGGCCAAAAAGCCTAAATTTGTCAGAAAATTTGCCTCACTCGCCGAAACGATTACCGACGCTTTGCGCCAATATGCCGCAGAAGTCGAGGCGGGCACATTTCCGAGCGATAGCGAAAGCTACCACTGATCAAAATGATTTCGCGCCGCACGCGTGGCGGCGCATCGGTGCCAAGTCGCCATCTTGTGCACGATATTTCAGATTTCTGATTGGAGTTGTATCGGATTCAATGAATAGTCATGATACGCGAATTATTCGCGATTCTAAGGTCTTATCTTCGATGACGCGATCGGCGATCGCCGAGGGCAAAACCGTCGGGCTCGTCCCGACGATGGGCTATTTGCACGAAGGTCACGCTTCGCTCATTCGCGCCGCGCGCGCAAAGTGCGACTTCGTCGTCGTGAGCGATTTCGTCAATCCCACGCAATTCGGTCCGACCGAAGATTATGCCACGTATCCACGCGACGAAGCCGCCGATTTGGCGCTTTGTGCCGCCTGCGGTGCCGATGTTTTATTCATTCCCGATGTCGCGATGCTCTATCCCAATGGGCAAGATTCGACTTGGGTCGAGGTTTCTCGATTGGGCACGATTTTGTGCGGCGCATCGCGCCCCGGTCATTTTCGCGGCGTGGCGACTGTCGTCACCAAATTGCTCATGATTTCTCGCGCCGATTACGCCTTCTTTGGCGAAAAAGATTACCAACAGCTCACCATTTTGCGCCGCATGGTCGCCGATTTGGGGTCTCCGTGCGAAATCATCGGCATGCCCATCGTTCGCGAAGCCGACGGACTCGCCCTTTCGTCGCGAAATGTACGGCTCACGCCCGCGTCTCGCATCGAAGCCCTAGCCCTCCATCGCGGTCTAGAAATGGCTCGCGATAGCTATTTGGCGGGCGAGCGTAGCGTGCAAAAGCTCATTGCAACGGCGCAAAGCGAAATCGATCTACAGCCCGATGCAAAAATCGATTATATTTCTATCGCCGATGCCGATACACTCGATATCTCGACCGACGATGCTGGATCGCGTCCGCTCATGCTCATGGCCGTGCGCTTCGGTTCGGTTCGGCTCATCGACAATATGAAATTATTCGCTTAATCGCAGTCGTTTTGCCAAAACGCATGCCGCACATACGTGCCGCATGCGCGTGATGCGTATGGTGCGGTTGGGGCAGACTTACCAAGGGGCTATGATGGCGAAAAACGCGAAAAAAAATCGTTCTAAGGCGTTGCAAAAGGCAACGTCGAAAGGGGCAAACCACCCAAAACAAGCGCAAAAGCCCCAAAATTCGCCCGATCCCCAAGTTCAAGGCGATGCCAATGCCGAAGTCACCGCACCTGTCGAACGATGCGAATCTTTGCCCCCGATGGATTTGCACACGAGAATGGGCATTCTCGACGACGAAATCTATACGCAACTCATCGAACCCGCCTTCCAAGCTTTTGCCCTCGAAGACGAAGAAACGGGCTTGCGAATGCTCGCCGAGAGCGTCGTCTCGGCCATTGCCGCACGCGAAGATTACGCCAAATTCCGAAAACTCGACGATATTTGTCAGCGCTATTTGTACTACATCGAGAGCTTGACAGAGCTCAAACGACGAACGCGCGAACGCGTCGAAATACAAGGTTTGTGCACGTATTGGCGAAGTCAAATGTGCATGGCTTTCGTATGCGATAGCCGCACCATGCGCCATCTCCTCTTGCCAAGCGATTCGCCCGAACAAATCGAAGCGCAATTTTCGGAACAAACGACCGATCGAAGCGACGATCGGGTCGACGCGCAAGCCGATTCCTGCTGCGGATTCGATATGCGCCAAACGCGATTTTTGCGCGGCGTCGATTCGATCCTCAATCCGACGCTAGGCGCCGGCATTTGCGGCGATCGCAATAGGGCATCGTGTCGCGATCTCTACGATTTCGCCCATGGCATGAGCTTTCCATGGATCGGTTTCGATCCCGATCGCGTCTTCAATCTCAAACACATCGTCTTCGACGAAGCCCTTTGCGTTTCGCATTGTTTTGCTCGCCTCGATGCAGCCCACGTCGATATCATGTGGCAAAGACTCCAAAAATGCCTCTGCGAAGCCCTATTCATCGATTTGCTCTATGCCCAACATCGAAAGCTCTACGACGAGATTCACCACGCTTTCGACGACGACGATCGCTTGCCCTGCGATTTCCTCATGCAAATCCGGCAACGCATTCGATTCGACAAGGCATACCAAACGGCTCACGACGATATCTTGTGTGGCAAACCCCTCGTGCGCCCGCTCCATCGCTCTTCGCGGCTCGACGTCGACGATCTCAACGCTTTTGCCATGCTCGCCGCGATCTGGTCGAAAGCCGCCGCCGCGCATCAAGGGCTCTATGCCTTCCACTATTTTGGTTGATCTTCGACCGATTTCCGTTGATCTTCAATCGATTTCGGTTCATCGGCGCCGCAACCGTGGCGCCAAACGTTCGCTCGGGAGTATCCGATGAAATGTGTTCTCAACGTGATTTGTGCCGTGGCGATCGTCGCGTGTTTCGGCTGTGATCCAAATAAGTCGAGCAATAGCTCGTCGCCAAATCAAGCCCCGCAAACGACGACTATCGATAGCACCCAAAACACGCCATACGAAGCCCCAAAACTGCTCGATAAATCGATCCACAAAGGCAAACTCGACCCCGAACGCGCAAGCGACGTGCGAAAGACTTTCGACGAATTTAAACGCGCCATTGGGCGATACGACGGCAAAACTGCCTCGGCTATGCTCGCTCGTGAATCGCTCGATTACTACGCCAATATCCTCGAAACCCTCAAACTCAAAGTCTTTCAGCCCGATAACTATAAAGCCCTCGAAGACCGAATCCCCACCTCGGTGCGCACAAACGTCGATATCATGGCGCAACGACTCTCGCCCCAATTCATCGCTCAAGCTACCCCCATCAAATTATACGAAACTGCCTTCGATCAAGGTTGGATCGGTTACCAATCGATGCAATCGGCCAGCATCGACGATTTGCAACTCTACGACCGCGACGGCCAAGAATACGTCCTCGCCGATTTCCTCACCTCTGGATCGTTTCGCGATAAACTATGGGCTCGAATCGGGTTCTATCACCAAGGTGATAGTTGGAAAATCGACCTCGTTCCCATCTTCATCACCGTTCAAAAATCGATCGACGATTTCATCATCCAGAATTTCTACCATCCCGACGCGAGTATCGAAGGAACGGTTCGCGAAACAGTCGAGTCGTCGAACCCTGGCCAATGGAGGCGTTTCGTCTACAAAAAAGACGGCTTCGCCGCCAAATTTCCTCGCGTTCCGCTCTATTCCGAAGACTCCGGCTGGCGCATCTATACGTCGATGCACCACTTGTTCGGGCAATTCGACGTCCGCGTCCGAGATTACGACGACGATCAAAGCCAACTCTATACGTCGCCCGATATGCGAAAATCGTATATCTACGGCAATCTCTCGGCTATCGATGCCCAATCTATCCGCTGCCGCGACCTGGCCGACGGCGAAGTCAAAATCGTTATGTGCAACTTCGACGTCACCCAAAAGAGCTCCACGGGCAAAACGATCTGGTATTTTACGCCAAATAACGTCTATTTATTGCTCAATATTGCACCAACTGCTTCGTATAGCGAAGATTCAGCAGTCGCCTTCGCCGAAGGCTTCGAAATCTAGCCCCATTCATCATCGTCCATCTTCTACCTTGATAACATAGGAGATCCCGTTTTGATCGACATCGATAACGTCAACTTTCGCTACCCCGGGAAGAGAATGCGCGTCTTCGAAGGCGTCTCTCTCCACCTCGTACCGGGGCATATCTACGGCTTATTCGGCAAAAACGGCATAGGAAAAAGCACGCTATTTCGAATGATATGCGGTGCAAATTCCATTGAATCGGGGAAAATTCGAGTTTTAGGCGAAACCCCCATCGATCGTTCGCCTTCCCTCTTGAGCCAATTGGCGCTCATCCCCGAAGACATGGACATGCCAAACATCGATCTATTCGCCTATGCACGTCGATACGGCGCGTTTTATCCGAATTATTCGCATCAAGATCTCTGTCGCTACGTCGATATGTTCGAAATTCCAAAAGGCCAACGCATATCGTCGATGAGCTTGGGGCAGCGCAAAAAAGCCATGATCGCATACGCCTTCGCACTCAATACGAAGATTCTGCTCATGGATGAACCGACAAACGGGCTCGATATTACGAGCAAACGCGTCTTCCGCACGATGCTCGACGAATTACCGCGATTCGACCGCGCCATCATGATTTCGACGCACCAAGTCCGCGATCTCGAACAGCTCATCGATGCCGTCGTCATCGTCAACAATGCGGGCATTGCGCTCAACGAAACCGTCGCCGCTCTCGCCGATCGATATGTATTTGGGCCATGCGATCCCAACGATTTGCGCCATCCGCCCATCTACACCGAACGCGCCGGTGGCGTCGTCGTCGGCATCCGACCGCGCAGCACGACCGAACCCGAACAAGAAATCGACCTCGAATTGCTCTTTGCCGCCGCCGTTTCTGGCGCATTTGAACAGTAATCACGACGGAGCCGCACCATGGATCAAACTCAACAAGCCAAATCTTCGTTCTCATTCGGTCGCTTTTTGGCTTTTCTCAAGCTACTCATCGTCTCGAATCTCTTCAAAGTCGTACTCTCTAGCATTCTATCCTTCATCGTCACCACCGGGGTGCTTTCACTCGTCGTCTATGCCACGCGCGAATTCGAGGGCAATAAACTCGTCGTCTTGGCAAACGTCTTCTACGTCGGGGCAGCCCTCGGCGTGCTATTCCTCATCGCCATCGTGTGCATCTTCTTCGCCGCCGGCACGTTCAGGTCTTACAACATACGCGCAACCGCATGGAACATCGTCCTCTTGCCCGCCACGCGCAGCGAAAAATTTGTCGCCCACTACATCTACGCCTGCTTATTCGTGCCACTCATCTTCATCGCCGCCTATTTGGCCGGCATCGCACTTTCCTATGCATCGAGCTACGTCTTCGGCAACGAAGCCATCGACCTCGTCACTGCAGCCTCCGAAATGTTCGACGAAATCCACACGTGGACCAATGCGCCCATCGTCGGCTACGCCATCGCGACGCTTTTCATCTGGCTACTACACAAGCAAACGATCTTCTTCACCTCGGCGGCGCTCGTGCGCAAATATCCCTTTCTCACCGGCATCGCCCTGCAATTCGTCATCGACATCGCCTACTTTATCTTTGCACAAGCCGTCATCAACCCAAAAGTCGAAGCCATCGATTCTTTGGATTCCGCTATAGCAACGGCTTTCGCTTGGTCCGCAATCCCAACACTCGCCATTACCGCCATACTCGTCGCCATCAGCTGGACCAGCTACCGCAAACGCGTCGTCCCCTAGGCGCGATTTTTTCGATGATTCGTTTTTAGTGGCGTGCTATGCGCTTTGCGCATACGCCCGCTGTAGCCGCCTATGTGCTCGCCGCTGTCGCGGCTTGCGCGCATACGGCGCCTCTTTGGCGTGCTATGC
>SFMP01000042.1 GCA_004554395.1 Myxococcales bacterium | reverse complement strand
CCCTCACTTCGAGCACTCAATGTACTTCTTGCACATGTTCGAAGAGACGAGCGAATTGATGTCGATTGTCGGGTATCCACACACTTGATCGGCAGAATCTTTGCCCGATTTCGGCGTCGAGCAATAAATTTCATCTTCGCCTTCGCCCGCCTTGACGTTTTCGGCGTTATAGGCGCTCCAAATGCCGCGAACAGCTGTCGTCGTCGTCACCGGATTGCCTGCATCATCCGATGTATTGATCGTCATGCTCCCCGACCAACGCCCCGAATGGATGTCGTCGACGACGTTGTCGGCATTCGTATCGATGACGAGCGCTGTTCCGCTGATTTCGACATTCGAATTGGCTTTTTGGAGCTCGCCCATTGCCGTCAAAAATCCGAGCGCCGATCCAAGTGTATTGGAGGCCGACTTACACCAACCCGTGGCTTGTTCTGGGGTAACAGTAACGCATTTTTTACCAACGAGGGGAATATTTACACAGAAGGTAAGCGTCTCCGACAACCATTGACCAACGGCTGTGCAATTGATCCAATAGGCGATGGCTTCGGGAAAGCTCTTTGCGCCACCCGCCAATTTGGGCAATACGACGTTATTGATGAGGAAGACGGCGATTTTGCCGTATTCGAGTTTGAGTTCGTGCGACTCGATCGAAATCTTGTCGTAGCCATTGGCAAGCGACCCCGACCACGTGCCTTCGAGGAAATAGATGTCGGTGTCGAGCTTGAGTTGTTTTGTCGTTAGCGGATAACGCCCGCATGTCGGATCGACGTAGTTGCCCTGCTTGTCGGTTTCGCAACCACCGCGCCAATACACGGACAGTCCGTCGTATGCGTTGTGACCTCTGAGCTCGACTTGTCCTGCTCTTTGTATTTCGAGGTCGCCCATGAATTCCATCGTACGAATGATGTTGCGGATTTGGCATGCAAAATTGCCAACTTGGCAGACCGTCTTATTTTGTAACAATAAACCATTGAGGTAATTGAATAGCTTTTCTTTCAGACCGGTGTATTTGAGAATGGTATCGATACCACCAGAGATGGTTCCACCAATCGCTTCTTTGATAATATCGAACAATAAATCGTATAAGACTTGCGTGGGATTATCGGCAAAATCGGTCACATATTTGACGAATTGCCCCACCGTTCCCAACGCGTTGGCGACGTCTCCCAAATCGAAATAACTACGCGCTCTAAACGTCGTATTGAGCGATAAATCGATCGTATCGAGGTAGACGTTGACGTTTGTCGTTTGATTTTCGAAGACTTGCGTGCCCGAATCGAGGCAACCCGATGCAACTTTAGCCCCTTGCGCACTATAGCCATTGACGACGATCGTATAATTCTGCGTCGGCGATAGACCCTTGAACTCGGCAAATGACTCATCGACCGGAGGGAACAATGCATCGGCGGTGACGCCGACTTTCGGATCGTAATAGCCACAGTAAAAATCTTTCGAGTCATAGATGTGTATGCTGTAATTCTCGACAGGAGCGAGCCCGTTGTAGTTTGCCTTAACGGCGAGATTCCCAACGGGCAAATCGCTCACTTTGACGTTAAATCGTACGTTTTTGGGGGCGTTTTGACTTTGTGCGACGACTGTCACGTCGTTGGGGATTCCGAGCCCGCGTATGGAGACCGAGGCAACGCCTCCTTCTCGCGTCTGCGACGACGACGATCCAAGCGACAGCGATTCGCGATTCGTCTCGATTCCCCATCGAATCAATTCGCCGACGACGCCTTCGCCCGCCGTCTCTTCTCCGATCGAAATCGCCATGACCGATAACTTCGACACGCCCGTGTTGGCGATTTCGACGTCGGTTGCCATATTCGGGATGAGAATCGTTTTCCACCCCTCCTCGGGCATGACCGGATCGTCGATCGGACCATCGGGCAAATCTGGATCGTCGGGTTGATCGGGGGGATTGGGATTATCGGGATTATCGGGGGTTTCATCTTGCGACGACGAACCTGCGTCGTCGCTACACGATACAGCGGGAACGGCTAAAGATGCCGCCATTAGAAATGTTAGCAAATGTCTCATGCGCATACGGTACCTCTCGTCAACGATTTGTGTTAGCTAAGACAAATCAAACATCCCCTAGTATACATTGTTTTGTCCCTCTTTTCAACGAACAGATGCGATATCGATACCAGATCTCAGCCCGTTCCCATCCTCGCGCCGCATGCCGCGGGCCGATACACAGTTTGATATCATTCGATAAAAATGATAACTATCGGTGGCCTTGGCTTTTTTTGTTTTTCTTTTGCGAGGTTATCGATGAAAAATAAGCGAATTTGGCTCCTCTCCTGTCTCATGGTGAGTGCAGGTTTCTTTGGTTGTGACGAAGGCGGTAGCGGCGTAACGCCGCTACCGTCCGAACAAAGCCCCGTCTGTGGCAACGGTTTAGTCGAAGACGGCGAATCGTGCGACGACGGAAATGCGAATTCTGGCGACGGTTGCTCTGCCGAATGCAATGTCGAACCCGGCTACGTCTGCTATCGAGAGGGCATGCCGTGCGAGTTGAAATCGACCGATCCCGAGCCGCCTAATCCCAAACCTAACCCCGGGCCCATCGTTTGTGGCGACGGCACCCGTCAAGGTACTGAAGAATGCGACGACGGCAATACCGACGATGGCGATGGATGCTCTTCCGAATGCACCGTCGAAAATGCTGGGATTGCTCGTCTGGGGCATGTGTATTGAAGCCCGCGCCCGAAACGTGTGGCGACGGCGTCGTCGAAGGCGACGAAGTCTGCGACGACGGCAATACCGAAAATGGCGACGGTTGCGCCGCAAACTGCCTCGTCGTCGAAACGGGCTATGCCTGCCCCAATCTAGGTGGGCCGTGCGTCAAACTCGAAGAAACCGTCTGCGGCGATGGGCAAAAGACGACCGACGAAGTCTGTGACGACGGCAATACCGACGACGGCGACGGTTGCTCGGCCGAATGCAAAATCGAAGAAGGCTGGGATTGCTCAACCGGTACATGCAAGCCCATTTGTGGCGATTCATTCATCGTCGGCGACGAACAATGCGACGACGGAAACACATTCGATACCGATGGCTGCTCGGCGGAATGCAAAATTGAACCAGGTTATCGCTGTGAGACATTGGGAACTGGTTTTATCTCGGTGTGTTACTTCAAGGAATGCGGCGATGGCATCGTACAGCCCGAACTCGGCGAAGAATGCGATAATCCCATAGGCGATGACGTGCCTTATGGATGGGACAAAGATAACAAGTCGCCATATTGCACGCTCTCGGTATATAACTCCGCCACCGGATACCGCGAGGGTGGATGCAAATTGACGCCGTATTGCGGCGATGGCATCGTTCAAGCTGATCACGGCGAAAAATGCGACGAAGGCGATGGCGGTAAAACTGTCGTCGACGATGATGGGAATCCCGTTGGCGGAACCGGGGAATACGGCCATTGCCAAGCCGATTGCAAATTTGCTGGGCGTTGTAGCGATGGCGTTATCAATTCGGGCGAAGCGTGCGACGACCACAATACGCTCGACGGCGACGGCTGCTCGGCCGATTGTAAATCGGTCGAATTGGGCTGGGCGTGCCCAGAGGAAGGCCAGCCTTGCAAAAAACTCACCTGTGGCAATGGCTTATTCGAACCCCATTTGGGCGAACAATGCGACGATGGAAACTTCGTACAAGGCGACGGTTGCTTTAACTGCCGCGTCGAAACCGGTTGGATGTGTCGAGATTCAAACCCACCATGCCCAAAAGAGTTTTGCGAAGATAAATCTAAATACTGCGAACGCATCGAAGTGCTCTATGGCAACGGCAAAATCGACAAAGATTTCGAAGATTGCGACGACGGAAACACGATCGATGACGATGGGTGTACGAAAGGCGTCGTCGATCCGGGCTGGATTTGCTCAGAGCCTGGAAAACCTTGCCGAGCAAAGGCTTGTGGCGATGGCATACTCGCTGGCAACGAAGAATGCGACGACGGCAATGACGACGATGGCGACGGTTGCTCGGTGCGTTGTCGGAGAGAAAATGGCTATTCATGTACGACCACAAAACAAGGAAAGACAAATTGCACGAAAGGTTTCTGCGGCGATGGCATCGTTCAATATGGCGAAGAATGCGACGACGCATATCAGAACGGCGATAAAAAAGCCGGTGGCAATGGCTGTTCGGCCGATTGCAAAATCGAACCGGGGTATAAGTGCAAATCAGGCGGTGGCGCTTGCGTGATAGACAAATGCGGTACTGCAACGATCGATCCCGGTGCGGGGTACTCGACCTATAAGACATGTGACTTGGGCTCTGACAATGGAAAAGGCAAGGGCTGCTCGAATACGTGTCGCATCGAATCGGGATATCGTTGCGACGCCAACGGCAAGAACTGCGTTAAAGGCAAGTGTGGCGATGGATTCCTCGACGTAGGCGAAGAATGCGACGATGGCAACACAAAAGGTGGCGACGGTTGCGATCCCAAGTGCAAACGAGAAGCCGTCTATGATTGCTACAATAACGAATGCAAACCCATCTGTGGCGATGGCATCACCATGTGGATGGCTGGCGAAGAATGCGACGATGGCAATCTCATCTCTGGCGATGGATGTTCGGCCGATTGCAAAATCGAACCAGGATTTGAATGTGAAGGATTCGTCGGCGAGCTACCGCAATATATCGACATCCCCGTCGTCTACCGCGACTTTAGATATAGTAATGATTATAACAAAGATGGTGGCGATGGCTATTTGAACGAAGCTTTTATCAAGAAAGTCAAAGCAGAAGACCCCATTTGTAAAGACAAGCCATCAAAAGAGATCAAGAAGAATTGGGGCTTTACCGATTTCCAACAATACGGTGGTAGTGGTTGCTATGGCATCTTGGAAAATGAGCTCGATGCCGATGGCAAACCCGTCATGAAGAAAACATATAACACGGGTAATTGGAGTAGTTCCAAATGCGACATAACCGGTGCATTACTAACAGGTCATTATACTTGCCCGGGTATGTTTAAGTATTGGTATCGTGATGTGACTGGTATCAATAAATCATTCCCCTATACATTGAGAATGGAACTCACCAATAAAGATACTAAAGCGTATAGATTCGAAGGGAAAAACTTACCAAAAGGTGCTACCGATGTCGGAGGCGTTAATCCGCCGAAGCAAGGGAATGAGTTTACGCCAATTAATGGTCACGGCTACAAACAATCTGGTGGTGGCTTCACGAGCGAAGTGAGCACGTATTTCCAATACAAATATATTGAAGGTAAAAAAACAAAACTCAAGTTTAGTGGCGACGACGACGTTTGGGTATTCATCAATAACAAGCTCTTCGTCGATTTAGGCGGTATGCATTCAGAATTGCCAAAAGAAGGTGAAATTAAATATGATGATTGCGAAGTCGAAATCGATGGTAAACTGACGACTCAAAAATGCGATCGAGCTCTCGAACTATACGATGGCGGTATATACGAAATCAAATTGTTCCACGCAGAACGTCAATTTGGAAACTCGAATTTCAATTTCTATCTGACCGGCTTCCTCAACACGGGCAAGGCCTCGTGTGCATCGATTTGCGGCGACGGCATTATCGCTTCGACCGAGCAATGCGATATCGGCAAAATGGTCAATGGCAACCCCGTCAAACCGACTCAAGCCGAAGAAGAATTCATGGGGTGTAAATCGTGCAAAAAAGAACCTGTTTGTGGAAACGGCATCGTCGAACCTGGTGAAGTCTGCGACACTGGGAGTTTGTGTAATCAAGACAAATATAAAGATATATGCAAACAAAAAGGCATATCGTATAAAGAAGATCCCAATTGTAACGACAAATGTCGTTACGACTCTTGTAACGATGGAAAGCTCGATCCGAACGAAGATTGCGATTGTAAAGATGGAAAATGCCAATTCCAATCCGGCATCGATCAAAAAGCTCAAGAACTTGGATGTCTCGATACGTGCAAAGTGCCCAAATGTGGCGACGGCATTGTCCAAGCCAAACTCGACGAAGAATGCGACAATGGCGCGGCAAATGGCAATAATGCCGCATGCACGGGCAACTGCAAGTTGGCCAAATGCGGCGATGGCATCGTCCAAGCCTATCGCGGCGAAGCATGCGACCTAGGCGTCGACGCGAACGGAAACTCGCTCAATACGGGCGAGTATGGCACAGACGGAAAACCGGGTTGCGCCCCCGATTGCTCTTTCAAAACCCCCTACTGCGGCGACGGAAAAGTCCAAGCGAACAAAGGTGAACAATGCGACTTCGGCGACCAAAACGACGATAACGTCTATAACGGTTGCAAGAAGAACTGCACATGGGGGCCGCGTTGTGGCGATGGCACCACACAAAAAGACAATGGCGAAGCATGCGACCTTGGCGAACTCAATGGTCAGCCAGGTAGCGGTTGCTCGGCGACATGCCAAAGCGTCGTCAATTAAGGGTTCATAAAATCCCTTTATCTACTATGAGCCAATCCCGCCCGCCTGGCGGGATTGATGATTATTATTTATCTAACAATCCCGCCCGTAGGGCGGGATTTCCACTAAATCCCTTTATCCAATATTAGCAATCCCGCCCGCCTGGCGGGATTGATGATTACGATTTATCTAAAAATCCCGCCCGTAGGGCGGGATTGATGATTATTATTTATCTAAAAATCCCGCCCGCAGGGCGGGATTCCCATTAAATCCCCTTGTCCAATAGATGCGTCTTCACGACGTGATGCAAGGCAGCCATGAGGCTGCCTTTTGCATTGGGATTCCGCCTTTCGAGCTCGGCGAGTAGCTGTTTCGTTTCGTATCGTTGCCCGCTGTGCCCGCGCGTGCAAAATGTTTGCTCTGTCACGGCGACGTCGAGGTACTTCGACGCCTCGATGAGCCATTCTTCGGCGACATACAACATCGGTCGAATGATGACGCTATGACCATTGTCGGCGACGAGCTTCGGAGGCATCGACTTGATTTGCCCATTGAAGAGCGCATTCATCATAAACGTTTCGATCGCATCGTCGCGATGATGCCCGAGGGCTATCTTGTTGTAACCGCGTTGCGTCGCTTGTGTATAGATAATCCCTCGACGAAGACGCGAACACAACCCGCACGGCGATTCATCGGCAGCTATCTTCTCAGCCAATATCGATGCCGTTTCCAAATCTTCGTGCCATACTTCAAACCCTTCGCTAGCGATTTGTTCGAGTGCCTTTTTAGCTGGGAAATCGGGCGCCGATTGGTTCAAATGAAATACGCCAATCTCGAAATCGAATGGCACGATCCGGCGTATCGAATCCAACAAATGGATGAGCAAAATCGAATCTTTACCGCCCGAAAAGGCGACCATGATCTTGTCGTTCGGTTCTATCAATTCCCACGCTATCGAACACTGCGAAACGTGACGCGTCAGCTTTTTTTGGAGTTGTATGGGTAAATGTGCAATCATAAATCTCAATCTCTCGAATGATTGGTCAAATACGGGAATCCGCTGGCGACAAAAAAAGCCGCATCCCGAATGATGCGGCTTTATATCCTACTTATTGGGTAGGTTTATCATTTTTTTACGATTTTTGGTTTCAATAAGACGTTGCCATCGCTCACGTGAACTTCGAAGTGGACTTCTTCGCAGTGATACGTCTCTTTGATCTTCACCACATTGCGGTGTAGACGTCGCATAAAGCAATCGAAATCCATCGGCGTATCGATGTCGTTTTCTTGGCGTGCCTTCATGTATTCGTCGAACAGCTTCTGCGCCTCTTGCATATCGCTATCGTGCTTCATCTTTTCGATTTCGTCGTTCGTCATTTCCTTATCGGATTTGGCATTTTGGGCGTCGTCGAAATCGACCATCAAATTCGACCAATCCTCTTCGGCGGCATTCTCTTCGTTCGGATCCGTCTCGCGCACCACATTCACGTTGCCCAATACATCGGCATTCTCGCCCATGAGCGTCGACAAAACTTCCAAATCCAGCGGCGATCCCGAACGCATGGCGTCGGCAAAACCCTTGCGTATGTATTGGATGCGATTCTGCAGCGAATTAATCGACGCCAAGATGATGATCAGCGCCAACACAAATCCGACGAGGCACACGATGACGATGATCTTATCGATGCGGCGTATCTCGGCTTTGCTCATGTCGATATCGACATACGTATAAATATCGGCTTGGGCGTTTTCGTTCCACGTCCATACGAAGCGCGATAATTGGTAATCGCCGCCTTTTCCGCTCACTTTTTCATAAACTTTATTGGCGGCGATTTCGTCAAATCGCTTTGGCGCATCGTCGCTCGATGTCTTAAATCGGCTACCATCGAGCACTTTTTTGATATCGTCGCCCGCGACCTTATTCGCGCTCGTCGATGCATAGACGACGCGTTTCCCTGGCGTCCCCAGTTTCGGGCTCGAATAGACGACTAAAATCTTGATTTCATCTCGCAACATGCTCTCGAGACGATCCGACAAATCGTTCGACAGCTCCATGCCGACGACGCTCAAACCGATCAAATTCCCCGATTTGAACAGCGGCGAAATGCGAGCGAAGTACATCTTGCCGTCCCAAGCAAATAAATCGAATTCCGCCTTTTGCGTCTCGATAACACGGCGCAACGACGCCACTTCTTCGTCATATCGTTTACCCCCTTGTAAATCTTTCCCCTTCGTGCCGTTGGCGATGAGCGTCGCCGACAACTCGCCACTCTTCATCGGTACGGTCGCAAACGCCAAAGCGAGGTTTGGCGCTTTGTGCCACCAGTCGGCGGTGGGCATTTGCGACGTCATCGAACCAATCGCGGCATTTTGCCCCGTTTGATTCAGATTCCGCGATATCGTCGAGGCACGGCTCTCGCGCCAGTCGAGCAAGCTCGAAAATACCCCTGCATTCCACGTATTCTTCGATTGCTGCTTCAATTCCGATGGCGTCGCCGAAAGCAATCGCTCGCGAACTTCCGCCAACTCCGACGCAAACTTCGCATCGAGCGATAACGACTGCGACTGCTGTATTAGGCTCTCTTCTGCGCCCAAAAGCTGATTGCGAACCGCCTCTTGCGTCCGCTGATTCATCGTTTCGATTTCATTCGCCGACGGCACTACCGTCGTTTCTGCCAAGAACAACAATGCACAAGTCAACGCGCCAAACAATAGCGCGCAAAACACAATGCTCTTTATTTTGATCATCGATTAACTCCAGGTTTCACATCTACGTGAATTATCACAACCCAAATAAACCCGCGCATTATACCACACATGCCTTTCTTTGGCACGATCTATCTATTCTATTTTTCCATCACCCCGCCCGTTCCGCTTCATTCTCGCCCGTTCCACCTCATTCTCGCCCGTTCCGCTTCATTCTCGCCCGTTCCGCCTCATTCTCGCCGTTCCGCCTCATTCTCGCCCGTTCTCCATATTCCTCGAGCTTCATCATGTCCACAGAGCCCCCATTTCTCACAATCCGCTACATCCCCGTAGCCAGCTCAAAATCCCTCCAAGCGATCGTTCCACCGCTCCATTGATGCTTAAATTCCCCAATCGTCTCTCGCTTCTATCTCGGGCACGACGACCGGAAACAACGCATCGACCATCTCGCGCCATTCCTCTACCGATGTCGCATACATATACGCAAAGCGCAGGGCATGCTCGGCGACTTTACGCGTATAATGCCGCGATTCGTCAAACGAAAACTCATCGACGACGATGTCGAGCGTCTTGCCCTTGTCGCGAAGCGCCCACGGACCTATCCGATGCGGTCCTCCATTATAGCTACCCGCCGTAAACGCAAGATTCCCACCCCACATTTTACGATGCATCTGCATGTAATACACAGAATACACAAATCCGACTTTCGGGTCGAAAAATGTATCGGGATCATACTTTAACCCCAAATCATCTGCGATAATTCGCGCGGTCTTCGGAATCATCTGCAAAGCCCCAATCGCATCGGCGCTCGATACCTGCCACGGACGAAACCTCGATTCCTGCAACATTATCCCATAGATAAAGTACTTCGGCACGCCATAGCGATGCGCCAGCGATTCGACGAGCGGCGCAAACGGCTGCGGATACGCCATCCGATGCCGCGGATTCGAACGCTCGGGAATCGTCCCGCTCATCGCACGAATCGACCCGGCCACGTCTTGCCACGCCCGATAATACGATTCGACCATGTGCGTCATATAGAGCCGAAAATCGTCGCGATTCCCCGCCGACACCGAACCCAACAACGACGATTCGTGCTTCAGATAAATCTCTCGCGCCGTCTCCACCTCGTCAATCGACAAATATCCCATGATTTCGCGATAAATGGCATGGCGTTCGGGGACTTGCTTCACCGCCGAACCATAGCCGAACGGATAAAACTCGCGCTTTGGCGCCTTATCGCTCTCGGCGCGAAACATCGCCTCGACCGCCTCCGCGCGACTCGCTCCAAACCACGCATCTTCTCGCGCCAACGCCAACACGTCATACCACGTCAACGGATACTGCTCGTGTAAAGCGGCAAAAAGACGCCGAGCCTCGTCGTCATTGCCCAATGCATGCTGCGCATAAGCCTGCCAATACATCGCCTTGCCGCGCACTATCGGATTCCCCGCACGATACAGCTTATCAAACGCCTTTATCGCCTCCGCCCAATCCCCATCGCGCAAAAACGATTGCGCATAAAATCCCCACACCGAAGTGTCGTTCGTCGCCTCGGCATACGCCTTCAAAAGCGGCCGCGCCTCGTCATTCGCTCGCAAATCAAATGCATACCACCCGCGCAAATACAACGAACGCTTCGCATATTTCCCTCGCGGATACCTTCTATCGTAAGCCTCCAACGCCTCAATCGCCTCGCGGTACTTCAACTGCCTCGACAACGAACGCGCAATCCCAAACGTCGCATCCTCCCCCTTGGCCCCCTTCGCATGCGCATACTTTTCATAAATCCGCCCACTCAACGCCGGATCCTCGCTATTCGTCAGCGATACGCGAGCATACTCCCATTCCGCCTCTGCCGCCAGTGCCGCCGGCGTCGCGCCATCCTCCAACAACGCCTTCAATTCGCGCCGCGCATTGTCGTAGTCGAAGTGCGATATCAACCGCCCAATCCGCCCATATCGCGCTTTCGGGCTATATCGCGCCAAATCCTCACTCGATGCAAGCTCGGGCCACAACGCCATCTGCGTCGCTGGGTATCGCAACACGATCTGGTCTGCCTTCTCCCGCGCTCGCCGCTCGTCGCCACGCCTCTGCGCAATCCGCATCGCCGCATACGCCAACGTCGCCGACTCAAACGCATTCCCCCCCGACACTTCCGAAACCTGCCTCCCAAGCCGATCCCAGTCGATCTCACCGCCATCGACCAAAAAGGCAGCATCTATCAACTTGCCGATGAGCGCCAACACGACGCCACGCCACGCACGCTCCCCAGCATGCGCCCCAATGCCCGCCATCGCCGCCCCCCAATTCGCCTCCTCAATCCGCCCGCGCACGCGCCAACGCTCGCAAAGCTCCGCCACCGCAGCCCGGTCTAACCCCGTCTCCGCCGCCAATTCGCCCACAAACGCATCGTCAAACTCCGCCCAGCACCCGCCATCCGTGCACCGATGTGCCAAAATACGCGCCTTCACCGCCACAAATCGCATCGCCGCACCATCGACGCGCAAAGCCGCCTCGGCCGCCTCCGCATACCGCGCCGCACGCATCAAATACAGCACCTGCGCCGCACTCGGATTCCTCACACCCTCGACATGCGCCACGCCCACCGCCAACGACTTGCCAAAAACCGGCGCCGCCAATCGCGCCAACTCCGCCGCACTTGCCTCAGCCCCCGAATCAGCCACGCCAGCCACGCCAGCTACAGCCGCCACTTGCGCCCCACCAGCAACATCGGGCTGTTCCTGCGCCGCCACTTGCGCCCCACCGCCGTGCATCGGCGTGCAACCACACAGCGCCCAAATGGCAATAATTGTCGCAAAAATCCGTCTCATCGCACTTCATCATTCATCGAGAGAACACAACCATCATCTTATAGCTTACTTTTTCTCCCTCGTGTGCTTTTTTTCACCCGATCGCCCCAAACGTGCCCCGCGCTTCTTTTTTGGGGTCGCCCTATTTCGCTATCGCTCAATACGGGCTCTTTGTCGCCCTATTTCGCTATCGCTCAATACGGGCTCTTTGTCGCCCTATTTCGCTATCGCTCAATACGGGCTCTTGTCGCCCTATTTCGCTATCGCTCAATACGGGCTCTTTGTCGCCCTATTTCGCTATCGCTCAATACGGGCTCTTGGCTACGGCTATGTGATCACTAGCGTTGCGAACATACGCCAGCGGCCGCCAAGCGCAATTTCATTGCCATACAACGCGCAATGCGATAAAACCGTATACATGTTCGCGTTTGCGCACACCTCGTGCGCTCTTCGATTCGGCTCTCCTGCCGATGTCGATTTGGTTTGTTATGTCGTTTGTTTCTCGGAGTGTATCATGAAAAAAAGCCTATCAATCTATTGTGCGTTCATTGCGATTGCGATGACAGGTGGATGCACCCTCGAGACCATCGACACATACAATGGACCCCAATGCGAAAACGTCGAAAAGATTATTACGATAATCGACTACGGCAGACCAAACGGCATTTATAACGAAGTCTCTTGTCTCTCGCATGTCACCGATGTCAATACGAATCGCGTGATATGCGACGAATACGTCAGCTACGACCATGTCAACGGCGTTTCCATCGCCCAAACTGAGCCACAAATGATCTACGCCCTCAGCTCTGGCCATTGCCCCGAATCCTATGTATGTAAAGGTGGCGCCGTTTGTATACTTGCAACTTGCGACGGGCTCTATACAAACTTCGATTCCGATAATATGAATTGCGGCTCATGTGGCAATATCTGCCGAAATAATACATCTTGCATCAATGGCAAATGTTCTATCGCCGACAAATCAAAAGTCCTTTGCAATGGCGAATATATCAATCCCGAAAACGATCCGCGTTATTGCGGCGCAAAAGGCGCATGCTCCGATGCCGATATATCGAGCAACGACTATCGCGGCACGCGATGTGACGATCTCCGCCCACTTTGCGCCAATGGGCGATGCGTCTCGACTTGCATCGGCAATCAAATCCTCTGCGATGGCAAATGCATCGATCCCAATGTCAACAATGCCTATTGCGGTGCCAAAGGCCTTTGCAATTCGGAGTCAAAAGACGACGAAGATTATAAGGGCATGGCTTGCCCAAGCGGCAACGTCTGTTCCGAAGGCAAATGCGGCATTACATGCGTCGCAGGTCAGATCAAATGCGGCAACAAATGCATCGATCCGCTCACAAATAATACATATTGCGGTGCTACGGGCGATTGCACGGGCTACAACTCCGGAGTCTCGTGCCCCAGTGGCAATGTCTGTTCTGGCGGCTCTTGCCATATCGCATGCCCTGGCATGCAAGTCCTATGCAATAATATATGCGTCAACCCTTCGACCGACGACGTCTATTGCGGTGCTCGCGGAAGGTGTAATAGCGATTCGATCGACAGTCCCAATTTCGGCGGTGTAGCGTGTAAAAACGGTTATTCCTGCAAAAATGGAAGATGCAATATTTCTTGCCTCGACTCGCAAGTCATCTGCAACGGCAAATGCATCGATCCCGAAACCAATGATCAATATTGCGGAGCAAAAGGGCAGTGTAATAACGCTTCGTCGACGAGTAATGATTATAAAGGCGTCACTTGTGGCGACGGCATGAAATGCATCGAAGGTAACTGTCATTGCGCTTCTTCTAATCATATCATGTGCGGTGGCAAATGCATCGACCCAAATACCGACAATCAGTATTGCGGCGCAAAAGGCTATTGTATCAGCACCGACTCGACAAATGCTAATTACAATGGTGCCAACTGCAAAGATGGTAATATATGTGTCGCCGGAAAATGCATCCTAAATACTTGCCCATCGGGCTATACGTTATGCGATAGCAACGGCAGCCGGAGTTGCGTCAATGTCAACGCAGATGATATTTATAATTGCGGTGCATGCGGTTACAGTTGCGTCGATAATTATATGAGTGGGGTAGAACTAGTGGGCTGTCACCTAGGAGAGTGTCGGTATCGTTGCCCCGATGGGTATACAAATGATGGGAGCGGCGACACGGTGTCGACGATTCAATGTATTAAAGCTGTTTCATAACAATTCATCATCACTTTTTCGTTTTCGGAGTGTGCCATGCAAAAGAAACTTTTCGTCTATAGTGCTTTCATTGCGATCATGATGTTATCTGGGTGCACACTCGAACCGCTCGATGCATACGAGGGCACACCTTGTCCAAACGTCCATCGATTGATAACTAAAATCGATTACGGGCTTCCCAACGGCACTCACGTCGAAGTCTACTGCGGTTCTAGCTCTATCGATTCCCACGCCGACGGTACATGCGACGATTACATCACCCACGATTTCATCGACGACACCGTCAGCCACGATGCCGAAGGGCAAATGATCTTTGCCCTCAATTCTGGCCTTTGCCCCAAATCCTACCTTTGCCAAGACAACGGCACATGCGTCAAATCGCTCTGTAACGGATTCAATGCAAACCTCGATTCCGACAACGCCAACTGCGGAAAATGTGGCTACAAATGCGGTAACGGCACGACTTGTAGCAACGGCGTTTGCATCGTTGCCGATAAATCTAAAGTCCTCTGCAATGGCGAATTCATAAATCCCGAAAACGATCCCAGATATTGTGGAGCGAAGGGGGATTGTTCGGATACAAATCCGACTAGCATGGATTATAAGGGAATGGTTTGCGAAGGGGCAACTCCTCTTTGTTCCAATGGTAGGTGTGCAAATGCGTGCGTCGGTGGACAAATTGTATGTGATGGTCGATGCGTTGATCCTCAGACAGACATGAACTTTTGTGGTGCAACGGGTAATTGCAAAGATGAGAATGTAGGTGAGAAATGTACGGATGGGCGCTTCTGTTCTGGGGCAGTGTGCACAACATCGTGCCAAGCTGGTTTGTTTTTGTGTGATAATAAATGCATCTTACCCGAAACGGATAATACGTATTGCGGAGCGAAAGGTAAGTGCAATAATACGTCGGCATCGAGCAATGACTATAAAGGTGCAACGTGCGCGAGCGGCGAAGTTTGCTCAGGCGGAACGTGCGGTGCTTCATGCTTGAGCGGTCAAGTACTGTGTGGAGGTAAATGCATTTTACCCGAAACAGATAATACGTATTGCGGAGCGAAAGGTAAGTGCAATAATACGTTGGCATCGAGCAATGATTATAAAGGTGCAACGTGCGCGAGCGGCGAGATTTGTTCCGGCGGAACGTGCGGTGCTTCATGCTTGAGCGGTCAAGTACTGTGTGGAGGTAAATGCATCGTCCCAGAAACAGACAATGCATATTGCGGAGCAAAGGGGAAGTGCAATTCAGCTTCAGATTCAGATGCGAATTATAGAGGGAAAGCATGTACAAATGGCACAAAGTGCTCTGAAGGGCGTTGTGTTGTGACCTGTACATCGAATCAAATAGTATGTGGAGAACAATGCGTTGAGCCATCGTCGAGTAAAACTAATTGTGGCGCGAAAGGCAAATGCAATAATCCAAACGTGAATAGTCAAGATTATCAAGGCGCACTATGCGATGGTGATCAGGTTTGTGTGAATAGCAAATGTGTTCAGAATTCCTGTATTGCTCCGCTTGTTTTGTGCTCAACAACGGCTGGTAATCAATGCGTAGATATTAATGAAACTGATGAAAACAACTGCGGCGCCTGCGGCTATAAATGCGCCGATCACCCCGTCGCAAATGCTGTTTCTGAAAAGTGTATAGATGGCCAGTGCATCTATGAATGCAAACTCGGATATGCGAATAAAGGCACTGGCGATACAGCCAGCGAAATACTCTGCGTCGATTCCGCGCTCTAGTCCATTTCGATATCGACGATAGTCATCCATTCGTCGACGATTTCAATGGCGATGTCGAACGATTCAAGTCGCTCGTTCATCGCCGAAATCCAATCTGCTAGCGATAAATCTCCGTCGACGCCAACGCGCTCGATCTGCTTGTTCGCTTGGTGAAGCAAGTTCTTCACCATCCGCTTTTGCGACTCGCAAACGGCAAATGCCGACGATATCCACGGCGATTTGGGCGTTTGTAATACGCCATAAAATGCCAAAATGCGCTTGCATTCGTTTTCTATCGCTTGCGCATCCGAACGCCACACTGCATCGCCGCTGCGATGCGAAGTCGCCGATCGATGCGCATGAGCGGCATCAAATTTCGTCGAATTCATCGTGCGGCGGTCGCCAAACCAGGCCTCTATTGCAGGCTTGATTTCGCGATTGTCGTGCGCATAGCGCTTTGCTATCGCGCGAAGCCCCGCTTGCATGTCTTGCGCGACGGGCACGGCTGCGCCACCATTCCACGACGCCGTCACATCGCGATAAATATCGAGCACATCGCGCGATTGCACATCCGGATCATCGTCATCGCCCAAGTCGATCGGATTATACCGAATCCCGACCTTGTCGAAACCGACTTGTGCCAATTCGCCAACCGTCTTTTGGATCTTCTTCAAAAAACTCATCGTCAAATCTCTATCGATATAAGATATCTTCTATACCTTCTTTTCGCTTTCTGCATACCGTTTCTTTAGCCCTCTCACATGGCGCACCCGTGCGATTCTCAACAAAACCATCAAGAAGAGGACGATCGCCGGCACGCCTATCACATTGATCCGAATCAATCGGTTCTGCGTCGCCGTATCGGGCTTTTGGATCATCTGTGGCAAGGATCGGTTGCGGATCTTCATCAATGCATCGTCTTGGATGAGCCATTCTGTCGCATTGACGAACAGATGAATGCCCAATTTGGCATACGCATCCGAATACCCTGTTATTTTATTCATAAACAAGAACTCGCCATTCGAGACGATGAAAAACCGCGCATTATCGGTTTTCTCGATAAAGGCGCTTTCGATAGCCCCATTGGGGAGTTTGCCTTTGAATTGCGACGCGAGCGGTGTTTGCAGTGCGACGGCGACGACGTGCGGACCTTCGACTTCGTCGTTTCGTGGTCGCCCGAGCGCCGTGACGTCGATATCGCCGCCCGATGGGCGTGTGACGGCGTCGCCGTCCGATTGAGCCAATATGTCGAGCTTTGCCGAAGGGGCGATCTTCGATTTGTCGACGTCGATCGTGCCCGAAAACGGCAAGACGAGAGCCGTCAGATTTTGCGTCATCGGGTGCGATTTATCAAGCGTCGTAATGATGGGGAGCGCGGGCAACGATACATCGACGGCGTCGTCTTCGGTAAATTGCGTTCCAGTCAGATTGTGGGCGCGATCGAGCAATAGCGTTTGCGCAAGCGATAAGCCCGTATTCTTCAACAATTCATTCATCCCGACGTCGACGTTGATCCGAGGTTGATCGGGCTGGCGATAGTCGCCGTGCGAAGGGCTTTGCAATATGGCGATCGACGTTCCACCCAAAGATGCTTGCTCGATGGCATATTGGGCGCACGGCGTGAGCGTCTTGTCGAGGTTGAGCAAGACTAAGGCGTCGAGCTCGATGGGACCGCCGCCAGCGTTCCCGCTCGCCGAATCCCCTTGTTTTGTCGCTGGCAAGGCGATCGAACACGTCTCATCGACGCGAACGCCGGCGACGGCGACGCGTTGACCAAAGACTTCCGAAAACACATCGCGCATCGAATCGACGAGAATCGGCGATTGCGCCAAGCCGCCAAAATCGGTCAAAATGCCAACCGTCTTCTTCTCGGGGGCCGTCAAGTTGACGATCGATTTGGCGAGTAGGTATTCGAGGTTGTCGGTGGCACGGATTTCGGGCGTCGTTTCGGCGCGATCGCGATAGATAACGGTCATGCCTTTGAATACGAGGCGCAAAGAACGCTGGCTTTCGTCGCGTTGCGAAACGGCAACTTTCCTGAGCCCAAATCCCTTGGCGACTTCTTCGTCGGTCGCCGATTGTGGCTCGACGATTTCAAAGCTAAACTTGCCATGCGACGCCGCCTCGAATTCCGAAAGCAAATCTTTTGCGCGTTGATGCAAACCATTATCGGGCGCCGGCAAATTCGGCGACAAAAAGAATTTCACGGCGATTTTCGCATCGAGCGAACTCAAAAGCTCAACTGTCGCTGGGCTCAACGTAAACTGCTTGTCGGTGGTCAAATCCCACCGTGCAGTCGTCACATTCGAAAACACGAGATTGAGCACGACGAGCATCACGCACAATAGACCGAGAACGACGAAACCCATCTGCAAAAAAGCCGACTTTGTCACAATCTTTTCGGCATGAGATCCGGCTTTATCGCGCGGGTTTTCTCCCACTTGCGCCCGTTCTTCGGCCGCGTTTTGCGCGGCTTTTTCGTTTTGCAAATCGCCCGCGCGATCTGCACTCGCCTCTTTTGGCGTTACATTCTCGTGTTCTATCGTATTCGAATCGGTCATCGATCATTCGCTTCATCAATCGTTAAAAACGCCCATGCACGCAAGAACAAACGATATCGCACAGGCGTCGCATTCCTAACATTTATCGACGCAATTAAAAAGCATTGAGCGCAAGAATGAACGCGCATTTTGCCCTAGCATCGCCCAATCTACGCCGATCCATCTCGAATTCTCTTCATTTCCCCTTTTTGTCGCACTTTCCCATTCATCCGCTCAATTCAGCGCTTTTAGCTACCAAAACACCCATCATTTCCTTCATCCATTCTCATCTAGCAACCGACATTCCACGTCTGCATCTCTCGAACAAAGTCCCGCAAACGTCGACAAACACGTCGTTTGCGCAATTTCTAAATCACAAAAAAAAATGCTTGATTTCGCGGTCGGGGCGTAGCAGAAAGAAGGTGTTTGGAATATTATTCCAAATAACGCAATGCGTTAAAAAGAAAATTTCATTGTTTGCGTTAGTTATGATGAAAAATTCGAAATTATCTAAAAAATCACGAATATTTGAGCAAATTGCCATTTCGATCGCCTTGGCCACTGCGACGGTTGCTCTCGGATGCAACGAAGAAATCGTCCCCGAGCGCGAAATCCGCAATTATGGCTCATTTGGCACCGAGCTCTACAACATCGTCTATGCGAATTCCGCGCGATCTGCCGATCACAGTAGCCCCGAATTCCTCGCGACGTTCGAGTCGCATCGCGATGCCTTCATCGATGCCGTCGATACGACGGCGCCAAAATCCGAGCTCGAAGACCTCAATCAAGTCTTCATCAACATCGTCCCGCTCTACGAAAACATGCTCTACCCTGGGACACTGCGCAAAGTCGCCGTCGTCGCCTCCGAACTCGCTAACGACCGCGATGCCCTCGCTGGCGTCAATTGGATCGCCGAATCCCCTCGACTCCTCATGTATCCAGCGCAAACAAATCCACTCGCTCGAACTTTCAGCTACGACGCGCTCCCCGAGGTCACCGATCTCATGCTCAAGCTGCTTCTCACCAATTCCAGCAGCTCAAACAATACGCGAAACGCCACCAATCAGCTTCTCAAAGAACTCTCTTTGACTGCCGCCGACCTCGAAATCGACGAAGATCCAAATCGCTTCACACGAAAAGTCGTCGATTTTATGATACGTCCTGCGGCAGATTATGCACCAAATTTGTCTTATAAACCGCAAACTGCAATTAAATTCGATTCGCGCGGTTGGCCTCTCACTGTCGAAAAAAACGGATCTCGCGTCTTCGAACCATTCGTCGACGCCGATGGCGACGGATTGCCCGACGGCAACGAAAACGGCTTCTTCACCCTTTCAAATGGCGCATTAGTCGCCCCATTCGAATCGTTCGGCACTCTGCCACAAAACGTCGATTTCGACGGCGAAGGTGGCATGCTTCGCGTCAACGGCATCCCCGCTTTCGAAACTTTCGACATTCAACAAACCCCTCTTTCGTATTTAGTTCGAGAGAGTAAAGTTTTCCTCGAAGACGATTCACTCGACAAGGGGTTGCGTTCTCTCAAAGTCCTCTTGGGCAAAGGGCAACTCAAAGCCGATTCCAACGGCACATACATAGCATTTCCAGCAAATGGCCCCGTCGTCGAGCTACTCGCCGCACTCCTCACGACGCTCGATCACGATTCCGTCGGACCCAATTTCGAAGCCGCTATACAACTTCTCAACAACGACCGCGAAGTCGTTGCTCGGCTCGTCAACGACGTCGAAACAATCGTCGATATCGTCGACGAAACACCGTCGGAATTCACACTCGATAACGACCTCATCGATCGCTTGCTCCCTGAACTGCTCAAAATTGCTGAAACACCAGGTTTGCTCGCCGATCTCTTCATGGCCCTCGACGATCCCATGTCGGCGCAAATCGCTCCAATCCTATCGGAACTCGCTCAGCGCAAAAAAGCCTTCATCTCGGTCGATCCCAGCGGTGAGTACGAAAAATGCTTCCAAGCATGCGATGCCGCCCATAAAATCGGTACATTCGATCGCCTCAACTGCGTCAGAGCTTGCCCGCGCGACGAAATCTTAGGCACCGAAAAAGTCGACCACAACGCCCCCGAAAGCCTCGATAATCGATCCCTGTTCCAGCGAACGACACACGTCATGTGGGAAACGTCCGAAACAAAATACGACGTCCACGCCGCCCATCTCTCCGTGGCCGATGTCGACCTCACCGCTCCCGCTAAAGGGCTTGGTACACTCATCACTTTCGACAACCTCGCCGAAGCCTATCTCAAGACGATTACCGGCGATCTTCACCTCGTTGATCATCTCAGTCAAACGTTCATCAGCCTCGCAGGATTGCTCGGCGAAAGCGGTACGACGACCGTCGTCGAGCTCCTATCGATGCTCGTCAAAAACATGTTCGACCTCAAATTATCGGTCGATCCTACGCCAGCCGAAGTGACGCGACTTTTCAACAAAGCCATCATTTCTTCGCAAGGTGCAAACTATCGATTCGATCTCAACATCGCCATCTGCCGGTCGGGCTTCGAATGCCTCAAAGTCAACGCCGATGTCCTCTACGCCATCGAAGCAACTGGGCTCGTCGACGCCCTCTATCCGCTCGTCAAAGTCTTCAACGATCACGACAAAGCAGATGTCCTAGCCCGCGTCATTTCCATCCTGTTCGAATACTATACGACGAAAGACGTCAAATACCTCGACGCCAATGGGCAACCCCTACCACTTTATCCATCCGACTTCCGTAGCATGGAACCCGTCCTCGTCCGCGCACTCGACGAAACGGGCATCGTCGAAGATTTTGGCGCCTTCGGCGATGCGCTCCTCAACGTCTCACTCCCCGACGGCACAAAACTCACCGATCGCTTCGAAAAATTCGTCGCCTATATACTCACGCCCGACGATAAACTCCGAAACGTCGCCGGTAAACAGTCGACGACCGACCGCGTCGGTAACGTCATCGCCCCCCTCTCGCCTGCATACCTCTACATCACGCCTATTCGCGAAATCGTCGACATACTCGACGAAAACGAAAAAGCGAAAAACGACCTCAAAGACGCCGCAAAACGCGTCATCGACATGACGATCCGAACGCGCAAAACGGCGACTGGCGCCGAATTCGAAAAACCCGCCGGCATCAAACTCACCGCCGATGTCCTCGACCTCTTCTATAGTCTCTATCGCGACAAAACCGATGCAGGCCAACGATCGACTTGGATTCACAAAGAAGCCATTCCCGATATGGTCGATTTCGTCTCGGGAAGACTCCCATACGCCTTTTTCGAGCTATTCGATCAACTCGACAATACACCCAACGGCTTTGATCGCATCCGCCGATTCGCTCGCCACATGATCGAAGCCGATGCCGCATACTCCTACCACATCCCTGGCGCCGTCTATGCCGCGTCGTCGATGGTTCTCGAACAACGAAAACTCAACGCTCTCTTGCGCTTCTTCGCTAGCTCCATCGACCCCGACCGAAAATGGACGACCGAAGGCTTCTCGCAGCTTTCATTCATCATCACGCTTCTCACATGCGTCGACGCCTTCAACACTTGCGACCCAAAACACGCATTTAACGGCGTCTTCTTCCGACTCTTCGAAACAGAGACTCGCGATCGCATGAACGTCGCAACACTCCTCGACGTCGCTCAAGACCTCTTGCGACGAAACCCAGGTTCAAAAGAACAACGCACTGCCGACGACGAAAAAGTCTTATTCGATTTCATGGCAGACTTGTTCAACGACGACGACCGCGGTGTCGAACGCATATACGGCGTCATCGATTTTACCATTTGGGGTAACGACCGACGACCGAGCGATTGGAAACCCGAAGATGCCTCGTGGCAAATCAAATTCGATTAACCATGCAATGATGATATCGATCTAGGTTTCATGATTAGCGTTGCTATTTGAGTCAAATATGAAAACGATCAGCACGATAAACCGTATATTCAATAAAATGCACAGCATTTCGACGTCGCATCGAGTGGCCACGGCAGTCTTTTTCGCCACGGCAATGTGTTCATTTGCCACGCAAGCCCAAGCGGGCGGGCTCTTCGTTCCACTCGGTGGCGTCGCCACTTCGGGGCGCGCTGGTGCCGCCGTTGTCTCGACACGCGATCCAAACGCCATCGCCTATAATCCCGCACTCATCGCCCTCAACGAAGGTCATCAAATCCTCGTCGATGCGACGTGGGCCATGCTCAACCTCGAATACCAACGATCACCGCAAGTCGAACCTAACGGCACTACGACGACTTTCCAAAAAGTCAAAAACGAAGCCGTTGGCATCGTCATCCCGCAAATCTTATTCACCACCGATTTTGGCACCGATCAATTCGGGCTCGGCGTCGGGCTCTTTCCGCCCAACGCTGCACCTGCCAAATTCCCCGCCATGGGGGCGCAACGCTACGCCATTATCGACATGTCAAATACGATTACTTTCACGACGGAAATCGCTTTTGCATGGCGTCCACATCCTCGCTTTTCCATCGGCGCGGGCATTCAAAATGTGACATTTGTATTTCGCGGCACTGGTGTTTCGTCGACGTATTTTGGCGTGCTCGCCGATCAAGAAGATCCCGACATGGATAGCGTCATTACGATCAATGCCTCCGATTATTTCACGCCGAGTGCAAACTTTGGCATTTGGGCAGAACCCGTCGACGGCTTTGAACTCGGCGCATCGTTTCAACTCTTTTCCGATCATGCCTCCAAAAACGGAAAGTTTAAAGCTGCGCTTCCAAATCACTACGTCTACGAGCACTCGCGCCTCGAAGGCAGTAAAATGGACCTCACTCTATCGCTCCCATGGAGTGTCAAATTTGGCGTCCGATATCGCCACGCCGATATATTCGATATCGAGCTCGATGCTTGGTATACGGGATGGAGCAGACACGATAATATCAAAATATATCCGCACGGTGTTTGGCTACGCGATAACGCCCTCGTCGACGATGTCAAAGTCGGCACTTTCACGATTCCACGACAAATGAAAGATACTTGGGGCATCGCCATCGGTGGCGATTGGAACATTCTCCCGAAAACCCTAGCCGTTCGAGCCGGTATGCTCTATGAATCCGGAGCCGCTCACGACGACGATTATTCGACTTTTATGTATGATAATCACAAAATCGGTGTCACACTCGGCGCTTCTTATACAATTTCATTCGTCCGTCTCGATTTCTCTTTTGCCCATGTCCACCAGCTCCCCAAAACGGTGACACATGGTCGATTTAAACAATATAATCTCGTCTATCCCGAAAAGGCTCACGCCACAAACAACGGCGATTACAAATCGTTCTATGATTTCATCGGTATCGGCGCCAATTTTACGTTCTAGACCGCGGTCGCGCCTGATAGGCGCGGGCATGAGATTGCTTTTTGCATTTCATCAAAAAAGAGCCCGTATTGAGCCCAGCAGGACGAAATAGGGCGAAGGCACGGCGTATTGCCCAAGCGGGCAATAGCCGTGCAGCGTAGGCGTATGCGCGCAAGCCGCCCAAGGCGGCGAGCACATAGCCGGAGCCGGTGCCCGTATCGCCCGCGGGCGATAGGGCACCCACAAAAATATAAACTATGCTAAGCTCTTCGATGGATACTTTTGCGATTCGATTTGTATCACTGCCGTGGCGAGTGCAAATATTTGAATCGTGAGGGCATAGAGAATGTCGCGGATGTCGACGACGCCGCGTGCAATGTTTGCAAAGTGGGCATTGGCTGAGATATATTGTAATATCGAAGCTGTTGTGCCCGAGGCATCTTGTGAAAGACGATGTATAAAAGTAAGTGCAAAACAGAGGAAAAAAGCGAGTAGGAAGGCGGAGATTTGATCGCGCGTGACGGCCGATGCAACGATGCCAATGGCGATAAAGACGCCGCCGAGCATGATTAGTGCAATGTAGCCGCCCCAAATCGGGCCCCAATCGAGCGAACCAAGTGTTGAAAGTGTAATGGGGTATGAAAGTGTGAAAACGAGGACACCGGCGAGTAGTGCTAGGCACGAGAGAAACTTGGCAATGACGATTTGAGCCGATGATATGGGCATCGTTTGGAGCAAGGCAAATGTATGACGAGATTTTTCTTCGCTGATGGCCGACATGGTGAGGGCAGGGCAAAAGATTGAAAGTAACAATGGCGCTTGACTGAAGAAATCGCGCAAGTTGAGCGCTTGCACATCTTTGAAAAAGTCGATGAAGAAGAGGGCGCCTTGCATGATGAGAAACAATATAATAATCGTTGCAACGACGTTTGAATATATCATGCGCGACATGTCGCGTTTAAATACAGTGAATATAGGTTCCATAATCGCTTTATGACTTTGTATAATGTCGGAATAAGGTTTCAATATTTGGAGCGAGTCCTTGCGTTTCGATGGCGTCGAGGGCGGTTTGCAGTGGGGCGTCGAGGGCGATTTTGCCGCGATTGAGGAGGATGACGCGTTTGGCGATGGCGGAGACTTCTTGCAAGATATGCGTCGAGATGAGGACGGTTCGCTGTTTTCCGATTTGTAGAATGAGATCGCGGATTTCGACGATTTGGTTGGGATCGAGCCCGGTGGTGGCCTCGTCGAGGATGAGGACGTTGGGGCGGTGGAGGATGGCTTGTGCGATGCCGACGCGTTGGCGGTAGCCGCGCGAGAGCGTGTCGATGGTGCGGTGCATGACGGGGGTGATGGCGCAGAGCGTGGCGGCTTCGTCGATGCTGTCGCGGCGTTGTGCGGCGGGGATGCGGCGCTGTTGAGCGATCGAGGCGAGGGCATCGGCGACTATCATATCGTCGTAGAGTGGGTTATCTTCGGGGAGGTAGCCCAAGTTTTGGCGCACCAATTGGGCGTCTTGGGTGACGTCGTAGCCTGCGACGCGGATGATGCCGGCGCAAGGGCGCAATAGCGTCGTGAGGACTTTCATCGTCGTCGATTTGCCGGCGCCGTTTGGACCGATGAGGGCGACGATTTCGCCTGTTTTGAGTGAGAAAGAAATGTCGTCGACGGCGCGCGTCGAGCCATAGGCATAGGAAAAGTGTTCGACTTCGATCATTCGTTGGGAGCAGTTTGGCTTTCCGAATGTGGATCGTGACCGAGGAACGCGTGGATGTGCTCACACAAGGCGGTTTGTCGTTTGCCGGAATTTGGGCCGGGGATGGTGATGTCGGCGCGGTCGTAGACGATGAGTCGGTCGTTTTTGACGGCGTTGAGGCCCGAGAAGCGGTTGGAGAATTCGCGCTTTGTTTCGGCAGCGTTTTCGGGGGAGCGTTCCAAAAAGGCGATGTATTCGGGATTGAGTTGATAGAGTTTTTCGGCGTCGATGCGCGCCCAAGGCGCGTCGCCACCCGAAATGACAGACATGCCGCAACCTTCGAACAAGTCGGCGAGGAATGCGGGCTTCTGTGCGATATAGAACTGTTGCATTCGCATATCAAGTCTGTCGACGACGATGAGGACTTTTGGGCGCGGCGAGAGTGTGTCGTAGGTCGAGCGATTGTTTGCCAAGTCGTCTTGCATCGCCGAAACGACGGATTTGGCCGTTTTGGAGGCGTTGAGTGCTTTCCCGACGGTCATCACTGCGTGTTCGATGTCGTCTGTCGTCGTCATGGGAAGCACCAATGTTTCGATTTGCATTTTTTCGAATTTTTGGGTCATGACCGATTCGTTGCCCTGTGTGAGGACGAATCGCGGGTGCATTGCCGTGACGATTTCGAGAATGCCGTTTGTGGGAATGCGTCGGACTTTGGCGGCGCGTTCATCGGTCGTGTAGGTGCTTGTGGCGATGAGCTGGTCGCCTTTGCCGAGCTCTAAGACGACTTCGGTTAGGGCAGGCGTGAGGGCGACGACGCCCGTGCCTGGCGGTGTCGGGTTTGTGCATCCCGAAATCGCCATCGCAAAGATGAATACCCAAATGTTCCGAAATAAATCATTCATCGCTCAATTCACCAAAAAACATACAATTTGAGTATATACTATTTATAGCATAATGCAATATTTTTCTTTCAGTCGTCGACGCGTTTGATGAGATATTGCCCAGAACGTTGGCATGGCGTATCGGCATTTGGAGAAGGGGATGGTTGAGGTGGATGGACGGTGGGAATGTGATGTGATCTTATGGAAGAGTCTTGCGTAAAGAGCGATTTGTCGGTAAAACGGCGCGTCTTTGAGCGTCGTCGTTGCCGTAACGGCGGATTGCTCGGTTTTTTAGTTTGTGCAAAGGACACTTGAGATATGGCAGAAGTTGAAGTCGGTTCGAATTTCGTGCGAGAAATCGTCGAAGAGGATTTGAAAAACGGCAAGAATGGCGGGCGCGTTGCGACGCGTTTCCCGCCCGAGCCCAATGGTTATCTCCACATTGGTCATGCGAAATCGATCTGCTTGAATTTTGGCTTGGCGAAGCAATTTGGAGGAACGTGCAATTTGCGTTTCGACGATACCGACCCAGTGAAAGAAGACACGGAGTATTGCGATTCGATCAAAGAAGATGTGCGTTGGCTTGGATTTGATTGGAATGCATTGTATTTTGCATCGGATTATTTCGACCAATTGTATGCATGGGCGCAAGAATTGATACGCCGTGGCAAGGCGTATGTATGCGAATTGACGCCGGAGCAGATTCGCGAATATCGCGGGAATTTCTATACGCCGGGCAAAGAAAGCCCGTGGCGCAATCGCCCTGCCGAGGAGAGTCTCGATTTGCTCGAACGGATGAAGCGGGGGGAATTCAAAGAGGGCGAACGCGTCCTTCGTGCCAAGATCGACATGAATCATAAGAATATGAACATGCGCGATCCGTTGATCTATCGCATCAAACACGTCTCGCACCATCGCACGGGCGATAAATGGTGTATTTATCCGATGTATGACTTTGCACATGGCTTGTCGGATGCGATCGAAGGCATTACGCATTCGGTTTGTACGCTTGAGTTTGAAGATCACCGCATATTATATGATTGGTTTATCGAGGCATTAGAGCTCGACAAGCATCCGCAACAAATCGAATTTGCAAAGTTGAATTTGACGTATACGGTGATGAGCAAGCGTCGTCTTTTGAGTCTCGTCAAAGATGGCGTCGTGATGGGATGGAATGATCCGCGCATGCCGACGATATCGGGGATGCGTCGTCGTGGATTTCCGCCCGAGGCGATTCGTGCATTTTGCGAGCGCATTGGCGTCAATAAGCGCGATTCGATGGTCGATGTCGCATTGTTAGAGCACTGTGTGCGCGAGCGTTTGAACGACATTGCACCGCGCATCATGGGCGTAACGAAGCCGATTAAATTGCTCATCGAAAACTATCCCGAAGATAAAGTCGAGTGGATCGATGCGCCTTATCATCCGACCGATGAATCGCTTGGATCGCGCAAATTGCCGTTTAGCCGTGAACTTTGGATCGACAGTTCCGATTTCATGGAAGATGCGCCGAAGAAGTTTTTCCGCCTCACGCCGGGGCGCGAAGTGCGCTTGCGTTATGCCTATTTCGTCAAGTGCACGGGCGTCGACAAAGACGAAAACGGGAACATTATCCAAGTGCGTTGTACGTATGATCCCGAGAGTTTTGGCGGCAAATCGCCCGATGGTCGCAAAGTCAAAGTGACGATTCACTGGTTGAGTGCGCAACATGCATTGCCCGCCGAACTTCGCATGGTTGACAAGCTCTTTACGCTCGAAGACCCGATGTCGGCAGAAGATGGCGATTTCAAGGCATGTGTTAATCCGCATTCGATGGACGTTCTCAATGGATACGTCGAGCCTGCAATGCGCGACATGGCCAATGGCTATCGCTGCCAGTTCGAGCGCATGGGATACTATTGCATCGACGACGATTCGACGCCCGATAAACTCGTCTTCAATCGCACTGTGACGATGCGCGACGAATGGGTACAGATCCAGAAACAAGAGGGATAAGCGGGCTTTGAGCCCGATTCTCTCGGTCATCATTATCAAAGTATTCTCCCAATTTCCATCGATAGGGGATTGGGACGAGTAGAGTATATGGAGGCAGTAGCAGAAGCTACTGCCTTTTTTGATCGCGCGAATCGATGCTGTTGTGTTATTTGAGTGTGTCTTTGATGTGATAGATTCGGATACGGTTTGCGTGTTCGATATCGAATCGGGCTTCGTCTGTGGCGCAACAGCCACCTAAAGGAGGATTCTATGCGTCGATGTTGGATAGCGTGTTGTGTGGCACTTGGACTCGTCGGCACGACGGGGTGCAAGATGGAGAGTGTGAAGAATCTTTTCGACTCGAAGTCCGATACGAAAGTCGCAAAAGAAGTCCAAGCCGCTGCGGGAAATGATTTGGCAATGCCGAGCAGTGGAATTGCGCAAAATGCGCGTCGATCGATCGATGAATGGGCACAACGGCGTGAATTGTCGAAGGGATTGAGTGCGGCGATGAGCCAATCTCAGGGCTACAAAGAGGTCAAGCTCGAAGCGGCTTTTAACATTGGATTAGGCCGTTTAGCCGCAGACGATAGAAGCGCTGTCGTCGAGATCGCGCGGTCTATCGATGCGTATCAAGGATCGGTTTTAGACGCATTTCGTGCGCAGATCGAAATGTATATGGGGGGATCGAAAGAAGAAATCGATCGATGGATCGATAAGTCGATGGCGCGTAAAAACGACGATGCCTATCGATCTGTGATGCGCGTATCGCCCGAATACGCTCCCAGCGCAGAGCGATCTCTCAACGAAAGCAAACTCGCTCAATATGCCGAACGCAAAAAGCGGATTGCAGAAATTGAAAGAATTGTCGGGCCGAATATCGACCTTTCGGGGATCGATAGTTTATTTCAGAAAGATTTTCATCAGGCGCAAGAAGACTTGCTCTATTATGCTCGATCGCTTTTTGCGTTCTCCGAATATGAATCTATCGATGAACGCCTTGCCACGATGCAGCCAGACGACATTGACCGTTCGACGCGTGGGCTTGAATTGCTCATGATTCTGGCCAATAGACTCAATCGCGAAGCGAATGCCGACGTCGCACGCCGGCTCAAAGCGGCTCTATCGAGTACCGATACGGCAAATGCCTATGCTCGTTTTATTGCCCGACAAATGACCGACAAACAGAGCTTGATTGGGGCGATATTGACGTATGGGATGCAATCGGCCGACCCTGGGGTATGTACGATGTTGCGAGAACTTGGAATGAACGGTGAAATCGGAATGTCGCAAGCTTACGATGCCGAATTGAAGTGTTTGGCGTCGTATTTTGTACAGGATCCCGTCGACAATCTCCTCGATCGATGTTTGACGATCGATGCGCAATTGACGAAGCTCGGCGAAGTATTTGGTTCAAAGCCACGATCGACGCCCGATGGCATGCAACCGACCGAAGACGAATACCGTCAAATGAAATTGATGATCGAGTCGTGTCATATTTATGCGTTTGAGCAAGGGTATTTCTATCGAAGTGCCATGCCGATCGGCAAAGGCGATGTCGATCCCGATTCGTTTGAAATGCCGATGTCGACGCTTACATACACCGCATTTATGAATAGCGGTTTTGATTTCTATGAAAGCATATATAAACGAGACGAAGTAGACGACGAAGACGGACCAAAACCATCGTTGAGTTTCAAATATCAATATCGCGACGATAGTCGTTGGCTGATTTTGTTGACGAATGCCGCCAATCTCGAAGATGCGATTGCTCAAAAATACCTCGCTGTGCACTATCTCAAAGATGCCAATGGCGATAGCGATCAGATTGAATGGGGATGTTATTGGGCGAAGCGGCTTGAACAGAATCGCGAATGTGCGACGTTTTGCCCTGTTTATGCCGTGACAAAGGGCATGACAAAGTATTGCGATATGTTTTGCAACATTAAAGATTCAAAGAATGGCGAAGATGACATTTTTCGCATTTGCGAATCAAAATCATAAAGGATCATCAGATGACGAAGAAATGGATGGTTGGAGCGATTGTCGCATTGGTAATCGTTGCCGGGTGTAAGAAGAACGTTCAGAGTGAGACCGAAAGTTCGAATGCGCCGAGTGAAGTCGTAGCGAACGCCGATGGAAATTCCGATGATAAGGGAGATAATGCGCAAATGATAAAGTCGTCTTTGGCAGAACGTGCGCTTGGTAGTGCATACGATAAGGCGCGACAAGCAGTTGAAAAAGATGAATCGTCGGCACAAGGTGCTGTCGAGTCGTTTATCGTCGAATATGACAAGTATAAATTGTCGTATAAAGCGCATAATCCGGCTGTGAAATCGTTTTATGAAACGCAGTTGCGCAAGCGGACTTCGTTTGAAAATGCATATATATATTATTTGCGAGCGATCGACAGCTATGAATTGGCTCAAGATGACTTTGAAAAAGCCGCCGACGATGTTCGCCCGTGGGCCGAGAAGGCAATTGCTTCGGGCGACGTGAAAACTATCGAAGCTTTTATGCACGACAGGCGTTTAGATGTGCATGAACAGGCGTTTGAAAAATTGGAAAATATATACAATGCGAAAGCGCAAAAGACGGCCGAAGATGATTATACATTTGCGAGAATCATGGAATTTGCGCCTTATTCTGAAGATATAGCAAAGCGTCGCATGGCGTTATTTGAGCGTGCCGCGGGTGAGGGCAATCTCGAGGCCAAATACATGTGGGCAAATGAAAAGCTCGTTCAAGCCGATGCCCCCGATGGGGATTCAAACGATGTGGAGTCTTGGAAATTGGGGTGGCAAGCTCTAGATCAACTCGTCGAAAATGATGAATATGGGCAAGCGGCGCACGATGTGGCGAATCGTCTTGTGAATTACAGAAAGTATATCGACAAAGAGATCGACGAAGAGGCGTATGGATTGAGGGGAAAATTGAAGAAAGTGGCGCATGCTTCATTCGATGCTATGATTGAAAAGCATGGCGGATGGCCTTCTGCTATCGAAAATATACTCGATATAGCGCGTCGAACCGATACCGATGTGAGCGATGTAATGGAATATGAGAAGGAAAAATCGCGGGTTTCGGCGATGGATTACTATCTATATCGGGTGCATCAAATGGCAAAGCGTCCTGATATATTGGGGTGTTTAGATATTGAAAACTTTTTCGATGAGATCGCCGACAACGAGGGGGTTGATGTTGAGACTGACGATGAGTCGTTGAAGGGGAAGTATAGTGAGATGGGGCGAGTTCTTGTGAAATGTTATGAGAATCTCATCGAGCGTGGGCTAGATTATAGTGATGTAATCGAGGGAACGGCAGCGGAAGCGTTGAGTCGGTTATATGGAGAAGGAAAGATGCCGTTTGTGGCGCGCGATAAACAAAAGAGTGAGGCATATCGGGCGTATGATATGCAGAGACGGTAGGTGGAAGCGCAAAAAACGCGCGTAGCGCAAAAAAAGCCGCGTAGCGGCGTGGGGGGGTGGGGGACTGGTCCCCCACAATCTTTTTTCGATATTTTGCGCATCTACGTCGTCAGCGTCGCCACTCAGGCGTCGGGAACGTGCGTGAGTACGCCCCCTTGCCTTCGGGCTAGCTTCCTAGTATCTGCATCAAACTATCGAAAAAAGCGCAGTACTCAGCGAAAACGCGCGAAGCGCAAAGAACACAGAAGTAAAAAAGAGTAATATTAAGTAAAAACATCTATATGGCGAATCCGTATCCGTAGGCATGCGATATATCGTCGTTATCGTTGTCGTCGAGCCAAGTGATGAATGCGTGGTTTCCCGTCGGTGTGCAAGCAATATCGGTGGGGAACGACGTGCCCTTGTATCCATTTCGTTGGGTATTGCTCGGTTGATTGATGCGCGATTCGTCGTATTTGGTCATGGCGCCCGATTTATAACGTCGCATCATGATATCTTGAGTTTTGGCGTCGTACCAAGTGAATACGCCACTGTCATGACTCGTCATACATATATGTGGATATTCATTTTTCGTATTGACGCTCGAGACGGCAAAGGGGGCGCTGATGGATCGCGTTGCATTGAAAGTTCGCGCGAAGATATCGGAAGAATCGCTCGAAGTCTTCGTTGACCAAGTCGCCATAAAGAGAGAGCCTTCGGGAGAGCAAGAAATCGAGGCGGGCGAGAGTTGGCCGCCCTCGGCTAGTGTTTGTGGGGCGACGATAGTTTTTTCAATCGTCTGATCGACGATAGTGTATCGCAGGCGTTGTGATGAATTCTGCGTTTCTTTCCAGCTCAGGGCGATGTCGTGAAATTTATCGATGGCAATATCGGGCGATGAAAGCGTGCCATTTGTTGACTGCGTTTCGATCTCGATTGCCGGTGTGAGCGGTGAGCCATTGGATGCGAAGCTCCGAACTTCGAGGCTTTTTGTCGTCGCATTTGGCGACTGTTCGAGCCATGTAATCGCAAAAGACCCATCGTTGGCGATGGCTAGATTGGGTTCGGATTGATCGGACGATACATCGCGATCGGCATATAGGCTGGCGAATCGCTCATTGCCATTGGCATCGAAACCGCGCAAACGGATCTGAGATTTATGATTCTGATCGTATTCGACCCAAGCGACGACGAAGTTTCCATCATCATCGACGACGACATCGGGATCGCCCAATGTTTGTTGGGCGACATCGATATATTGTTGGGGCATAGATCGTCGTTCACAGCCACCAGGCGATAAGATGCGCGCATATATCGATGAAGAATTGACATTTGGCTCAACGTGGAAACTTTCCCAAACGGTGACCGTCGTACCCGAATCGTTTGCTGCGATTTGCGATTGTACAACGTTTCCCGGAGCTGTTTCACTGATATCTCGCCGTACGAAACCAAGGTATCCTTCATCGTCGTATTGGTAGGCATGTGGTGTAAAATCGAATGCCATTTCGAATTGGTGCGCATCGTTTGCAGGATCAGAGCTATACCAATGGTGTGATTTATCGGCTGTGTAGCGTTCGGAGCAATAGAATGCGTCGACGCCTTGTTCTGAAAACGTCGTTGCATTGCCGCTGAGAACGGAATAAGTGCGAGCTTTGACTTTGTTTTCGGCTGGATAAAATGTCAATACGCGAAGCCAACCGTTGCCCGAATTGGGCATGTGGCGACAATGGGCGTTGCAGGCGTCGTTTGTCGATTCGGAGCATGGCAATTCGTATTGATAATTTGTGAGTATTTGAGCGACGGAATTTTGTGCATTTCCCTTGTCGGTTCGCCGAGCAGATCCGCCAATATGGCCGCTCAAGACCATGGCTATATTGCTATGGCGTGCTGTGAGATTGTGCCATATTTCCGCCCCTGCTGCGCCATTGGGAACGTCTTGGAGCTTGGCATGTGCTGTATAATTCGCCTCTGAATTGATATTGGAATGTGTCGTGATAATGACTTTTTTGTTTTGGTTTTCGGGGCGTCGAAGTACGTCGTTGGCCCAGCACAAAACGTCTTGGCGTGGATAGAATTCGAGGTTGAGTACGAGATAGTCGCGATTTGCTGCCGTAAACGTATAATAATTGTTCGTATCTCGATATAAATCTCCAAATCCTTTTATAGACTTTAAGTCATCGATTGGGAAATATATCGGGAACTTCGTATATTCACGAGCGCCATTCTTGCCGATTTTGTAATCGTGATTCCCCGTGACGAGTGTGAAAGGTATACCTTCTTTTCGCAATATTTCGTGGGCATCTTTGGCGATAGACCATTGAACATCGCTATTCTCATCGGTGATATCGCCCATGTGTACGACCATCTTGAGATTGGGAATGATATCGGTTCCTCGCTTTTCGACGATCCACTTCATTTGTCGATGATAAATCGTGTCGGTTGTAAATGCTTCATGACGCGTATAATTCTGGGTATCGGGGAGCACGACGATCGACCAAGGTGTAACGTCGGTTTCGATAGATCGGCAGGCATTATCGCGGCATTCTTGCCTATCTGGGCAGGGCTCGGGCGAGCTCCAAACGGGGCATGCATTTTCGTCGAGCGTGCATTTGACGATCGATTTATCGTCGCATTTTGCGCTTGGCATTATGCACTGAGGATTGCAAATCTCGGGGCGTAGATTTGGAATTTCTTCGCAGTGCACCAATGCCTTTGCTGGCGTCGTCTCATCGACGCATTGCCATCCCTTTCCGCACGGAGCAGGATTCCAATGTACATTTTGCCCATCGGCTACACACGTTTCGACAGCTGTCTTATCGGCATTGCATCGTTTGGCATTGGGTATGCAAACGAAATCATCGGGTGTGGGTGGTGGATCGATCGGATCGGGTTCGATAGCTTGGCAACGGTCTTCGCGACATATCGTACCTATTGGGCAAGTGTGCGGTGAGCTCCACAATCGGCATCCGTCGGAATCGGTTTCGCATATCGCGTAGCCGTCGCCCGAACATACCGTTTCGCCAAACTCGCACGTATGTATACAAGCCGCGCGTTGCCCATCGCTACTACACGAGGCGCACAGCGTCGCGGCGACGAATGCCGCAAAAAGAGATTTATCGATGGGATGATGAATTCTCGAATGGTTGTCATGCATAAGCGAACCTGGCTGTGAATGACTGTATCCGTTCTCTGCGTCGATATGTCATATTTGCGACATATATTCGATGAACATCTAACGCAGTATATTCCAAAATACAAATGCATTATATGTATAATGACATATAATGTGATATTAATATATCTTATACGAAAATCTCAATTGTACATATTGATCGATTTGTACTTTATCGATGAGCGAGACGTCGTAATTGACTCGGAGCGTATAAGAGAGGCTTGCGATAGAGGAGAGGCGAATGGCGGCATCGACATCGAGATCGATGACGGGATTCTTATAATCTTCAAATGGCTCGATAATCGACAAATCGGTCTTGAGTGTGAACCATCGCAAAGGCGTCAGATCGAGCGTAATCGCAGCCTCGGCACCGAACTGCGAGCTTCCATCGACTGGCGCAAGCGTCAATATCGACGACGTCGCATCGGTCCATTTGACGACGAATAAATCGCGAGCGATGACGCGGCGATAAGCTATACCGATGCGCGAACTAAACTTCAGCCACGAACCTGCCGTGACATCGAAGCGACCGCCGGCCCCGGTATTGAGCGATATCGGCGAAAACGGCGGCGACAATTTGACATCGAGCATCTGCTCCTTCGTCTTCTCGACATCGCCATTTTTGTCGAGTACATCGACCGTATACGGCGAGCTCTTTTCGAGATAGGCGGGGGCCATATTCGATTCAAATGCAAATCGTACGTATGGACCAAACCAATCGATAAAGCGGTACGAATAGAGCAATTCAAAGTTGAGATCGTCGACACTTGTAATAAATGGGCGATTCTCTTCAAATCGTATCGTTCCGCCGATTTCGGCATTGAGTCGCATATATAAATAATGGTGTTTGAGTGCCATCGAAAAATACGATTCGAGGAACCCGCTCACGTCGAGCAACTGCCCAGGCGCTTTGCCGATGACGTCTTTTGTATGGTTAAATCGAATCGATCCACCGATGAGGATACTTGCCCACCACCAACGTTCGAGCAATTCATCGTCGACGGTATCGATTTCACCACCGCCCAATATATCGCCCGTTTCTTCGTCGACGACGAGTGTCAAACGCGATAATTCGCCAGGATCGAGTGAAACGGTGATAAAGTTTTTGCGCGCCTGATACCCTTCGCCCGCCGATATGATCATGTATTTCCCTGGCCATAACAGCCACGTACTGAGCATTTCGCCTTCGTTGAGCAAAGCACCCGTGCCCAGACCGATATAACTGCGATCGGGCAAACTCACGATTTCATAATTGCCGCGAACTGTCGTGCCGCGGTCGTTGACGACTTTGACGATGAGCCCCGACCATTCGACGGGAATGACCGTAATATCGCCTTCGACGACGTTGACTTGAAACTCGAGATTGTCGTGGCTCACGGGCGTCCCAACGTGGACGGTATACTTTCCCGCCGGCACATAAGTCGTCGTCCCCGTCCGTGCCTCGTCGACGTTCTTGCCATTGGCATCGTAGATTTGATATTTCGGTTCGCTGTGCCCCCCCGTCATCGTCGGGACAAATATACCGCCCCCCGAGAGTGGGCGCAATCGCGCATCGTGACTGATTTGTTGCGATGGCGACCGCGAGAGCCATGTACGGCTTTGTTTATGCGGGTCGCCCTGCGCATTGTATTGTTCGTCAGTTTGCGTCGTCCCAGGCGTCGAAAATTCCAATCCCTTCGATGGTGCAGGCGCTACCGCTGCCGCGCGCGGCGTCGACGTCGGAATGTCATTCCAATCGCGAGCTTTGCGCAATTCCTCGTCGACTTCTTTTCGATTTTTAGTTTGCATTTGCGAAACATCTGCATCCGGCGCATCGTCGTCATCTTTCGATAACGCAATTTCATTCCATTGCGCCGTCCCATCGATATCTTTCGACGACTCAGGCGATGGATCGTCGACGACGCGAATATTGCCCCAAGACCCTGGCATTTCTTCGTCCGCCGTCGGCATTCCGCGCGTTTCATTGGCCGACTGCGCTTGCGCATCTCCTGGCTTCAATGCCCACGCACCAAAACTCGCCCATGCCACCATGCAAAAAGCTGTGATCGTTAGGCGTGCAGATCTCGAAAAGGCAAATCGCTTCATCATATATCCCTAATCATACAAACCTAATCTGCCGAACGCTTATTCGTGAGATATGCACTCGGTCGATCGTCGTCAAACGTCATTTCGTTTGTATTATTCTGATTTCCCGCCGCCGCGTCGTCCGAGGCATTGACGATATTCGGGTTCTGCGGCGCACTCTTTTCGATTTCCGCGAGCTTTTGATCGAGCGCTTCAAACGTCTTGACCAACTCTGTACTCAACATTTCGCTCATCGCCTTGACGACATAAACCGGCTGATTACTCGCTACGGGCCTCTTTGCATCAAATGTATACGTCCAAATCGGTTGCGAACTGCTGCTACGCGTGAGCGTAAAGCGCAACGACATGTGCGCATACCATTCCTTGTCCGAAACGTCGAGCTCCTCGATCGATACAATATAAACATCGAGCAAATAATCGGGCAGGCGATCTTCGATCGTCGTCGAAACCGATTGGAATAGATTTGTATATTGCAAATGCCCAAGGATGATTTCATTCAACATTTTGCGAGGTTTCGACGCCCATAGCCGATACCAATAATATTGAAATTCGTATGGATTTGTGCGGTAGACGATTTCTTGACGATCGTAGGCCAGTGTCGATGTAATACTTTGTATGACGAGCGTAGAATTGTATTTGGGCTTGGCAAAATGCGGCTGCGACGACAAGGCATAATCGATGCTAAAATACGAACGCTCGGGCGCTTTGTTCCCAAAACACGCCGGAAGCGTCGTACAAGCGGCGACGAGCCCTAGACCAATGGCGACCTTTCTAAACATATTGCAGATGCTGACAGTTTTCATCTCGGTAATTGTCTCTCTTTTTCAGAACGGCCACTGATGAGGACCGAAGGATTTTCGATGAGGATTTGTGTAAATTCATTGATATTTTCAACGCTCGTCTCGAGCTCATGCATGATGCGTTGCAAATCGGTGCGAAGACGCAATACCGTGACATTGGAATCGGCAACGAGGCGATTGACCGATTGTATCGTCTGACCGAGCTCTTCGTCGCTCGTGCGCGATGTCACGTTTTGTGCCATTTGATTGACCGATGACAATATCGTCGAAAATTGTTTTACATTCTGCTGGCTCGCTATGCGCTGCACCGCCGTATCGGCTGTTGCAATCATATTGTCAGCTCGAACGAGGATGCCGTCGATGCGCTGTATCGCACTGCGAGCGTCTTGCACCATGAGATTGATATTTTCTTCATTTGTCGCGAGCAAGCGATCGATGTTCTTTGTAATACCGTCGACTTGTTCGATGACGTGGTCGACCTTTTCCAAATTATCGGTTTTCGTCAGCTCTGCTAAATTTGCCAATACTTCTTCGAGGCGATTTGAAATATTGACGACTTTTGTCGTCAATAAACTAAAATCCGAAGCCGCCGATTTAATCGTATCCCCCGGTTTCAACCGCGCCGATTCCTTCGTTCCTCCGCGCATCGATAACATCTTTGACCCTGTAATATTGGCCATCTCCGGCACCGCTATCGTATCGACTGTAATGGGCGTGCCGTGTTCCATACTCACCCATATAATGACGAGATTGGGGTCGTCTTTATCGAGCCGAACGCTTTCAACACGCCCTGCGACGATATCGTTAAATCGCACCTGGCTACCGACTTCTAATCCGCCCGAACCGCCTTGTAATTCGATTTTATATTCGTCTCGGATTTCCATCAAATGGGCGCCGACGAGATAGAATAGCGTACTGGCGATGATTGCCGTCACGACGATGAGAAATGCAGAAAGCCGAATTTTTTGTGCTCTTGTCGCTGCCATATCGAATTCAATTCCTAATGATTCCGAGTTGCGCCATTTGCGCCACTGCGTTGCCACAAGCTTTGCATACCAGGATGACCTTCTTGCGAAGCTCTTGCAAAAAAGTTTTTAACAAGCGGAAGCGGGGATTGCAATGCATCGGCAAGCGGACCGTCGAATTTGACATATCCCTTGTCGAGCATGACGATGCGGTCGGCAATGCGCCGAATGCTGTCGAGGTCGTGCGTGACGACGATGAGCGTCATGCCAAGCTCTTCTTTGAGCCTGACCATGAGCGCATCGAGGTCGGCGGCCGTCACCGGATCGAGCCCCGCCGATGGCTCATCGCTCAATACGAGCTCGGGCTCCAATATCATCGCGCGCGCAAATCCGGCGCGCTTGAGCATGCCGCCACTCAGCTCCCCAGGCAACAAATGTACCGCATGCGTCAGCTGGACTTGCGACAACTTGTGATACACGAGTTCTTCGATCACGTCGTCGGGCAATTGCGTATGCGCCATGAGCGGTATCTTGAGGTTATCGAGCACTGTCAATGAATTGATGAGACCGCCATTTTGATACATAAATCCGACGCGACTCAAAAACTGCGCCTTCTCTGCCTCGTCGAGCGCATTGACATCTTCGCCTAAAACGCGCACCGAACCGCCCTTATGTGGCACGAGTCCAATCGTCGAACGCAAAAACGTCGATTTTCCGCATCCCGAACCGCCACATATACACGTCACACTGCCGCGCTCGATTTTCGTCGTAATATCGTGCAAAATCGTGCGCTCTCCGTAACCGACCGCAAAATGATCGGCCTCTATGACGTATCGACTGATTGTCGTATCCATGGCACATAACCGTTAAAAATAAAATATAATGCTAAACAGTGCATCGGCAATGATACACCAGAATATGCTCAACACGACGCTCGTCGTCGTCACGCGACCTACGGCCTCAGAACCGCCATACGCACTAAAACCTTGATGCGCCGCAACCCACACGATGATCCACGCAAATACAAGACTCTTGAGCAATGTCACGAGTACGTCTTTGAGAAATACTGCTGTCGACAATTCATGTATAAACGCCGACGGGCTCAATCCCATATAAAATACCGCAATAATAAACCCGCCCAATATACCGCAAACAATTGAAAACACCGTCAATCCTGGCATTGTCAACGATATGGCGCGAAACTTCGGCACGACGATATATTTGACTTTGTCGAGACCCATCGTCGTAATACCCGAAATTTCTTCGTTAATCGACATCGTGGCTATTTCGGCGGCAATCGACGCACCACTGCGCCCAGCCATGATTATCGCCGTCATCAGCGGACCGAGCTCGCGCACCATCGAAATGCCAATCATATCGGCCACGAGGATATCGGCACCAAACATGCGCAAAAGCGACGCCGTCTGCAACGTCACGACGAGCCCAATCAGCGACGACAAAAGGCAAACGATTCCCATCGCGCCAATGCCAATCTGGTTCGCCTCCTGCCACACAGCCCCCTTGCGCACGCGCCGCGTCCGCTTGTCCTCCACGATGCTAAAAATCAACGTATCGGCAACGAGTTGCAAAAATTCGACGAATCTATCTTTCGCTTTCAATATCGATTCGCCGTTCGATTCCATCCAATCGAGGAACGTCTTTTCTTTCTTCTGCGGCGTATCTAACCACAAAAATCTGTCGAGCACGCGCCGCACGTCGGCATTTGCGTTTTCGATCCGAAAGTCGACATGTCGCGCCAAAGCCTTGCGGTTGAGCGTCGAAATCAATCCGCTCCCCACCGTGTCCATCGTCTTGAGGTCCGATAAGTCGATGACAATTCGAGATTTCTCGGGAACATGCGAAACATATTCGTCAACCGGGCGAGCAATCCGCTCTACATTCTGCAACGAAAGTGCATCGTGGAATAAAATGCGCTTCTCATCACCGGCGTCTTGGATGGTGTATTCTTGCGATACCCCCGCCATGTCATCATCCTTTGTACAAAATCGAACCATTGGGCAACCGCACAAAAGCGCCTGCGCCCACTACGTAACGCAACGCACCCACATGCGACGCTACAATAGCATATTTTAACGCACAAAGTTTGAATTTATTTCACCCCCTATCGATAAATCGCTTTTCGCTTTGGTTCAGTGCCCTATCGCCGTAGGCGATACGGGCACTGGCGCTTGCTATGTGCTCGGTGTCGCCTTGCGCCACCTTGCGCGCATACGCCGCGCTCCGGGCTATGTGCTCGGTGTCGCCTTGCGCCACCTTGCGCGCATACGCCGCGCTCCGGGCTATGTGCTCGGTGTCGCCTTGCGCCACCTTGCGCGCATACGCCCGGCTATTTCACTGTCATCCCATCCCGAGCTTTTGCCCCTACCGTACGATGCCATCTGTTCTCAAATATCGTTTTTTTATCGTTTTGTGCTCTCTTTCTCGCTTTGGCACGTGATATCGATTTGTGGGGATTGGCTGTAGTGAGGTATCCCTGTTTTGGTAAACATAGACAGCTTATACTAGAGTAGCTTGGTATTCAAGCAAAACCTCTTGTGGTGTTCGATATGCTAAACTGGGTTGAACTCGTTTAGTCCTGTAATACTCAATGTAATCCCTAATTTTCTGTTCCATTTCAGCGTAGCTCAACAGCTTTTTCTGGTGTGTAATCCCGAGTTCCGCCTTTAGATGCCCGAAGAAGCTTTCGATGCAGGCATTATCCCAACAATTCCCAACTCTGGAGAAACTCTGAGTAAACCCTTGAGCGTTCAGTTCTTCAACGAAATAGTTATTGGTGTAGGTAAATCCTTGATCTGAGTGAAAGATGCATGCACTTTCCGTGACATAACCGGTATTTGCCAATTCATTCAGCGTTTTAATTGCCAATTCGACATTAAGCTTGTTTGAGATTGAGAACACCACAACATCGCCGTTAAACAGATCAACGATTGCGCTTAAGAACAGCCAGCCACCACGCACTCTTATGTACGTCATGTCTGTGACGAGCTTTTCCCCAGGTCGTAGTGCGTTGAATTGTCGATTAAGCACATTCACTCGTTGCTGACTCTTCTGGGATGCTTTCTTCTGTGCATAATATTCTGGCGGATAACGTTTCCTGTTGAATTTAGGATTAAGCGAATACTTATTCATGATTCTGGCAAGCCTGTTATGACCGACAGCTATGCCTTTCCTAGCCAACAACGCTTGTGTCTTCAAGATACCAACTCGAAACCCCATCTCATTCTGGATATCTATCACGCTGTTCGCAATGTCGGCGTCCTTATCGACTTTTGGGGATTTCAAGTGCTTATAAAAGCCAGCTCTCGAGACGCCGCCGATACGGCAATACGTCTTAATCTTGCCAGGACATTTGCAGCCTATCAGAGCATCAAAGAAGAGCTGTTTTATGCTTCTTTGCGATGTCTTAGCTTTTTTTTTAAACTTCGCCTAGGCTTCTTTTCTTTGCCATCGTCTTTTTCTTTGCCATCGTCTTCAGATGGCGTGTCCAATGGTACTTCATCTTTGGACAGAAACAACGGATATTCAGACAATGCTTCAGGCAAAAATTCCTTTTGGTACTCAACGATCAAAGACCTCAAAAGGCGGATTTCGTCTTGAAGACGTTCTATCTTCTCAGCATCCGTTGCATAACCTGACAAATCACGATCTTCGTATGCCGAATTTGCCTTCTTTACTCGATAATCATTGGGTTCAAACGATGTCATCTGCTTCCGCCGCCTCTGGTTAGCTGTTGTAACGACTACCTGCCGAACTTGGTCTCTCGTAAGTCCAAGTTCGCGAGCAATCCTCTTGTAACCATAAATCCATGGACGGTAAGTTGCCAGTATTCTTTCCCTTTGTTCGTTGGTAATCACTTCTGTTCTCCTGTGTTTGAACTGTAAACCAAACAAGGGATAGATCAGACGGCTGGAGGATTGTTCTTCGTCGTGCCGCCCGTATTCGATTGGGTGGGGGTTTGCGTGGCGGTTGCGCCCGAGACGGGTGCTTGGCGGTTATAGGTGAGGGAGTTGAGGTCGACGCCGTACGTGCGAGCAACGGCAGCGGCGCCGTTGAATGTGTTGCCACCCAAGCGGTAGAAGAGGTTGATGAGATCTTGGTTTGTCTTGACTCCGGGGTTGTTGACGAGGAGTTTTTCGAGCGGTGTTTGTGGGGTTGTCGTTGTGGGGGCTTTGTTCGTCGATGGCGCGGGTGCGTTGTTTGTCGATGGTGCAGGTGCGACTTCGGGGCGAGCGATGGCGCCTTGTCGGTTTGCGACGAGGTCGTTCATGCTGATGCCGTATTTTTTTGCTTCGCGTGCGGCACCTTCGTAGGTGTTGTCGCTGATGCGGTAGAAGAGGTTGATGAGATGCTGGTTTGTTTTGACCTCGGGGTGAGCGGCGAGTAGGGCATCGAAAGGCGAGCCGCTAGACGTCGATTTCGCAGGGGCTTGTTCTTGTTTTTCGTTGTTTCCTTGCGAAGTTTCTTTTTGTTCTTTGGGTTTTTCAGTTTTGGCATTGTCACTGCCACCGCCACCATTGATATCTCGTTCGATCGTGCCGTCTTTGAGTTTTCCTTTGATATAGGGACCGGGGCAAGCCGTTGGCGCGAACATGTCGTGTGTCGTGAGGGATCCGCCCGAGGTGCCGTCGAATTTGGCCGTGATACCGTAGCGCGAGCAGATATCGCGCGATAGTGCGATCATGGAGTCGTAGGCGGCTTTTGAGATAGTCCAGTTGGGGGCGCGGGTATCGTTGGCGACTTCGTAGGTGATGGCTTGGTGGTCGTTGTCGGGGCTGCTCGAGGTCCAAGCGCGTCTGTCTTCGCGAACGCCACCGCAGATTTTTCCGTCGGAACCGATGTAGTAGTTGGCGCTACAATTGCCGTTGTAGTGCATATTAGCGCAGTTATATGCGCCCATATCGCCAGCCATGTGGTGGATCGTAATCTTGCTGACTTTGGATTTTCGGGCATTGGAATTCTTCGTTCCGAAGTCGAGTTTTTGCGAAGCGAGACCCGAGAATCCGCCGCTCATGGGGATAGTTTTTTGTGGTGCTTCTTGATGTGCTTCTGGGGCTTTTTCTTGAGCTTGTGCCGTTTGCCCTGTCGTCGTCGAAGTTTGATCGGTTGGCGTTTGTGTGGCTGTTTGTGGTGCCGAACCGCCGGCTATTTCGGAAGCTTTGAGACCAGCATACATCGATGCAACGCGATTGTGCCATCCGGGTTCGTACTCTTTAACATTGCGAGCGGTGAATTGGTCTTGGACGGCAATGGCGACGTTTTCGAGGGTGAGTTTTGATTGATCGATAGTCTTGCCGTCGCCAAACCTCTTTGCCATGATTTTGAAGGTTGCTTCGTTGTGGCCCGACCCAGAGTTTTGGTGATCGTACAGGAGGACGGCGATTTTGGGGTCGAGTGTTTTGGGATCGAGACCATACTTGGTCATGAGCTTTGTACAATCGTCGAAGAAGGCTTCTTTCCAGTAGAGTTTCTGTGCATTGATAAAGCAGGCTTCGTCTTCGTCGCACGCCTTTAACAGGAGCTTGCGCAATTCTTCGCGTCGCTCTGGGCTAAGCATTTTGCCGTTGTTAGCATCTTTGAGTCCATTGACGAGGTAGTCGGGGATGGCGATTTTTCCGCCCAGAGCTTGATATTTTAGGACAAAAGCGTGGAGTGCCCACCGTTCGGTGATTTGGAATCCGCCGACCGAGAGCCCGGCGCCATCGCCGATATCGGCGATTTGTCGCGTGTTGCCACCCGTCTCGACGGCCCAAGTGGCTCGGACAGCGTTTTCGAAAACGGATTCGTTGGGATTGTATTGGGCAGCTTTTGCTTTGTTGTCGTCGACTTCGCCCTTGACGCCCGATGCTTTCCCGATTTCTTTTGCCTTGGCGAGGGCATTTTCTCGTTCAATTTCAGCTTGACTGAGAGGTTTGAGATCTTTGAGTGCAACCCAGCTGTTGATCACAGCCAAAAGAGCGCGATTGCCGTTGACTTGGCTGACGGTGTACGTGTTTGCCTTTGCCCAACTGGGGACGTTCTCCCCAGTGGCAAACTTCGCTCCCGTGATCTGAACTCGCGATCCGGCTTTGATTTCGGTGGGAGCCGCTTGTGGCGCCTTCGAGGCGCTACTGTTTTGAGCACTCATATCGTTCGATTTGAGCGCTGATTTGGGATGAGATGTCGAAACAGCAGTTTTTGTTAGAACTTCTGACATGGTCTTTCTCCTTACGTTGTCGTCTAGTCACTTCACACACTTCTTCACTTGTCAAGCCCATTTTAACGAACTCATCATCGCAAAGCAACAATATAAAAAAAATAGTTCTTGACATTTTGTTGCTTTTGTGTATCGAAAAACGACAAAAGCCCTACTGCAAAGTGCAATAGGGCGAAACAAACAGATATTGAGCGATATCGTTTTGAAATATGGCGCGATTTCGCAACGTTTGTAGCGTTCGCCAACTCGATGTGACGGTGCAACAAAAACGCCGGCGCAGCCGGCGGGCGCAGGCGTATGCGCGCAAGGGCCCCAGCCCGAGCACATAGCCGGAGCTAGAGCCCGTATTGAGCGATAGCGAAATAGGGCGAAAAAAAGCCCGTATTGCCCTTTAGGGCAATAGGGCGAAAAAAAGCCTGCGTATGCTGAGGCATAGCAGGCTTCAAAAAAGTGCGTGAGTTGCCCCGCTAGAGGGGGCAAAAGAGCTGCGAAAACAAAGGGTTACGCGTTATTTTGCGATGAAGTTGAGGATGCGCCCTGGGACGATAATCGTCTTGACGATCGTCTTTCCGTCGAGTTGTTTGGCGACGGCGGGGATGGCTTGTGCGGCTTTGACGATGTCGTCGTCGGAGGCGTTTCGGTCGATTTCGATGGTGCCGCGCGTTTTGCCGACGACTTGGACGGCCATTTTAATGCGGGCGACTTCGCATTTTTGTGCGTCGAATTCGGGCCATTGTGCGTTGGCGATGCAGTCGGAGTGGCCGAGGATGCTCCAGAGTTCTTCGGCGATGTGTGGGGCGTAGGGCGCCAAGACGAGGACGAGGGCTTCGGCGGCGGCTTTTGGGACTTCTTTGAGGCGGCTTAGGTGGTTGACGTAGACCATCATCTGCGAGATGCCCGTGTTGAAGTTGAGCGACTCGATGTCTTCGCCGAGTTTGCGAATCGTTTGGTGCATGAGCGTTTCGGTTTCGGCGTCGCAGGCGATGTCGCGGATGTTGTCTTGGAGGACGTTTTCGTTTTGCGCGACGATGAGGCGCCAGCATTTGGCGAGGAATCGGTTGACGCCTTGGACGCCTTGGGTATCCCAAGGTTTGACTTGGTCGAGGGGGCCCATGAACATTTCGTAGAGTCGCAGGGAGTCGGCGCCGAAGTCGCGGATGATGTCGTCGGGGTTGACGACGTTTTTGAGCGATTTCGACATTTTAGCGGGAATTTGGGAGAGCTCTTCGCCTGTCTCTTTGCTGAAGTATTTGCCGTCTTTGGCGATGACTTGGTCGTTGGGCACGAGTGCGCCGCGGGCGTCTTTGTACGACAGGCCGAGGATCATGCCTTGGTTGAAGAGCTTTTTGAAAGGCTCTTTCGTGTGGACGAGCCCGATATCGTAGAGGACTTTGTGCCAGAATCGCGCGTAGAGCAGGTGCAAGACGGCGTGTTCGGCGCCCCCGATGTAGAAATCGACGGGCATCCAGTATTTTTCGTTGGCTGCGCTAAATGGAGCCGTGTCGTTGTTGGGGTCGATGTAGCGCAAGTAATACCAGCATGATCCGGCCCATTGCGGCATGGTGTTCGTTTCGCGCGTCATATCGCCGACGTGGAGCCACGAATCGATGTTGGCAAGTGGGCTTTCGCCGGTGCCCGAGGGCTCGTATGATTTGACCTCGGGGAGCGTGAGTGGGAGTTGTTCCTCGGGGAGTGGGTGGTGGTTTCCGTCTTTATCCCAAACGATGGGGAATGGCTCGCCCCAGTATCGTTGCCGCGAGAAGAGCCAGTCGCGGAGCTTGTAATTGACGGCGCCGCGGCCCGTTCCCGTCGATTCGAGCCATTCGATCATCTTTTGTTTGCCGTCTTTGACGTTGGTGCCGTCGATGAACCCCGAATTGATATGGACGCCGTCGCCCGTATAGGCTTCGCGTTCGATGTCGCCGCCTTCGATGACTTGGATGATGGGCAAATCGAACGTTTTGGCGAATTCGTAGTCGCGCGTATCGTGTGCCGGAACGCTCATAATCGCCCCGGTGCCGTAGGAGGCCAAGACGTAATCGGCGATCCAGATAGGCGTTTTGGCGCCATTGACGGGGTTAATCGCGTATGCACCCGTGAAACAGCCCGTTTTCGTCTTTGCCAAATCGGTGCGTTCGAGGTCGGATTTCTTTGCGGCTTGGTTGCAGTAGGCGTCGACGGCGTCGCGGCATGGGGGCGTAACGATCGAACGAACGAGTGGGTGTTCGGGCGACAAGACGAGGAAAGTCGCGCCAAAGAGCGTATCGGGGCGCGTCGTAAACACCTTGATATTGGCGGCAATGGGCGATTCGACTTTGAAAACGACTTCGGCGCCGAGCGATTTCCCGATCCAGTTGCGTTGCATCGCCTTGATGCGTTCGGGCCAATCGAGTTCTTCGAGGTCTTGGAGCAGGCGTTCGGCATAGGCCGTAATCTTGAGCATCCATTGACGCATGGGCTTGCGGATGACTTCGTAGCCACCGACTTCCGATTTCCCGTCGATGACTTCTTCGTTGGCCAAAACCGTCCCTAGCGCCGGACACCAGTTGACGGGCGCTTCGCTGACATAGGCCAAGCCGCGCTTATAGAGTTGCAAAAATATCCACTGCGTCCATTTATAATAGTTGGGGTCGGTCGTGTTGATTTCGCGGTCCCAATCGTAGCTAAATCCGAGCGATTTAATCTGTCGCGTGAAGTTTTCGACGTTCTTTTTCGTCGTCTCGCTTGGGTGCGTGCCCGTCTTGATGGCGTATTGCTCGGCGGGCAAACCAAACGCATCCCAACCGATCGGGTGCAAGACGTTGAAGCCCTTCATGCGTTTGTAGCGCGCAATGATGTCGGACGCCGTGTAGCCCTCGGGGTGCCCGACGTGCAGGCCCGCGCCCGACGGATACGGAAACATGTCGAGGATGTAGTATTTCGGTTTCGGCGACCCATCGACAGCCCTAAAACACTTGTGTTCCTGCCAATATTGCTGCCATTTGGGTTCGATTTCACTTGGGTTATATGCGCCCATGTCGCTTCGTGCTCCGTTTTGTTGAATAGTATGTCGTTGTTTGTCGCAATTCGTCGTAATTCGTCGTCGTGTATCGCAATGTGTTGCGATGTATCGCGCGGTGTTGAGGCGTCGCGATTTTTGTTGGGCCCGTCTATTGCCCTCTGGGCAATACGCCAGGCCGACGCGCCTATGTCGCTAGTCGCTCCATACGGCGCTTTTGTCGCGCCTATGTCGCTAGTCGCTCCATACGGCGCTTTTGTCGCGCCTATGTCGCTAGTCGCTCCATACGGCGCTTTTGTCGCGCCTATGTCGCTAGTCGCTCCAT